>DATNLN010000134.1:0-18842 GCA_035602855.1 Candidatus Acidiferrales bacterium
GAGCTGTCAAGAATATTTGTGGGAATTACGGAGCTTTTCGCGCAGAGACGTCGGCGGCTTCGGCTGGCGCGCGCGAGGCGGCCATTGGCGCATGGGCATCGCGGGCCTTGCGGAATATGGCTGGACACTTTAGTCTGTCGAGCGGCATGACACCCCAATTCCTGCTGCTCGGCGTGATCTGGTACATCGTTTTCCTGTTTTCGACTACTTGTCACGAAGGTGCGCACGCATTGATCGCGCGGATCGGCGGAGACCCGACGGCTTTCCACGGCGGGCAAGTGACGCTGAATCCCTGGCCGCACATCCGGCGCGAACCGTTTGGGCTGGTAGTGGTGCCCGTCCTATCCTATTGTGTGGCGCACTGGATGATCGGCTGGGCCAGCGCGCCTTACGACCCGGAATGGCAGCGACGCTATCCGCGCCGCTCCGCCTGGATGGCGCTCGGCGGTCCGGCGGCGAATTTCACATTGGTAGGTCTGTCGGCGATTGCGATTCGCGTCGGAATGCATTTTGGGATTTTCGGCGTGCCGAATGCGGTGGACTTCACGCATATCACCGAGCCGCTGGTCCCGGGAGTCGCGGGATTCGCAGCGACGTTCCTGAGCATCATCTTTCTTTTAAATCTACTGCTGGGGACTTTCAACTTGTTGCCGGTGCCGCCGCTGGACGGAGTGACCGGAGTAACTTTGTTGATGAGTCAAGCGACGGCGCAACGGTTCCAAAATTGGGTGCGCACGCAGGGATTCGGGATACTCGGATTGGTGGTGGCTTGGTATGCGTACGACAAGATGTTTCCCTACATTTTCAGGTTCGCGCTGGCGGCGCTTTATCCTGGGTATCGTTGGGGATAGCGCCGATCGTGTAGATTCCAGCGTTGAGCGTGTCCTCCCCATGTGGAACTCGTTTCAATAGAGAACAAGCGCCGCGTACGGAACAGTCGGCTCATTTTGTCTTGCTTGCACCGCTGGGTTAAGTCCTTCCGTGTCAATGAAAATCACTGGTCCTCATTGGTATCTCGTCTGCAATGTACCTGCACGAGGTGGAAACATGAATCCCGGAATAAGCGACACCGAAGCGGTGATGGAGGCGGCGAACCGCGTGAACAGTTACCGCGTGGAAGTATCGGGATGGGACGCGAAAGAGAATTTTTTTGTGGAGAAGACGTCGCTGGACTGGCGCGAACACGAGGGGAAAACGGTGGCGCTCCATGCGACGGTGCTGCTGGATTGCGTGCTGTTTGTGCGGCTGCTGCGTCCGGTGGGTGGCGGGGCCGATTTCCCGGTGCCACATCGCGCGGTGCGAGTGGAAGATCACGGCAAAGACGCTTCATGCAAAGACGTGATACTGGAGCAGTTACAACCGCGCCGGGGAGTGTCGGATAGTGTGGACGACGGGATTAATCGACTCATAGAGAGCAGCGTGGAACATTAAAGAGGGGAAAGGTACGGCGAGCGGAGGGAATTCGGCGGAGCCGTGAGGGGGTGAATCCTGAATCGACACGGCGGTGCCATATCGGCACGCAGGTGGCGGGGATGGTTGGGGCTTTCGCGGTTGGTTGAACGCGAGGCCGTGACGAGACTTCTTCGCAGGCAGCAGTAAAACGAAGGACCGGCTGGAATTAGGTAACGCGAGAAACTCGTTCAGAGCTACAAACCAAAATCGCAACAAGCCCAATTGTTGTTCCGCTCTGGCCCCC
Source organism: Candidatus Acidiferrales bacterium (assembly GCA_035602855.1). GTDB lineage: Bacteria > Acidobacteriota > Terriglobia > Acidiferrales > UBA7541 > Palsa-295. The sequence goes on from DATNLN010000134.1 coordinate 1,697, forward strand.
ACCTTGCCTGTGTGTGTTGACTATGAGCCTCCTGCAAGAACGGCCCTTAATAGAATTATCGCGCAAGAATCTCTCGATCTGCATATTGGATGACGAAGCCGACCTGGTTGAGCTGACTTCGAGGCGGCTGGAACAGGCGGGGTTTCCGGTGTCGGGAACAACCAGCGCTCAGGAAGCCCTGCAAAAGGTGCGTTCAGGAAGCTGCCGCGTGGTGGTGGCGGACCTGAAGATGCCGGGGATGGACGGACTGGCGTTCCTGGAGAAGGCGCTGCAATGTGATCCGGGGATGTACGTGATTCTGGTGACGGGATTTTACGCGGTGGACACGGCGATCGAAGCGATCAAGCACGGCGCTTACGATTATTTGTGCAAGCCGATTGATTATACGCGGCTGCTGAAGACGCTGGACGATCTGACGGATTCGTTTACGCGCGGGCTGCAGATACGCGATCTCGAGGACAAGCTGCTGGACAATTTGCTGTTCCACGGAATTGTGGGACGCAGCCCGGCGATGCTGGAAGTTTTTGATCTGGCGAAAAAAATCGCGCGGCATTACACCAACGCGCTGATCACCGGGCCGACTGGTTCGGGCAAAGAGCTGGTGGCGCACGCGCTGCATCAGATGAGTCCGGTGTCGCAGGAGCGGTTCGCGGTGTGCAATTGCTCGGCGCTGGTGGATACGCTGCTGGAGAGCCAGCTGTTCGGGCACGTGCGTGGATCTTTTACGGGCGCGACGGAAACGCGCCCGGGATTATTCGAGTATGCGAACGGCGGCACGGTTTTCCTGGACGAGATCGGCGAGACGTCGCTGCAGATGCAGGCGAAGCTGCTGCGCGTTATACAGAATCGCGAAATCCAGCGGGTGGGCTCGCCGGAAGTGAAAAAAGTAGACGTGCGGCTGATCGCTGCGACGAATCGCGATCTGCGCGCGGAAGTGCTGGCGGGACGTTTTCGCGAAGATCTGTTTTATCGCCTAAGCAGCATCGAGCTGCGCGTCCCGGGCTTGGCGGAACGGCCGGGAGACATTCCGATTCTGGTACAGCACTTCGTGAAAAAATATGGCGAGACGTACGGAAAGCCTTTTCAAGGACTGACGCGGCGGGCGCACATTGTGCTGCTGCAGCATGACTGGCCGGGGAACGTGCGCGAACTGGAGAACGTAATCGCCAGCGCGGCGATCACCGCCAACTCTGATTTCATTGACGTGGGCGATTTGCCGGAACATCTGCAGCGGTCGCGGCGCCACACTTCCTCTTCTGCAGCCGCTGTATGGAGCCCGCTGCCCCTGGACGAAGTGCGCAGCGTACACATACAGCGCGTGCTGGAAATGTGCAACGGCAACCGGGTGCGCACTGCACAAGTCCTGGGCATCGGACGCACCAGTTTGTATCGCTTCTTGAAGCGCTCGGACAAACCGGCGTCGCTAGCCGTGCGGCGCTCGGCATGACGATGACGCGAGAACTTTTACAGCGCAGCAGCACGGCTGTCGGCGGCGAGGTGAACGGAGCGGATCGTCCGCGCCAGGACGGGACCATGAACCAACAGACATTGCCGTCGAATGGATCGACGACTTTGGCCGAGTCAGCTGCACGGCCGGGGCGAACTGCGCTGCAATTCGCGATCGAGGTCTGCGGGTTCGACCGTTATGGGCGTTTTTTCACGGAGCGCTCCGAAACTAGTAACGTCAGCGTCGGGGGATGCAAATTTTACCTGCGCACGGAAGTGGAGCGCGAAGCGGTGGTGGCTTTGCGTGTGATCGAACGATTTGAACAACGCGGAAATAACGCGGCGCCGGTGCTGTTTCAAGTGGCGCACATGGAGCGCCAGTCCAGCGGCTGGACCTTGGGTGCCTGGAAATTGCGCGCCGAGGATTTGTGGCCGACGCAGATCGCGCCGGATGGCAGCGCCGCCCAGTGCCGGGAGCTCGCTGGACTGCGTTTCTTTTGAGTCGTCGCGTGCCGCGATCGCGAAATTGGCGCCTCGGCTAAGCAGTTTACGGTAATGCTCTTAACCGTTTCGCGAGTACAAAACCCCGCCGCACACCGCACGTTGGTTAAGCTTCTTGGCTCGCTCCCGCCGTGCATTGCCCTGAAAGAGTAGTTCTACACAGATTCGGGAGCGAGGTTGCACCCAAGTCCGACCATTAAAGAGCCGAAGGAGGGCCTGTCGAAGCGACGCACTTCGACCTTCGCTCGCGGTGATCGCTGCACCGCTCGCCGTGTCGGCTCCAATCTTCCGCCGCAGCTAGTTGCCGGCGGATTCTGGGGTGTAGGAGGCGTTGTGCAGCAGGGATGGCGGCAGCGTCACGGCGGAATCCATGCGAACCAGCATTCCTGTTTGCGCGGGAAGCTCCACGTCCTTGCCTTTTTTCGCGACGATGTAGACGGAGGTGCCTACCAGTCCGAAGACTGTGCCGCGGACGACGTTGCTGAACAGCACGCCTACCAGGGCGCCCGCCCCTGTGCCGAGGCCGCCGGTCATAATGTCGCCCTTGATGTCGCGTTTTTCTTCGACCACCACACCTTCGGTCGTTTTTAGGTCTTTGCGTTTTTTGGTGTCGTCGGCGCTGCCGGTGTAGAGCGACAGGATGCTCATCTGCGCGGGGAAAATGCGGCTCTGCACTTCGACCGAATTGAAAACCAGGTTCATGGAAGCGCCGCCGCGTTCCATAGCAAACCATTTGGGACGAGTGACGCTGGTTACGGTGCCGTGGATTTTGGAGCCGGCGGGCAGGATCAGTTGATTACCGGAAAAAACCGGTTCGGCGACGATGGCGGTGAACGGGTCGCCGTCTTTCGCGACGGCAGTCGTTAGGCCGGAGACCATGGTGAGGCGAACCTGCGTGCCGGGTTGAACTACGGTGGACTGCGCGTGTACAGCGGGCGTCAGCCAGAGCATGGCTGACAACAATGCAGAAACTGAAATGAGACGCTTCATGGAACCTCCGTGATCCTTGGCGGGAAGCGGGAAGCGCTCCTGCGAAGGGCGGCTCTGGACATAGCCGAGCCATCCCCGTTTCGTGGGGGTACCGCTGGCGCCGCGGTGGAGTGCGGAGGATGCACTCGGTGGATAAGATACTCTGAAGCAGCGCAAGGTTCCATGAGAATTGAATGGGGGATGTTCCTGAATGGCACGTGCGAGTTTAGGGCGTGGCGGATCTATGGCTCGGGTTTGCGAGGTTGCAGCAATGCCGCACGGAAGGTGCGCCACAATGAATGCAAAGGCAACTGCGAAGGATTACCGCAGAGCAGCTGAGGACGCAGAGGAAGGCGACGACAAAGCCGAAGGCTACGGCTCGTGCAAAGGGTCGGCCAGACGCCGGCGCTACGACAGCTACGGCATCGCACCAGGTCCATGGCGGCGAAACAGGAGCGAATGGTCTGTAGTGGAAATTCTTGGCACTACGAGTTTACTGGAGCGACACCTCACGAGCAAATGGACGGATGGCGTTCTGCGTGGGGTGCTATTTTGTAAGCAGGCGAACTCCGGGAAATTGAAAATATGGGTAACAATGCTATGCGAAACCGTCTGTGGATTGTTTGCGTGCTGGTGTTGAGCGTCGCGTCGGTCGCGTTCGGGACTGATTACGCGATCGTGGTGAACCCTGCCAATCCTGCGCGGGCAATGAGCCTGGTGGAGCTGGCGAAGATTTTCAAGGCCAAGACGACGATCTGGCCGGATGGCAAAGGTATCACGCTGGTGCTGCGCGAGCCGAATTCGCCGGGCACGAAATTCATCCTGGAAAGAGTATTGGGCGGGACATTCGACGAAGAGAAGGCCGTGCTGAATGATCCGAGCCGCAAGACAACAGTGCCCGTAGTTTTCGCCGAGAGTGATGATGAAGTAATGAGGATTGTGGGCGGGAACGCCGGAGCGATCGGCGTGATTGATGTGTACAACATCACGGGCGGCGTGAAAGTCGTGAAGATTGATGATAAGCAGCCTTTCGATCCCGGGTACATCCTGAAGGGCCGTTAGCGGGCACTGCAAAATCCCATGCGAGGAAAACCGTGAAAACCCGAAATTACTTCTCCTGGATGGTTATCGCCATTTTGACCTGCGGCGCCGCTGTCGGGGCACGCGCGCAGGAAGCCGCGCCGGCAGCAAACGCGACGGGCACCATACCGGTGACGACGCAGTCGACGCTCGCGGCGAACGCCTACGAGATGGGGTTGGTGCAGCGCGAAGACCGGCTATTTGTGGATGAGGGACTGGAATTTTTCCGGCAGGCGGTCAAGGCCGATCCGCAATTTGCGCTGGGTCATGCGGCGCTAGGTTATTTCACGGCCGATCCTAAAGAGGCGAAGCAGGAAGGCGCGCTCGCATCGAAGTTTATTGACAATGCCTCGCCCGACGAGCAATTGCTGATCCGCTGGATGAACAGCACGAAGAACGGCGAAACCGTGATGGCCATTTCCGCGATGAATGATTTGCTGGCGAAATATCCCAATGACAAGCGCTGGGGCAACATGGCCGCAGAGTGGCTGTGCGCGAATCAGGGAGCCAATGAGCGCGGCGAGGCGGTGCTGGTGCGCTTGTTGAAGAACGATCCGCGGTATTATCCGGCGATCAACAATCTGGCTTACTGCTATGCGTTGAGCGGACAACCGCAACTGGCGCCTCCGCTGATGGAGCAGTATGTAGCGGCGTTGCCGAACGAGCCGAACCCGCAGGATTCTTACGGCGAGATTATGCGGATTCTGGGCGACTATCCGGCGGCGCTGGAACATTACCAGAAGGCTCTGGCGATCAACCCGCACTTCAACCCGTCGCAAGCCGGTGTCGCTTCGACGTACGCTTTGATGGGAGATGAACGAAAGGCTCGCGCGCAATATTTGGTGGCGATCAACGGGACGAAAGAGCGTTCCACGCAGATTGGCTACCGGATTCTGTACGCGATGACTTACTACCGCGAAAACAAGCCGCGGCTGGCGCGCGAGGAATTCGAGAAGGTGGATGCGGACGCGCACGCGGCGGGATTAACCGTGCAGGAAGCGGAAATTCACCGCGCGATGGCGCTTTTCAATCCGGATGCGGCGAGCGCGCTGAAGGATTTGGATGAGGCGCGGGAAGATCTTTCGGACACGCGCAAGAGCAATCTGTTGCCGGGAGACCGCGACAACGAGCTGGCTTTGATATTGCAGGCTCGTGTGTTCATCGCGGTCAACGCGGCAAAGACGGAAGCGGCGCAGGCGACGTTGAAGCTGCTGGAAAACATGGCGCAGACCAGCCGCAGCACGCCGGTGCAGTCGGCGTATCACTCCGCAAATGGAGCGGTGCTTTATTTGCAGGGTGACTATGCCGGAGCGATCGCGGAGCTACAGGAAGACCCGCAGAATCCTTTGTCGATGCAATTACAGGCAGCCGCCCAGACCAAGGCGGGCCAGACAGCGGAGGCGCGCAAAACCCTGGAGACTCTGGCGGCAATCAGCGACGAGCGGATGGAGACGGCGTTCGCGGCACCGCCGGCGCGCCTGGCGCTGAAGCACGATGCGACACGGCCGGCACAGGGCGGAGCGAACTAGACCGCCCAGGGCTGCAATTACGGATTGAAGAAATGACGGTCGGTTCGTGCTGCGGTCTGTAACCTGCGTGCTGAGTCGTTGCTCACCTGGCACCGGAGCACGTTCGACGTTGTCCCATCGTTTCGCTGCCCCGGAAGTTCCCTCGTTTGGCTCGGATCCTGTTGCGCGGCGTTCTCGGTTGCGCCCGGATCGTTCTTCTCCTCGTTGCGACAATCCAAATTCAACAAAGGGTATTTCGATATCGCGCGGAGCAGCTACAAGAAGATGTGGCGGCAATCCAGCTGCGTCGCACGACGTTCGAACCGCTTGGGCCGATGTTGCGATGCTAGGGCGCCCATGTCAGTCACGGCGAGTGTAGTTTTCGCTCCGCCGCGTCCATAGAAGCCCCATTTGCTATGCTGCCTCTAGGAAATGTACTCAGCACGACGCGTTGTTTGGCGGAAACTTGCGCCGGGCCCACCTGCATCACAGGCGAGTCAAGTCAGGTTAACGGAGAATGAATCACCTCACCGAGTGCGGACGCCTTTCGTGCGATGTGGCGCTGTGCTAGACTTCGCGAAGCAGTTTTGTGCGCGGAAATTTTTGCGCTCGGACTGCCGATGGGTGGAACTTCGGGCTCTGTGCAACGATTCCCCGCAAACCCCGCCAGGCCCGGAAGGGAGCAACGGTAGCGGGTCAGTCTCGTGTGCCGCGGAGTACCCGAAGTTCCTCTAGTCGCGGCTGAGTGGGTGGGTCACAAAACGATTCCATGACATACAAGGTTATTGCGCGGAAGTACCGCCCGCAAACATTCAGCGAGATTGTGGGGCAGCAGCACGTTACCCGGACGCTGGCGAACGCGATCCAATCGAACCGCGTGGCGCATGCGTACATTTTTTCCGGCGTGCGCGGCGTGGGGAAAACCACCAGCGCGCGGATTCTGGCGAAGGCCTTGAACTGCGTGAAGGGGCCGACGGCTGAGCCGGACGGGACTTGCGATTCGTGCCGGGAGATTGCGGCGGGCACGTCGCTGGATGTGCTGGAGATTGATGCGGCATCGAACCGCGGCATTGATCAGATACGCGAACTGCGGGAGATGGTCCGCTATGCGCCCGCTTCCAGCCGCTACAAAGTAGTGATCCTCGATGAAGCCCACCAGCTGACCGATGAAGCTTCGAATGCGCTGTTGAAAACTCTGGAAGAACCGCCAGAGCGGGTGGTGTTTATTCTGGCGACGACACGCGCGGAAGATCTGGTGGAGACGATCAAATCGCGCGCGCAGTTGTTTCAATTTCGAGCGCTTTCGTTCAAGGAGATTGCGGAGGAGATCGAGCGGATCGCGCGCGAAGAGAAATTGACGATTGAGCCGGGGGCCGTGGCGGTGCTGGCGCGTGCGGCGGAAGGCAGCTTGCGCGATGGGCTGTCGCTGCTGGAGCAGGCGATTGCTTACAGCGGCGATGCGATTACGGACGCGCAAGTACGGGAACTTTTGGGAGTAGTCGCCGAGAGCGTGCTGGACTCGCTGGTGGAGGCGATTTCGGAGCAGTCGGCGGAGATGGCTTTGAGTTTGGTGCATCGGCTGATTGGCGATGGACAAAATTTGCAGCACTTCTGCCGCGAAGCGATTCGCCATTTCCGGAATTTGCTGGTGGCGCGAGTGTGCGGAGTGGATTCGGATTTGGTGGCGGCGCCGCAGGAGGAGCGGCCGCGTTTGGCGGAGCAGGCGGCGCGATTCAGCGAGGAAGATCTGACGCGGTTTTTTAATACTTTGCTGGCGACGGACGCGGAATTGCGGAGGGCGCCGGACCCGCGGCTGCATTTGGAATTGGGATTGCTGAAACTGATTAACGCACGGAGACTCGCGCCGTTGGAGGAAGTGCTCGCAGGGCTGCGTGGGGAAGTTCGCTCTAGCGGCGGCGGCCGGGATATTCCTGGCAGTGGGACGCGCACGGCGAATCCGGCTGCCAGTTCCGTTCCAACTCGCGCGATGGCGCCATTGACCGCGGCACAGCCTGTGTCTTCTTCTGGCGCGGCGGTGCGCATGGCGCCTGTCGCGAATTCTTCTTCAACCACAGTTGCTGGTTCTCGCGCGGTTGCGCCCGCTTCAACTACAAAGCCTGCGGCGTCGGATTCAAGTCAAGGCGCCGCATCCCTAAATGGGCGTGGACCTGCTTCAATCGCGGCGAACGACTTAGATTCCGCGCGAGCAGCGGCTCCGCGAATCGCTGCGGCAGTTGCGCCGACAGCCGCTTCGGCGGTTGCATCGAGTGCCCTGGCGCGCGAGCCGCAGGGAGCGGCCAACGGAATCGCTACTGCGCAAGTGGAAGCGATCAAGGCGGCGCTGCAGGGGCAGAAATTTTTGTGGTCGATGCTGGATGCCGTCACGCGTTGGGAAGTGGAGAGCGGCGAGTTGCGCCTTTTCTTCCCCAGCGAAAGCCGCTCGCTGGCGGAAATGCTGCAGGCGCGCGACCCGATGGAACGATTACGCACAGTGCTGAATCAAGTGGTGGGCCAGCCGCTGCGCGTCTGTGTTAAACTGGATTCCGGCCGGGCAACACCGCCGGCGGGGCGCAGTTCGGAATTGCGCGCCCAGTTTGAAGAGGATCCGATCGTTAGGGCCATGCTTGAAAAGTTCGGCGGCCAGATTTCCAACGTCAAGCGCCCGGGCGAGGAATAACCATGGAAGTGAAAGCGCTGCAACAAATGCTTTCGCAGTTCCGCCAAGTGCAGGAGAGGCTCGAGAAGCAGATCGATGAACTCTCGGTAGAGGCATCGGCGGGCGGTGGCATGGTTACCGTGAAGATGAACGGCCAGAAGCAGTTGACGGAAGTGCGCATCGAGCCGGACATTTTCAAGAGCAAGGATCAGGAAATGCTGCAGGACTTGATCCAGGGCGCGGTGAACGAAGCGGCGCGGCGCGTGGACGAAGAGCTTTCGAAGCAAGTGAAGGAAATTTCCGGCGGCTTGCCTGGCGTCGCGGGTCTGAAAATACCTGGATTGTTCTGAACGGCGGTTCATCTGGACTGTGGTCGCTGAATTTTGCGGGTCTTTCCGCTAGTTGCAGCGGTGAATGTTCCGATTCCCTTCTACTTCAGATTTCTTGCGTTGAATGGAGTTCCATGCCTGATTTTGCCCCTTCGGTCACACGACTGATAGATGAATTGAAACGCCTGCCGGGGATTGGGCAGAAAACCGCGCAACGGCTGGCATTTTATTTGTTGCGCGTGGATCCCGAGCAGGCTTTTGCGCTTTCCGATGCGATACGCGACGCGAAGGAGAAAGTGCGCGAATGCTCGATCTGCAACAACATCACGGACGCGGACCCTTGTTTATTTTGTACCGGGCCTTCGCGCAGCAAGAAAATGATTTGCGTGGTGGAAGAGGCGACGAACATTCAGGCGGTGGAAAAGACGCGAGGGTTCGACGGGCTGTATCACGTGCTGGGCGGGGCGCTTTCGCCGTTGCAAGGGATTGGGCCAGACCAACTGAAGATCAAGAGTCTGATTGAGCGATTGAAGGGCGGGACGGTGGAAGAGATTATTGTGGCGACTTCGCCCACGGCGGAGGGCGAAGCTACGGCGGTGTATTTGTCGAAGCTGATCAAGCCTTTGGGAGTGCACGTGACGCGGATTGCGATGGGGATTCCGGTGGGGTCGGATTTGGAATATGCGGATGAAGTGACGATGAGCAAGGCGATGGAGGGGCGGCGCGATTTGTAACGAAGTGCGCCAAGCGGGAGATCGACGTTCCCAAGAGGCGGCGCGTGTTGCGTGTTCGGCGTTGCGGGAGTATATAGGGGCTTCGTGGGGAGGTGGATGATGCCGGGATTGGATAAATACATGGCGCAATACGACCACGAACACAGGAACGTCTGGAACAAGCTGATGCACGGCATCGGCATTCCAATCATCATCGTGGGGATGTTGCTGGCCGTTTTGACCTACTGGAAGATCGGGCTTGGGATGTTTGTTGTCGGGTGGGTTTTGCTGTTGGCCGGGCACCGGATTGAGGGGAATAAGCCCGCGTTTTTTCAGGGGTTGATTTACTTTTTGGTGGGCCCGCTATGGGTGGCCAAGGAGATTAGGGATGCAATCTTCGGGACTTCGCACGGGTCAACCGCAGCGCACTGAATCCGAGGTCAAACCGCACTGACTCCGAGTTGAAATGGGGCGGTCGCGGCAATGTAGCCCAGAATGGCGCCCTGAAGCGGGACGGTTCCGATTGGCTACGAGTAACCTTTTCGCACAATTGCGCGCCGCGGCCGGACGCTGCTGTGCCGTAATGCTACCCTAGGAAATCGCCCTTGGGAGGAGTGCGTGACCGATTCCCTACAATCCACTGATCCCGGCGCACAGAAGCGCCGCAGCACGCGCATTGTGCAAGCCGTACCGATAACGGTGACCGGCACCGATGCGCTCGGACAGCCGTTCAAAGAGCGCACGACGACGGTGATGGTGAATTGCCACGGGTGTAAGTACCAATCGAAACATTACGTTCCAAAGAATTCGATGGTCACGCTGGATATCCCGCGGCCGGAGGGTGGGCCGTTCCACACGCAGGGGCGCGTCGTGTGGGTACAGAGGCCGCGTACGGTGCGCGAGCTATTTCAGATTGGGCTGGAGTTTGAAGTGCCCGGGAATTTCTGGGGGATCGCGTTTCCGCCCGAGGATTGGGCGTCGGGCGTGGACATTCCGACCGGCGATCTGACAGGGATCTTGGACTCTACCGCGCCGACCCCCGAGCCGGTGGCGGGGATTTCGCCGCAACCGCTGCCTCCGATGGGGCCTCCACCGATACCGACTCCGGCGACGCCGGAGAAAAGGATCGAGGCGCCACCGTTTCAGATTCCAACGCCACCGCCTTCCAAGCCAGTCCCCGTCAACACCCAGGTCACTCCGCCGACTGCGCCGCCGGTGATGGCTGCCAAGCCTGCGGGTCCTGCTGCGCAGACTCCTGTTGCGCCTGCGGCTCCTGCTGCGCCGGCCGCTAGCCCATCGGCCGACAGCAAAATTCATGTGGTGCCGGCTCCTCCTCCCGCTGCCGTTGTGACCGCGGATACGCAAGCGGCGCTGGCGAAGCAGATGGCGCGGATGGTGGCCGATGCCAAGGAAACGTTGGACAAAACTTTGCGGCGCGGCGCCGAAGAAGCTATCACCGAAGAGATGACGGTGGTGCGCCAGCAACTGGACGTGCAGCTGCACGAGACGGTGGAGAAGGCCATCAAGGTTTCGATGGACCGCGTGTCGGAATCGGCGGTGAAGAAAGTAGTGCAGCAGGCAGCGGACCGCACGAAAGAGATTGTGGATGAAGCGCGCAGGGCCAGCGAGACTTCCGCTTCGCAGTTGGATGAGAAAGTGCGCAACGCGGTGCAGCAGGCCGTGAGCCATGCGGCCGAGCAAGCCGCGCAGCAGGCAGCGCAACAGGCGGCCGCGCTTACGCTGAAACAGTCGGTGGAAGAAGTGGTGGAGCGCGCGCTGCGGGAACGCGAGGCTTCGACGCCGTCGCTGGAAATACTTTCATCGCCCGAGGCCGCGCAAAATCATCTGGAGCAATGGCGCAAGAACCTGGAAGAGACGGCGCATTCGGTGCGCAGCAAGACGATCGAGCAGACGCAAGCGGAAGCTTTGCTCGCCTCGCAGCAATGGAACGCGGAATTTGAAGCGGCGCTGACTGGCGCGTCGCACAAGCTGGGCGACAAGCTGACGGAAGTGTCGCGTGAGGCGCTGGCGCAAGCGGAGCAGGAAGCGGTGTCGCGCGCGGCGGGGTTGCGTGCCTCACTGGATGAGACAGCGCGCGGGGTGCTGGCGCGAACTCACCAGGCGGAGCAGGACGCAGCGGCGCGCGTGGAGACATTGCGGGTGTCCTTGGATGAAGCAGCGCGCACGGTGCTGGCGCAGACCGAGCGGGAGGCAAGCGCGCAGGCGCACACGCTGCGCTCGTCGCTGGACGAAGCGATCAACACGGCTGCGACAACCATCGAATCATTGGGCGCGGGCCTGACGCAGCAACGCCATCGCGCGGAAGAGACGCGGGCGCAGCTGCAGGAAGCTGGGCAGAACGCGGTGCGGCAGACGCGGCAGCAGTTCGATGAATTGCTGGCGGCGCAGCAGCAGGAGATGAGCCGCAAGGCCGATCAGGTGATCGCCGACCGGGTGCAGCAGCTCGAGCCGGCGCTGCAGGAATCGGCGCAAAATATTTTGGACCGCACAGCGGGCGAGCTGGAACAGAAACTGACGCCGCGGCTCGACCAAGTGCATCGCGCGATTTCCGAATTACAGCAGGCCGAGCAGCAGGCGTTGCACACGCAGAGCCAATTCCACGAACAGGCGCGGCGGGCTGCGGAGCGCGCCGGAGAATTGCAACACAGCGTGCACGCTCAGGTGCGCGAAGCTGCCGAGCGCGTGGCGCAGCTGCAGAATTCAATCGTCGAGCAAGTGCAGCAGGCGACCGATTACGCCGACCGTTTGCACGACACGGTGCGGGAGCAGACGATACAGGCGTCGGAGCTGGCGATACAGGAATCCGTGGCGCGGCTGCGCAGCGAAGCCGAGAAAGTTCCGGCCGAAGTCGAGAAGTCGGTGCGCGAAACGGCTGCGAAGATCGAAGAAGAGATCCAACAGCGCAGTACCGAGGCGCAACACGCGACGTACGAATCGCTGCTCAAGGCTTCCGAGTGGTATCAGAAAAAAGCGCACAGCACGATGCAGAGCTCGATGGAAAAGATGGTGGAGCAGTCGTCCACTGCACTGCGCGATCGGGCGGCGGAAGTTTCCAGCTTGCTGGCGTCGGAACTGGATCATTACCGGCGGACGTATGTGGAGCACAGCACGGCGCAGATTGACGAGTCGGCGAAAGAAATTGTGAGCCGCGAGCGCGACAGGATGAGCGAGACCGCGCAGATGGCGACCGCTGGATTTACCGACCAGGTGCATCGCGTGACTTCGGAATCGCTGCGGCGATTCGAGCAGGTTTCGCGCGAGGCGCTGGAAAAAACGCGCGCGGACATGGAGTTTGGGCGCGAAGGTTCGCTGCTGGAATATCAGAAGACGATGGACGAGCGCATGATGCAGGGAGTGGAGCAGGCCACGGTGCATCTGGAATCGCAACTGGGCCCGCTGATCGAACAGTGGGAATCGCGACGCGAGATCGAAAAGAAAGAATGGATGGAGCAGCTGAATAAATCGAACGACGAGGCTATCGAGCTGTATAAGACGCGGTTGGAGAACGCTTCGAATTCCTGGCTGCTGGCTTCTGCAACTACCTTGGGGCAACATTCGCAGACTGTGCTGGATACGATTGCCAAGGCCGCGGAGAAACGATTGCGCGAGACTTGCTCGGAGGTGCTGGGATCGATGGGCGACACTTTGAAAGCGCGGTTGCTGGGACTTTCCACTGATTTTGGTCCGGAAGCGGACGACGAATTTCCTCCCAAGAAGAAATAACCCGGCTGCTTGCGATCTTCTGCTGCATGGCTTGCGTTTTCCCTTCTGCTTTTTCCCACTCCGGTATAATAGCGGCCATGGCGAATCAGGCGTATTTGAGCATTTGGCTGCAAGAATTTAGGGAAGCGAGCCTGCTGGAGCGGTTCGGCGAATTTCTGAGCACGGTTCCCTTCTCCGCCAAGCAGCCGGGATTCACGCATCTGGAAATTCGCGCCGTGGATTCGACCGAGACTCCTGTGTACGAGCAGGACCTGCGCTCGTTCCCCTTGGATGCGGCGGGGATTTTGGAACTGGCGAAAGATTATGTGCACGACGATTGCAGTTGCGACGTGCGCTCGCACTGGGATTTGTGGGTTTTTGAAGGCGAGCCGCTTACTGCGCAGCAATCGCCGCAGTCGCTCGAGTTGTTGTGCAATGGCGAAGCCTATGACCAGAGGATCTGGAAGGATAATGGGCACCTGGAAGTGAGTTTTGGTTTCGAGCATCTTTTTACGGGGCACGGAGGCGTGCTCGGGATACGGCAGATCGCGCGGCCGGCGCCGCAGAATCAGGAGGAGCGCGATTTTCTGGAATCCATGGCGAAGCCGGCGAATCTACTGCTGTATCAGGAAAAAACGCGGGAAAATATCAAGGCGCTTTTCGATTGGGTTAGGCGGATTGAGAAGGCGCTGCCTGTTGACAGACTGCGGCTGTGGTCGGAAGGAGAGGAGAATTTTGAGGCGCGCCTCGAAGAGATTTTGGCTGCTCGTTAGCGTGGTGGCGGCAGTCGCGGCTCTGGCGATGCGGGTTGGATCGCACGCGGAACGGAAAGGGCGGGTGAATGAGTTAACGCTTGCCGGATTGCGGCCGGGACACGATACGATTTCCACGCCTGCGAAGGAATTCCGGGAGCTGACGCTGGATGCAGCTGTGACCGACGCTTACCTTTGGGGCGATATTTGCACGCATCGTGAACTGCGCGTGGAGGCAGATGCCAGCGGCGGCGGCGGCGTGAGAACCGTGACTGTTGCTTCGAAGTACAAGCCGGAGATTATGGCGAAGTGCGCTGCGAGCGTGATGGATCCGAAACGGCTGAAACTGATCGCGAGCGGCCACGGCCTGCAGCTGGGCGATGCTTGCGGGCGCATCGAGGAAATGTACGGGAAGGCGGAATCGCGCAGCCCTTCCGTCGCGGGCAGCGACAAGTTAGAATTGTATTTATACAAATTTGATTGGGCTGGGACGGACGTACCGCAGGTGATGGAGGTGTCCTGTGACGCTTCATCGCAAACGGTGGCGGAAATCACGCTCGCGGCAGCGACGCTTTAACTGGACTCCATGAAAAAATTTGTGCTGTGCGCAATCGTGGGTGTGATGGCGTTGGGGACGTGGTCGTGCGGAAGTTCCTCCACGACGCCTGGCGGCGGGGCTGGGGCCGCCGGCAAAGGAACGCAGAATAGCGGGGTGAGTCCTGCTGCGCCGGGCGCGGCAGCGGGCGCGCCCGTCACGCCTGCTGTGCCGGACGACATTCAGAAAGCAGCGGAAACGGCGCTCGGATCAGAGACCGAGGTGCTGCTCTACGGCGACCTGGCGAAAAACGGCGCGCGGCAGATTCTGGCTGTGAATCGCGCGAAATCGACGCCGCAGATGACGTTGCCGGGAACGGTGATCACGCGCGGAGTGATCCTGCAGAACATCAGCGGGACGTGGAAGGAAATTCTGCGCTGCGACGAGCATCTGGAGAATCCCAAGGGATTTCTGGGAAATATTCCGCTGGCACCGGTGAACGGCTGGCGTTTGCAGTACGAACAGGATAACGACAAGGGGCTGCTGCTTTATTTTACGCCGGCGGCGGATCCCAAGGGCGCGCGGATGTTGCCGGTCGAGGTGCGCTGGAACGCGAAGGTGAAGCGGTACCAATCCATGGATCGCAATTTTGAGAATTTTCTGTACGAGCTGCCCGCGCTGGAGACACCGGAGTCACAAGTTCGCCTGTGAGCGCCATCGCCCAACCCGCCGCCGTAAGCGCCGCCACGACCCGTGCGGCGAAAAAAGCATCGGGATGGGACCATCTGAAGACGCTGCTTCCCTACGTTCGGCGATATAAGAGCATGACTGCGCTCGGGCTCTTGACCAATACCTTGATGGGGCTGGTGGGCGCTTTCCCGCAATTGATTATCGGGATGATCACGGATTGCATCAGCGGATCGGCGCGAACGCTTTCTACTTTGACGGGCACGGCGCGAATTGCATTGAGCCCGCTGCTTTCGCTTTATGCACCGATGAACCGGCACGCGCTGGGGCTTTTCTGCATGATTTTGATTGGCGTGATGCTGGTAAAGGGATTTTTGTCGTTCTGGACGCGGTGGATATTGATCGGAGTATCGCGCGAGATTGAATACGATTTGCGGAATGATTTGCTAGCGCGGCTGGTGGAGCTGGAGCCGGAATTTTACGTACGGAATCGCACCGGGGATTTGATGTCGCGCGCGACCAACGATTTGAACTCGGTGCGCATGGTGCTGGGGCCGGGAATCATGTACAGCGCGACCACGATTGTGACCATGATCGTGGCGGTATTTTTCATGGTGAAACTCTCGGCGAGCTTGACGCTTTGGGTGCTGCTGCCGGTGCCGGTGGTGGCGTTCGCGGTGCGGTATTTTGGCGAGACGATTCACCGGCTCTCGGAGCAGATTCAGGCGGCGCTAGGAACTTTGTCCACACGGGCGCAGGAAAATCTGACCGGGATTCGCGTGATTCGCGCATATGCGCAGGAAAAGCCGGAAATTGAGGCTTTCGATGTAGCGAATCGCGATTATGTGAATCGCAACATCAAGTTGATTGCTACTTGGAGCTTGTTCTTTCCGTTTCTTACCGCGCTGATCGGGATTACGTTTGTGATTTTGCTCGGCAAGGGCGGGCGCGACGTGATTGACCACCGGTTTACGGTGGGAACCATGTGGGCGTTCTACTGGTTCCTGGGGCAGTTGGTGTTTCCGATGATCGCGCTCGGTTGGGTAACGAATATTTTCCAGCGCGGCGCGGCGTCGATGGGGCGGCTGAATTACATACTGCACGCCAAGGCTCGGATTGGCGATGAGAGCGAACCGGCCGAGGCGCGGGGCGCTAGGGGACCTGGTGCTGGCGCTGGACGCAACGGAGATTCGGAGCGGGCCGCGGGCGCGGTGGATTCTTCTATCCGCGGCGAGATCGAATTCCGGCAT
This sequence comes from Candidatus Acidiferrales bacterium, assembly GCA_035602855.1. Classification (GTDB taxonomy): domain Bacteria; phylum Acidobacteriota; class Terriglobia; order Acidiferrales; family UBA7541; genus Palsa-295. Next base: position 17,846 of record DATNLN010000134.1, read on the forward strand.
TTGACATTCACCTATCCGACGGCGCGGAACGAGGATGGGACCGGCGGCGGGCCGGTGTTGCGCGACATCAGTTTGCATGTGGCGGCGGGTTCGACGCTGGCGATTGTGGGGCCGACGGGGAGCGGTAAATCCACCCTCGCGGCATTGATTGCGCGGCTGTGGGATGCGCCGCCGGGGACTTTATTTTTGGATGGCCGCTCGATTCGCGATTATCCGCTCGCCGAGGTGCGGCGCGCGATCGGGTATGTGCCGCAGGATACGTTTCTTTTCAGCGATACGTTGCGCGAAAACATCGCGTTTGGCGTGAACACGGCGCTCGAAGAGCACATTTTCGAGGCTGCGGAAATCGCCAGCATTTCGGGGGAGATACAGAGCTTCCCGCAGGGCTACGAGACGATGGTGGGCGAACGCGGCATTACGCTTTCGGGCGGGCAGAAGCAACGGACGTCCATTGCGCGGGCGGTGCTGCGCCAGCCGAAGATTTTGATTCTGGATGACGCGCTTTCCAGCGTGGATACGGATACGGAAGAGCGGATTTTGCGCCGCTTGCGCGATGTAATGCGGGCGCGCACGTCCATTTTGATTTCACATCGCGTTTCTACGGTGAAAAATGCGGATCAGATTGTGGTGCTGCGCGATGGACGCATTCTCGAGCGCGGGACGCACGAGGAACTTCTGGCGCTGGGCGGCTATTACGCGGATTTGAATCAGAAGCAGATGCTGGAAGAAGAGCTGGAACGCGAATGAGCGATTTCCGTGAAGAAGAGAAATTAGGCAAGCTGTACGACGCGCAGATTACGCGGCGGCTCATGCAGTATCTGCGTCCGTACCGGCTGCAAGTGGTGCTGGCGGTTTCCTTTACGCTGGCAATCACGGCTGTAGAAATTCTGGGGCCTTTCCTGTTCAGCGTGGGGATTGACCGTTACATCATTCCCGGCTTCGACCGCACCATCCCGCGTAGCGCGGCCGTTTTAGGGCTGGTCTGGGTTGCGGCGGC
>DATNLN010000145.1:0-6787 GCA_035602855.1 Candidatus Acidiferrales bacterium
AGCGTAATGCGGCGCGGCCTGGCTGAGAGCTAACCAAGCGAAAATTGAAAATAAAAAGGGACAAGCGAAGGTGGCGCGAAGTTACGAGCGCGGCATCTGGGCGAGACGCTTCATTTTGCGGCGGGTTTTGCCAGGGACGCGGCGATTTGGATGTGGTATTCGCGGGCTTTGCTGAGAATTTCGGGTTCGTTCAGCGTTGTCATTTGGCGATCTTCCATTACGATTTTTCCTGCGATGATTACGGTGCGTACGTCATTTGCTTTCAACGCGTAGACGAGTTGGGAATATACGTTGTACATGGGAGTGGCGTGTGGTGCAGACGTATCCACCAGAATTAAATCCGCCTTTTTGCCGGGCTCGAGCGAGCCGATTTGGGTTTCGAGGTGCAGGGCGCGGGCGCCGGTGATGGTGGCTAGCGCGACGACCTGCTCGGCGGGAAGCGCGCGCGAATCCATGCGGGCAAGTTTCTGCAGCTTGGGCGCTAGATCCATTTCCTCGAACATGTCCAGGTTGTTGTTGCTGGCGGCGCCGTCGGTGGCGAGCCCGATGGCTTCGCCGGCCGCGAGCATCTCGACGATGGGCATCACGCCGGCAGCCGTTTTCATGTTGCTGGAGGGATTGTAAACGCAGCCTACGCCGAAGTGCGCGAGGGTGGCGATGTCTGCCTGGTCGACCAGGATACAGTGGGCGCCCACTACGTCTGGGCCGAGAATTCCGGCGCGGGAAAGATAGGCGACGGGCGTAAGTCCGTACTTATTGCGGCTTTGCTCGAGCTCGAAAGGAGCTTCCGCGATGTGGATGAGGATGGGGGCGCGATTGCGTCGGGCGAGTGCGGTGGCGTCCTGCAGCGTTTTTTCCGAGCAGGTGTACATGGAGTGCGGAGCTACGGCGGCGACGATCAGCGGGTCGCCTTTCCAGTGGTCGAGGAATTTTTGCGTGTAGGCGAATGCTTGCGGAAGCGTTTTATTGTCGGGAGCGGGAAAATCAATGATGGTTTCGCCGAGCACGCCGCGCATGCCTGCTTCGTGGGTAACGCGCGCGACGGCGTCTTCGAAGTAATACATGTCCGCGTAGGTGGTGACGCCGCCGCGCAGCATTTCCAGGATCGCCAGGCGCGTGCCCCATGCGGCGAAATCTTCGGTGACGTTGCGGCCTTCGGCGGGAAATATGTAGCCGCGCAGCCACTCGTCGAGCGACAGATCGTCGGCGACGCCGCGGAACAGGCTCATGGCAGCGTGGGTGTGGCCGTTGATTAGGCCGGGCATTACGAGCGCGCCGTGGGCGTCGATGACTTTTGCAGGGGCGTATTTTGATTCTAGTTCGGCGCGGGGGCCAACCGCGACGATTGAATCGGCGCGCACGGCGATGGCGCCGTCGTCCAGGACGCGGCGCTGGGCGTCCATCGTGATTACCGTGCCGCCGGTGATCAGCAAGTCTATTTTTTCTTGGGCGGGGGAGGCTGGGGCCGCGGATAGGCAAAGAAGAAAGACAAAGGCACTGCTGATGAACGCGGATGAAAACTGATACAAGCGAGTGATAACATTTAAGAATTTCCGCCGGGGACAAAACGTCTTTGGAATTGCGATCATTTCACCCTTTTTTGCCTTTCTACAAGAACGAAGCATCGAATGCGCGCGGCAGGAGCCTCGCGGACGTTTCCCGTTCGACTTTTCCTTTTAGATTGGCTAGCAGCACGGGAACGTCGCCGCAAAACTCCCAGATGATTTGGCGGCAGGCGCCGCAGGGCGGGGTCAGGCGATCCACGTCGGTGACGACGGCGATGGCGTCGAAGCCGCGTTCGCCTTCGGAGACGGCTTTGAAGATGGCGACGCGTTCGGCGCAGCACGTGAGGCCGAGCGTGGCATTTTCGATGTTGCATCCGGCGAAGATGCGGCCGGATTTTGCGCGCACTGCGGCGCCTACGCGAAAATTCGATATCGGGGCGCAGGCGTTCTGTAATGCTTGTGTGGCTGCGGTGATCAGTGCTTCATATTCGCTCATGGATTTTTCGCTTTCCGGCACCTTACTTTCCTTTATGGAGAATCGGCGGCGATGCGCGGCAGCACGGCGCGCAGGAGCGCGATGAACTGGCCTTTCACTCGCTCGCCGGTTTCCAGCACTTCTTTGTGGTCGAGCACTTGATCGAGAATGCCAGCGGCCATATTGGTGACGCAGGAAATTCCGAGCACGCGAATTCCCATGTGGCGCGCGGCTATCGTTTCTGGGACGGTGGACATGCCCACCAGATCGGCTCCGATCGTACGCAGATAACGAATTTCGGCGGGAGTTTCGTAGCTGGGTCCGGCGAGCGCGGCATACACACCCTCGGGTGCGGCGATGCCGAGCTTTTTGGCTTCCGAGAGCGCGATCTCGCGATAGGGCTTCCAGTAGGCTTGGGTCATGTCCGGAAAGCGCGGACCGAAGCTGTCATCGTTAGGGCCGATCAGCGGATTTATGCCCTGCAGATTGATGTGATCGCTGATGACGACGAGCGCGCCTTGGGTGTATCGCGTATTGATGCCGCCGGCGGCGTTGGTGAGGATGGCCGAGCGAATGCCGAGGCGGCCGAGGACGCGCATGGGGAAGGCGACTTGGTGGGCTGTATAGCCTTCGTAGAAGTGAACGCGGCCCTGCATCGCGGCCACAGCGATATTTTCGATTTTGCCGAGCACCAGGCGGCCGGCGTGGCCGATGGCGGTGGAACGCGGGAAGCCGGGAATTTTCTCGTAGGGAATGCGCGTGGCTTCTTGCAGTCCGTCGGCGAAGGCACCGAGGCCGGAGCCAAGAACCAGCGCGATTTTGGGACGCAGCCTGGTTTTCGCAAGGATGAATTTCGCGGCGCGATCGGCGCGCGCGAATTCGGAGTCGCGCACTGAGGATTTTGTGTGGGCCGCACTCATCGCATCATGATCCCGACGATGGATGCGGACATGAGATTGGCCATGGTGCCGGTGAGCATGGCGCGAATGCCCAGGCGCGCCAGGTCAGCTTTTTTATTGGGGGCGAGGGCGCCGATGCCGCCGATTTGAATTCCGATAGAGCTGAAATTCGCGAAGCCGCAGAGCGCAAAGGTGGCGATGGTGAAGGAGCGGGGATCGAGCGCGTCCTTCAACGGGCCGAGGCGCTGGAAGGCGACCAGTTCGTTCGTCACCATACGTAGGCCCAGGAGATTTCCGATGGTGTGGCAATCATGCCAGGGAATTCCGATGACCCAGGCGATGGGCGAGAACAGATAGCCGAAAATCTGCTCGACGCTGGAGGGAAACCAGGGGATGCCAAGCAACGCGAGACCGTTGTGCACGGCGCCGAACACGCCGTCTACCAGATAAATCAGCGCGATGAAAGTGATGAGCATGGCGCCGACGTTCAGAGCGAGGCTGAGGCCATCCACGGTGCCGCGCGAGAGCGCGCCGAGGGCGTTGGTGTCGCGTTCCAACGGCGCGATTTCAACTTTGCCGGAAGTTACTGGCACTTCGGTTTCGGGCACCATCATTTTCGAAAGCAGAATTGTGCCGGGGGCGGTCATGATCACCGCGGCGAGGATGTGTTTGGCTTCGACGCCGTAGGCGATGTAGGCGGCCATCATGCCGCCGGAAACATGCGCCATGCCACTGGTCATGATGGTCATTAATTCAGATTGCGTTACTTCGGGCAGAAATGGGCGGATGGTGAGAGGCGCTTCGGTCTGGCCCATGAAAATACTGGCGGCGACGTTGAGCGATTCGGCGCCGCTGGCGCCCATCAGTCCGGTCATCAGGCGCGCCGCCTGTTTGATGATGAGCTGCATTACGCCGTAGTAATAGAGCAACGCAAAAACCGCTGCGATGAAAATGATGGTGGGCAGTACCTGGAAAGCGAAGAAGAAGCCCATGGGCGAGCCTTTTTTCCCAAGATCGCCGAAGACGAATTGGGAGCCGAAGAATGCGAAGTCCAGGACCCAGTTCACGGCGGCGCCGGCTTTCTGAAAAATCCACTGGCCGTAAGTCCAATTGATCACGAGGTAGGCGAAGACGATTTGCAGGCCGAGGCCCCAGGCGACCGTTTTCCCGCGGATGGCGCGGCGATTGGTCGAGAATAGGAATGCGAAACCCATCATGGTGAGCATTCCCAGTACGCCTACCAGGCGGTGCATGCGCGGCTGCCTCCTTGCGAGCGTGTGTGGCGACTACTTCAAAACCGGTACTTCAGCGGCTCGAGCCGTCCTTATTTTTCTCGGTCGATGTCGTAGCTGAAGGCACGACCTGCAAAGATTCTCGCGCGCGGCTCGGGAAATTCGCTATCTCCGCGGCGTTTCTGCAAAAAAGCTGATCCCTCCTGCGTCCTGCCCCGCCAAACTGCGGCGGGAAAGAAAAAGCGCGGGATTCCGTTCGGGAAGACGCTCGGAACACTTCTGGGCGGCCGAGTCACGCGATGTTTCCTGCGCCGATGATTTTGCGGACTAAGGGCGCGCGAGGCGGAGCCTGGTCGCCGATTTCGAAACTTTCGGCTAGAAGGCGCATGGCTGGAACCAGACGCGCGTCCAGGTTGTAGTGCACGGTGCACAAATTTTCGCCGGCCTTCACTGCGTCCCCGATTTTCCTTTCGAGCGCTAGGCCCACGGCGGCATCGACCGAGTCCTCTTTTTTTTCTCTTCCGCCGCCCAGGAGCATGCTGGCGATGCCAACTTGCTCGCAGTGAATTGCGGTGAGGTAGCCGCCGAGGCGGGCGTCCACGCGGGCGGTGTGCTGGGCGTGCGGCAAACGGCTGGGGTCGTCAATCACCCGAGGATCTCCTCCTTGCAAGCGAATCACTTCGCGGAATGTATCACGCGCGCGTCCGGAAGCAATCATTTCCGCAGCGAGTGCGCGGCCTGCGGCGACGGATTTTGAGGTGCCACCGAGGACGAACATCCAGGCGGAAAGTTCCAGGCACAGCTCGCGCAGATCTCCCGGGCCTTTGCCGTCGAGGATTTCGATGCATTCCTCGACTTCGAGGGAGTTGCCGATTTTGCGCCCGAGCGGCTGCTCCATGTCGGTGATGAGCGCGACGACTTTCTTGCCCATGCGCACTCCGGTTTCGACCATCAGCTCGGCAAGGTATTCGGCATCTTTCTGCTTCTTCATGAACGCGCCGTCGCCGGTTTTCACGTCGAGGACCAGTGCGTCAATTCCCTCCGCCATTTTCTTGCTCATGATGGAGGCGGTGATGAGGTAGGGGCTTTCGACCGTCGCGGTGACGTCGCGCAGTGCGTAGAGTTTTTTGTCGGCTGGGGCGATTTCGGGGGTTTGGCCGATCAGCGCGCAATGAGCGAGCGCGAGCGTGCGGCGGAATGGTTCGAGTTGTAGGTTTACGTTGAAGCCGGGAATGGATTCAAGCTTGTCGAGCGTGCCGCCGGTGTGGCCCAGGCCGCGGCCGCTGATCATCGGCACATAGAGGCCCGCGGCGGCGACGATGGGAGCGATGACGAGCGAGGTCTTGTCGCCGACACCGCCGGTGGAGTGCTTGTCAACTTTGGGCGCGGGAAGATCGGACCAGTCGAGCACTTCGCCGGAATTGAGCATGGATTCGGTGAGAGCGGCGAGTTCGGCGCGCGTCATGCCGCGCCACAGCACGGCCATCAGGAATGCGGCCAGTTGATAATCCGGGACGCGGTCGTGCGTCGCGCCATCAATGAGAAATGCGATTTCCTCGCGGGAGAGTTCCGCGGCGTCGCGTTTTTTGCGGATGATGTCAACAGCGCGCATGAAGGAGGATGGGCCAAGCTAGCATCGCGGCCCTCGGGGCGTCAATCAGTGTGCGCGGCGCGCAATTCATCGAAGGATTCGGCTGTTACAGCTTGCAGTTCGCTCGGGTAGCGATTTCCGCCATCATTTGCTGCATTTCGGCGTGGATGTGGCCGTTGGTGACGAGAAGATCGGGGCCGCCGGGTCGATAAGGGCCGCCACGCAGATCCGTTACCTTACCGCCTGCTTCGCTGACGATCAAAATGCCGGCCGCGGTGTCCCACGACTTCAGGCCGAATTCCCAGAAGGCTTCGAAGCGGCCGCAGGCGACCGAGCAGAGATCGAGCGCAGCGGAACCGTCGCGGCGCACTCCGTGCGAATGTAGCGTGAAATGCCAGTAGTAATGGATGTTCAAGTTGTCGCCGCGCTTGTGCGTGGGGAAACCGGTGGCAACCAGGCTGACGGCCATGCGTTCGGCGTTGGAAACGTGAATCGGTTTCGCGTTGAGATAGGCTCCCTGGCCGCGTGCGGCGGAAAAAAGTTCGTCGGCGACGGAATTGAAGACCACGGCGACCAGCGGGACTCCCTCTTCGAGCAGCGCGATGGAAACCGCGAAACAGGGATAGCCGTGCGCAAAATTTGTGGTGCCATCGAGCGGGTCCACGTGCCATTCGTAGCGCGAAGCAGCGGTTGCGCCGCTGGATCCTTCTTCGGCGACGATGCGATGGTCTGGAAATTCGCGGCGCAAGCGGCCAACGACGATGGCTTCGGAGCGCTTGTCGGTTTCCGTGACAAGATCGACGTCACCCTTATAGGTAATCTTCTGCGGACGGCTGTGTTCGGCGAGCAGCACGGCGCCCGCTTCGCGTGCGGCGGCGATGGCGACATCGAGAAATTGGTTCATCGGATTATTGCGCCACTCCGGCGGTGAAATATTCCTTGCGATAGCGCACGGTGTCTCCGGTGTTCACGCTGACCACCACATGGCGGTCGCTTCCCGGTGGCGGCGTGGGATTGGGATAGTAGCCGAGCAGATATTGGGTGCGCAGTTCGCGATTGATGCGATCGAAGATTTCACCCAGCTC
>DATNLN010000163.1:0-2798 GCA_035602855.1 Candidatus Acidiferrales bacterium
GCCAGCGCCGCGGCGTATCTTTCTGCCACTGCGCTCAATTGACGCTCCTCTCGAGTTCCGCCACGAATGTCCGAAACAGCGCCGTCTCAGCTTGCGGCGTCATCTCTTTCGACAGCAAAACTTCCGCGCGCTCCACCGCCAGCCGCGCAGCCAGCGCTTTTAATTCCAAACGCGCAGCGCGGCCCGCCGCTTCTATCTCCATCTGCGCCGCATGCTCAATTCTGTCCGCTTCGGAACGAGCCAGCGCGCGCAGCCGCTTTGCTTCCGCTTCCGCATCACGCTTCGCTTCGGCACGCAGCCTCTTAACCTCTTCCTCAAGTCCCGCCAGTTTCTTCTGAATTTCTTCTCTCTGCCGGTTAGCAGCCTCGCGCGCCCGCGCGCCCTCGGCGATTTTTCCCGCCGTCTCTTCCGCCTGCGCCCGGAAATAGGGCCCGCCCCACTTCACCGCCGCGAACGCAATCACGCCGAAAACAATCGCAAAATTAAGCCAGCGAAATACCAGGCCCATGCCGGTTTCCGTCGGCGGCGGCGTTTCTCTCTCCGTCGCCAACACCGGCAACACCGCAAGAAACAAAAATACGGCCAAGAACCCGGCTGCCCCTAGCAGGCGTTTCATCGCGACGCTCCGCCTTGCATCGGCGAGGGATTTTCGAGAATGATCCGCGCAATTTCGCGCGCCAGAATATCGGTCTGGCTCGCCGCGTCCTTGCTCGCCGACTCCAGCTCGCCGGCAATTTTCTTCTTCGCCGCAGCCACTTCCTCTAGTGCCCGGCTGCGCATTGCTTTTAGCAACTTTGCGCGCTCGTCCAGAACCAATTGCCGCGCAGCCTCTTGTTCCACATAAATTTCCGCGCGCGCTTTTCTCAACGCTTCGTTGTAGGCCTGCAATTCGCTCGCCGCTTCAGCTTCCATGGCCGCGGCTTCCGCGCGCGCACCTTCGATCTTCGCGGCCCGCTCCGCCATCGCTTTTTGAATCGGTGTGAAGAATGCCCAGCGCAGGAATAAGTAGAAGAGAAAAACAATAATGACAGTGGGCACAGCTTGAAGGAACAGATCAGCGAGCTGGTGGAGAATTTCCATGGTCAGGAGAAATTACGGATCTGCGCCCCGTTTAAAAATTCTTCGCATGCATCCGGAGCTCACCCTCGCTCGCCGAAGCACGCTTCTAGGATCAACAAAGCTCGTGATTATCGCATCGCCATCCGCTAACGTCAACGCCGAGCTTGTTGCCGGCGAAGAGCGCTTACCAGCGGCTTTAAGCCTTCGCCAGCCGCCCTATCGCTCTGCCTGAAACGCGTCTTTCCGGCTGACCACGATCCACAGCAACAAACTCAGCAGCGGCACCGCAAATATCACGCCAAACCAAATCGGAACGTGCATCGGGGACGGCGGCGTCCCCAAAGTGCCCTGCATATCGCTCAACATCTCGCTCATGGCCTGCTCGAAACGCGCCTGCGTCCCCGGGATCAGCACCATCGTCAGCGAATTAAAAATCAAGAACTGAAAATAGTAAATCGCCAGCGTGCGCCCCCAGGGCCTCAGTTTCAGCAATCCAAAACCTATAAGCGACTGAACCAACGCGAGCGCCAGCATCAGCACCGACGCATAGGTCCCCTTAAAAAAGTATCCCAGAAAAAAAACTGGCGGATTCACCGAGAGACCAAGCACGCCGATGAACCCGCTGATCAGCAGCCACCAAGCGATCAGCGTGATGCTCAGCGGTCGCGCGTAAGGCGAAATAACCTCCGCTCCAGGCATTCCCTCCAGCCCGGGTATCCTCACTTTCAGAAATTGGTCCTTCGTCGATCGTTTGTTGAAGAAGTAAATCCACCAACCGCCCAGCGCCGCCAGGATTCCGTAAAGTACTGCCATGAAAATCCGCGTTGCCGCCAGCATCTCCTTCGTCATTTCCGGACTCGGAGCCGTCCCCGGCGGTGGGAACGGCATGAACAGGAACATCAGAAGCCCGGGAATACAAACGAAAAGCAGCAATGCGCTGAAAACCAGCATCGAGATTCTCGACCACTCTCGCAGTCGCATCAGGCCCGTTCCCGACGCGATGCCCCAGGCCGCAGCCGCGAACAAAACGAGCGCAAGGAAAACCATGAAATATTTCAAGAAATGTACTTGGTTTTCAGGAATTGGAAGGTCGCTGGACGAAGCGAAAAGCATCATCACTCCCGCCAGGAGTGTTAGACCGCTGCCGAATAACACGATAACTGCGGTCACCGTCACGCCAACCGATCGATTCATACCCCACCTTGTGCAAGTTTTGGCCAGAAGTATACATTATTGCCGCTAGCTGCTTATTGAGTCAGTCTGCAAGACTCTGCTCGAATGCCCGGCGAACCGGAGGATTCTATGGCAATTAATATCAGAGGTCTCGCTCCCCTGCTCCAGGTTTTCGACATGCCCACCGCCGTCCACTTCTACCGCGACATACTCGGCTTCGAACTTGTCACCACCTCTCGCCCCGGAGACCACTTCGGTTGGGCGCTCCTCAAACTGAATGGCGTGGAAATAATGCTCAACACTGCTTACGAAGATGATCAACGGCCAGCCGCCCCCGATCCCGCTCGCGTGGCCGCGCATAACGACACCGCTCTCTTCTTCGGTTGCGAAGATCTGGACGGCGCTTACCGACACCTCCGCGCGCACGGCCTCAGTGTGAAAGAGCCGGCCGTCGCGCCTTACGGCATGAAGCAGTTGTACGTCGCCGATCCCGACGGCTACTGCCTATGCTTACAATGGCTAGCCGATCAGCGTACGCGAGATCAGTGGAAGGCCTGGTACGGCCT
>DATNLN010000212.1:0-17730 GCA_035602855.1 Candidatus Acidiferrales bacterium
CGCCATGGAATTTCTGGAAGGCATGACGCTGAAGCACCGCATTTCCGGCCGCCCCCTGGAAATGGAGACACTGCTCGATCTCGGCATCGAAATTGCTGACGCCCTGGACGCCGCGCACGCCAAGGGTATCGTCCACCGCGACATCAAGCCTGCGAATTTATTCATCACCGACCGCGGCCACGCGAAAATTCTGGATTTTGGGCTGGCCAAGCAAATTCTCGCGGCGTCCGATGCCACGCGCACCACGAATCCCTCCGATCTTACGGTAGACACGCCGTCGGTGCGGGAAGCCGACCTCACCAGCGCTGGTATGGCGGTGGGCACCGTAGCGTATATGTCGCCGGAGCAAGCGCGTGGCGAAACGCTCGACGTACGCAGCGATCTTTTCAGTTTCGGCGCGGTACTCTACGAAATGGCCACCGGCGCGGTACCGTTCCGCGGAGCAACGACCGCAGTCGTCTTCAATGCCATCCTGGAAAAAGCGCCGCTGCCCGCGGTGCGCCTGAATCCAGACATTCCGCCACGGCTGGAAGAAGCGATTTCCAAGGCGCTCGAAAAAGATCGCCGCATGCGTTATCAGCACGCTGCGGAACTGCGCACGGATCTCGCGCGGCTGAAGCGAGACTCCGGCTCCAGCCGCGTTTCTGGCGTAGTGCCGTCCGCGCAGACAACCCTGTCGCAGCAGAATTCGGGAGCGTTCGGCGAAACCGCCTTGCAAGCAGCTCCTTCCAGCGGCCACGCAATTGCCGCAATGACCCCGTCAGGCGGAACCAGCGCTGCGCCCATAACCACAGCGCAACCGGCAGCGGGAGCGGTGACATCAGCCACAGCAATAGCAGGCGCGCCATCTTCCGCTTCCGTCGCAGTGGCAACGGCGCAGCCGTCGCAGGTCGCACCAGGCAGCCGCTGGCCTCTCATCACTGCAGCGGCCGTAAGCATAATCGTGCTCGCTGCCGGAGCATATTTCTTCACGCATCGCGGCCCGAAACTCACTGGACAAGGTTCCATCGTCCTCGCCGATTTCACGAATACCACGGGCGATGCGGTCTTCGATGGCGCTCTACGGCAAGGCCTGGCAGCGCAGCTTGCGCAATCTCCTTTCCTGCACATTCTTTCCGATCGCCAAGTGCAACAAACCCTCCAATACATGGGCCAGCCCGCTACGACGCGCGTCACCAACGATGTTGCGCGCCAAATCTGCCAGCGCACGCAAAGCGCCGCAGTCCTGGAAGGCTCCATCGCGCAAATCGGCAACACCTACAATCTAATTCTCAACGCGCTCAACTGCGCATCCGGCGAAACGCTCGCCACCGCCAATGCCGAAGCCCCCGACAAAGACCACGTTCTCGGCGCGCTGGGCAACGCTGCCGAAGATCTTCGACGAAAGCTGGGCGAATCGCTCGCCTCCATTCAGAAATTCAACACGCCGATCGAAGAGGCGACCACCTCTTCGCTCGAAGCGCTGAAAGCATACAGCCTGGGAACGCAGGCGCGCGCCAGCCAGGGCGAGGAACCCGCCGCGCCTTTCTTCAAGCAAGCGGTCGCGCTCGATCCCAATTTCGCCATTGCCTATGCGACCCTGGGCCAGGTTGAGACAAACTTGGGTAACCGCGGCGCCGGCATCGAGTACACCAAGAAGGCTTACAGCCTGCGCGATCGCGCCAGCGAGGCGGAAAAGTTCTACATTGATTCGCATTACTACGACAACGTGGCCGGCGACGTCGAGCAGGCCAATCAGGTCTATCAACTCTGGGCGCAAACCTACCCGCGTGATTCGATTCCGTTCAACAATTTGGGCGTCTCCTACGCTTTGACGGGCCAGTGGGAGAAGGCTCTGCCTGTGACTCGCCAGGCGCACCAACTGAATCCTGAAGAAAGCATTGCCTTCGTCGCTCTCAGTGCAACCTATATCGGCTTGGGGCGGTTCGATGAGGCTAAAGCCACGATTGATCAAGCCTTGGCCGCCAAGTTAGATGTGCCGAACCTTCACCGGCTTCGCTATTTCCTAGCGTTTGTGCAGGACGACTCGGCTGCCATGAATCGTGAGCTTTCGAGTATCGCATCCAAAGGCCCGGAAAGTGCCGCGTACTCGCTCGCCTTGGGGGCGGCAACAGAAGCGTATGCAGGACGTATGGAAAAAGCGCGTGGTTTGACCGAACGTGCCCGCAGTGCCTATGAAGCCTTGCATCAAAACGAGCCGGCGGCAGTGTGGCTGGCTGGGCTGTCTATGGCAGAAGCCGAGACGGGCGACGAAGCTGGCGCGCGTCGCGACGCGGCAGCCGCGCTGGCGAATAATTCAGCGTCACTGCGCGCGCGCACGGATGCAGCGTACGCGTTAGCACGCTCAGGCGACATGGCTCGCGCCGAATCCATGGTCGCCGAGATTGCGAAAGATAACCCTTCCAACACTATGGTGAACTCATTCGATCTCCCCGTCATTCGCGCGACGATTGAGATCGGCCGCAACAATCCCGCCAAGGCCGTCGATCTTCTCCAGCCGGTCATTCCGTTCGACCTTGCCAGCCAAAGGGCAATGCTTAGCACCTACCAGCGCGGCCGCGCGTATCTCGCCCTGCACAAAGGCAGCGAAGCCGCCGCCGAATTTCAAAAAATCGTGGATCATCCCGGCGTAGCCCTCAATTCAATCACCGCCGCGCTAGCAAAGCTGGGCCTAGCCCGCGCGTACGCCGTCGAAGCTGACCTGGCCAAAGCCCGGGTAGCCTATCAAGATTTCTTCGCCCTATGGAAAGACGCCGACCCGAAGATCCCCATCCTGGTAGCCGCCAAATCCGAATACTCCAAGCTGCAATAACTCGCCTGCGGCGGAACGCATAAAAGCCTCGTTACTAGATGCTTTCGTAATTTTTATCACTGTGATATATGCAAATGCGGCGCGAATGAAGATCCTCTCCATCGCAATTCTCTCGATTTCAGCGATCCTCTCTACCGGCGTGGTGCGCGCGCAAGAGAAATGCCCGGCTCCTCCAGCGCTCAGCGCTCCGGCCGGTTCCAACATTTTCAACGCGCAGCAGGAATTGGACCTGGGTGATGTCGAAGCGGAATGGCTGGAAAAGAACTTTCGCGTTATCCATGACGACGAACTCGCCGATCACCTCAACGTAATTGCGAATCGCATTCTCGCGCAGCTCCCGCCCACACAACTGAAGTTTCGCGTCATCCTTATTAATTCCCCGATAGTGAACTCGTTCAGCGTGGGCGCCGGACGCATTTATGTCACGCGCAAAATGGTCGCCTTCCTTCGCACTGACGACGAACTCGCCGGCATGCTCGGCCATGAGATGGGTCACATCCTCACCCATCAAAACGCGATTGAAATGACGCGCACGTTTCATGACATCCTGGGCGTCAATTCCGTTGGCGACCGGAAGGATATTTTCGAAAAATTCAACCGCATGCTGGACACCATCGCGCGCGACCGCGCTGTGCTGGTGAAGACCGCGGAGAGGCAGCAACGCGAGGAGGAACCCCATCAGTACGAAGCGGACCGCGTGGCCCTGTATGCCGCGGCCGCGGCTGGATTTTCGCCGCGGGCTTTCGTGGAATTTTACGACCGCCTCGCACTGACCCAGGGAAAGACCGGCAACCTCCTCACCGATATCTTTCAAGTGACAAAGCCGGGAGAGAAGCGCCTGCGCGAGATCCACAAGTCCGAAAGTTTGCTCCCGCCGACTTGCCGGGAAATGGTCCCAGCCGCTCCCTCCGCCGAGTTTCTCGCCTGGCAATCGGAGGTCATCGCCTATTCTGCGCTTGGCCATCGGGAACATCTGGTCGGTTCCGTCTCAAAAAAGCCGCTGGACCCGCCCTTACGAACGGATATCAGGAATCTGAAATTCAGTCCCAACGGCGAATATTCGCTGGCTCAGGACGACGCCAGCGTATTCGTATTCGCCAACGACCCTTTTACTTTTCTTTTCCGGATTGCTGGCGGCGAAGCCCATGAAGCGCAATTCTCGCCGGATTCTCAAAAAATCCTGCTGCTAACACGCGGCCTTCGCATCGAAGAATGGAGCATCGACGATCAGGAAAGAACCAGCGTTCACGAGATGACGCTGCCCGAGGGATGCACGCAGAGTTCCCTCTCTCACGATGGCAAACTGCTCGCATGCGTCACGCACCAACTCGATTTTTTGTTGCTTGACGTGCAAACCGGAAACGTTCTCTTTACAAAAAAAGCCTATTTTGAACCCGACCTGTCCGGGCCCGTGGGCGAATACTTGCGGCAACTCACTCGAATTCTGGCGGAAACGAGCGATGCCAGATGGATTCACATGGCGTTTTCCCCCGACGACCACTACTTCGCTGCGACCGGTTCGAGCAAAGCCGTTGCAGTTGATGTCGCGACTCACACTCAAATCCCGCTGCACGGCGCGTTGGGCGACATGCTCAAGAACACTTTCGCATTTGTCGGTCCGGACCGCGTGATCGTTCAAAACCATACGGATCCGAAAAATTCCGCGCTAATCGAGTTTTCTACAGGGAAGGTGCTGGAAAGAATTCCAATAGACCCACGCCAGGATATGGAAGCTCCCACTCGAGGCGACTACGTCATCCTGAAGCCCGTCAAGGAGGCGCAAGTGGGCGTGCTGGACCTGAAGTCGCAGAACTTTGTGATCGGCTCCAAGAAATCGTCCGCAATTGACGTTTTCGATGGCGACGTTCTCAGTCAGCGAGCCTCCGGCGAAGTCGGAATCTTCGATCTCTCCACTCACAAACCTAAAGGGGAGGCGGAGCTTCCGAAGAGTTCTCTGGGTACGCTCCGAGCTGTGGCTGTGTCTCCCGACCTCAGATGGCTCGCCGTTTCGGGAACCAGCCGCGGCGCCGTCTGGGATCTCTCTTCTTCAAAGCGCCTCTATTACACGCGCGGCTTCCGCGGCGCTTATTTTGACGGGGAGCAAGCCTTCTACGCCGATTTTCCCAAGGAGGATCCGCAAGAAAGGACCATCGCCCGCGCCGACCTCTCGCGCACAGCTATGGCGGCCGGAACGCCGATCGAAGAAAAAGTGGCTGCTTGGCAATCCGGACAATTCTTGATTCTGCGTAAGCCCGCTGGAAAGGACAATTCCTTAGCGCGCGATATCATTCTGGACGTCCAGGATGTTCGCAATGGACATACGCTCTGGTCGCGGACTTTTCCCAAGGAAGCGCCGTTCATCGCGGTCACTCAACCGACTGCCCTGATGGTCCTGCAATGGAGAGTGGAAGCGGTCGCGGCTAAGGATGAAATCAAGGACACTGCCGCGCTGCAATCTCGCTTTGCGGCCATGCGGGATCAGCAGGGCGCCTATCTACTCGAGGTCCTTGACGCAGCTTCCGGGAAATTGCGCGGACAACTCCTCATTGACACGGGCAAGGGCTCGTTCCGGGTCACGGCAACTTTCGCGGAGGGCGACTGGGTTCTGGTGGCGGACAATGAAAATCGCACGCGCGCGTATTCATTGTCAACCGGCGAGCAGAAAGCCATCTTCTTCGGTTCGCATTCGGCACTTTCCACGGCGGCCGGTATCGCGGTCCTGGAAAACCAAAGCGGGCAACTCGACGTCTACGACCTGAAGTCATTCGACAAGCGCACTCAGCTGAGCTTTCCTTATCACGTCTCAGCGTGCGCATTCAGTGCCGATGGCAAACACTTGTTCATCCTCACCGCCAATCAAATCGCCTACACTTTCGACACACAAGCCCTGGACAAAGCCGAAACACCGACGGCAGTTGCACCCGGTGACGCGCACCTGTCGGAGCCGCCGGATCTCGAAACGGATCCCGAACCGTAGATACACCCGAGGCGCGCTCGCATTTCGGGGAGGCGAAGTGGGCCGGGGTTAGCGGTCAATCGCGTTCATGGCAGGCGTTGCATAACGTTCGCCGGCGATTTCAGTGTGCGGCACCGCGGCTTCCAGATCCGCCACTTCAGCCGCACTTAGCTTGATGTCGGCGGCCGCCGTATTCTCTTCCAGATATTTCCTGCGTTTCGTTCCCGGAATCGGCACCAGATCTTCGCCCTTCGCCAGCACCCACGCCAGAGCCAGCTGGCCGGGTTTCACGCCCAAGCGCTCGGCAATCGCCCGCACGCGCTCCACCAGCACCTGGTTTTTTTCGAAGTTCTCGTCCGCAAAACGCGGCATGCGCGTCGCGCGCGAGTCCGTCTCAATCAAATCGCTCTTCTTCGTGATTGCACCGGTGAGAAATCCGCGCCCCAGCGGACTGTACGGCACGAAACCAATTCCCAACTCGCGCACCGTGGGCAGAATTTCCGCCTCCACGTGCCGCTCCCACAGCGAATACTCGGTCTGCAGCGCTGTAATCGGATGCACCTTGTGCGCGCGTCGAATTGTCGCCGGCGACGCTTCCGACAAGCCCAGATATTTCACCTTCCCCGCCTTCACCAATTCCGCCATCGCGCCCACCGTCTCCTCAATCGGCGTCTGCGGGTCCACGCGGTGCTGGTAATACAAATCGATGTGATCCACGCCCAGCCGTTTCAGAGAAGCATCGCACGCCTGGCGCACATACTCGGGCTTTCCGCTGAGCGACCAACGGTTCGGCTCCGCCTTCGTGCGAATATTCGCAAACTTCGTCGCCAGAAACACTTCGTCGCGGCGTCCGCGGATCGTCCGGCCGATCAGCTCCTCGTTGTCACCAATTCCGTAGGTATCCGCCGTATCCAAAAACGTGACGCCCAGATCCAGCGCCCGCAGAATCGTCGCCGCGGACTCCACATCGTTCCGCTCGCCATAGAAATCGCTCATGCCCATGCAACCAAGCCCCATGCGGGAAACCACAGCGCCCTGCGAACCAAGTTTTACTTTTTTCATAGTCATAGCTAACTTAGACGAGCCGCATGCGCCCGCGGATTCCTTTTTTTTCGCGTGGCCTTGCAGTTTCCGCGCGATTCTCAAGCACGCAGCTCATGCGTCCAATTTGCCTCTCCCAATCGCAGCCGGCGGAATGGGACGCTGGCGACGAGCTTCCTTCGTGCTGATATATTGTCTGACCAAGGCGCGTTTTCCGGCTCCGCGGAACCGATCTTGCCGGCGTGGCGTCCGGGCAGCTCTACGGGGGGACCTGCCGTTGTAAGCCCAGATTCGCCCTGGCAGGTCGCGCCAATCGCCGAGTCGGTCACCACGGAGGAGGTTTTTTGGCTGTGATCGATTTCCAATTTAACTACCCATTGATCGGCTCGGAAGCCGCGCTGATTTCAGCCGCACTGCGCAAACACGAAGCGAAATCCGTTGCCTCCCACTCGGAAACACCATTCGCCGGAACTGCGGAACATCGCAAGGTCGCGGCGTCATACTTGTCGCGGGAGAATTTCGCGGTTCCGGCCAGTTGCGTCTTTTTGTGCGCGGGCGGTCACGCCGCAATATCCGTCGCGTTTGCAGGCGCCTCGCTCGACGGCTCCGCAATCGCGGTTGACCAAGTCACCTACCCACATTTCCGCGCGATGGCCGCAGAGCGCCGCATCCAATTAACCGACTGCGCCGGTGACGACGACGGCATGTTACCTGAAGCGCTCGCCGAAGCAGCCACCGTGCACGGCGTGAAAGCGGTATATCTGATGCCGACGGTTCACAATCCTCTCGGCACGGTCATGCCGCCCGCCAGACGACTCGCACTTGCGAACATCATCAGGCAACACGCTCTGTATCTGATCGAGGACGACGCCTATCGTTTTCTCGAACCGGACGGCCCTGCTCCGATCTCCTTCCTCGTCCCCGAATCGAGCTTCTATATCTTCAGTTTCTCGAAGCCCATATCTCCGGATCTCAGGGTTGCCTATCTGCTGATTCCAGAACGCCTGTGCGCAAACGCAGAAGCTTTGATCGCGCAGCACAACAGCGGCATATCGCTGTTGTTCGCCGAAGCCCTCACGTCGCTCGTTCTGGATGGCACCGTCCCGCGGCTCATCGCCGAAAAACAAGCGCTCGGCCATGAACGGCAAGCGCTCATCGCGAGCAGCCTGAACGGCTTGAAAATCCGCGCGCATCGCAACGGCTTTCATTCCTGGATTGAGTTGCCGGAACGAACCGACGCCGCGGCCTTCTGTTCGGCATGCGAGGCCAAAGGCGTGCAGCTCAGTCCCGGCGCGCGTTACGGAGACGGAGGACCCGCCGCGCTTCGCTACTTCCGCTTGTCCGTCGGCAACGAACGCAGTCTGGATCGCATCATCGAAGGCTTGGCCACCGTAAAGCGGGTAGCATCGTCGGCCTAAAACGCGAGCGTCTCCCGACCTTCATTCGTACCGCAGCGCCACCATCGGATCCACGCGCATCGCACGCCGCGCGGGAATATAACTGGCTGCCAACGACACAATCAGCAGCAGTGCCGCGACCGTAACGAACGTCAGCGGATCCGTCGGCCGCACTCCATACAACTGGCTAGCCATCAACCGAGAGAGCGACAGAGCCCCAACGATACCGATGGCCGAGCCAATCAAAGCCAGCAGCAGTGCCTGCCGCACAATCAATGCCAGCACATCGTTGCGGCTAGCCCCCAGCGCCAAGCGTATCCCAATCTCGTTCGTGCGCCGCGAAACCGCAAAACTCATCACGCTGTAAATCCCTACCATCGCCAGCAGCAACGCCAATCCCGCGAAGGCTCCCAGCAGCCACATCGTAAATCGCGCAGGCGACAAAGACGCGGACACCGAATCGTCCATCGTGCGAATATTCAGCAGCGGCACCTCCCCGTCTGTTGCGCGAACCGCACCCGCGATCACAGGGACCACGCTCAGCGGCTCGGCACTCGTCCGCACCGCAAGCTTCATCCCGAATGAGTGCCACGTTTCGCCTCTCGCAGCGGACATCTGCGCCAAAGGGAAATAAAGCGTCGGCTGAGCCTGCGTTTCGTTCAGGGCGGAAATCTTTACGTCCGCCACCACACCGACCACCACGCGCGTCAGCTCCGGAAAAAAATAGAGCGTCAGTCTTTTGCCGATGGGATCCTCCTGCGGCCAGAAAAATTTCGCCATCGACTCACTGATCAGCACCGCGCCAACACGGCCGGCAACGTCGGAGTCGTCAAGCTCGCGTCCGCTCAGCAGCGGTATGTGCATCGCGTCCATGTATCCGGGGCTGATGAGGCGCACTTCCACTTCTGGCAGGTCCGCCATGGGCGCCGCCGGTCGTCCTTCCTGCGAAATCGGCTGGTGCGAGCCGTCCTCGCTCAGCGGCAGGCTGTCAATCAGGCCGGCGGATTGTACGCCAGGCAGGTTGCGCACGCGATCGAGCACGCGCGCGAAGTAACTGATCTGCTGCGCCGGCTCCGTAAATTTGTTTATCGGAATCGAGACGTTCATCGTCACCACGCCACGAGCGTCGAACCCCGGATTTACGTTGTGCAAAACCCACAAGCTGCGAATCAGCAGGCCCGCACCAATCAGCAGCATCAACGAAAGCGCCACTTCCGAGACCACCAGCACGTTGCGCGTCCGGCTGCCGCCAGAATCCGCGGCGGTACGGCCCAAGCCTTGCTTCAGCGCCTGATTCAAATCTGCTTTCGCCACGCGCAACGCCGGCAGCAGGCCCGCAGCGAATCCAGTCAGCAAAGAAATGCCGAGCGTGAACGCCAGAACCCAGCCATCCAGCGCAATCTCGCCGGACCGTGGCAGCCACTGCGCTAGAAATTTCACCATCCAGATCAGGCTGTAGTGCGCCAAAACCAAGCCCAGCACTCCTCCCGCGCAGGCCAGCAGCAGAGTCTCTGAAATCACTTGCTGCAACAAACGGCGGCGCGTAGCGCCTAGCGCAGTGCGCACCGCGACTTCCTTACGCCGCGAAAGCGCCCTGGCCAGCACCAGATTCGCCACGTTTGCGCACGCGATCAGCAACACCAGCGCAACGGCGCCAAGCAAAATCAGCAACGCAGGCCGCACATCGCCCACCAGATCATCGCGCAACGGAATCGCAATCGCTCCCCAACCCCTGTTGTCGTTGGGATAATCCTGCGCCAGCCGGCTGGAAATGGCGTCCAGCTCAGCCTGCGCCTGCCGCAAAGTCACGCCATCCTGCAGGCGACCGATTACTGCATAGTTGTGGTCGCCGCGAATCGCGCGCTCCTGATCGGTCCAGGCCAGCGGCTTCCACATCTGCGTCCGTGAATCCGGATCGCTGAAAATCGGAAAGTCAAATTCCGGCCGCATCACGCCTACCACCGTGAAGGCCTGTCCATTGAGCTGAATATTTTTTCCGACCACGTCGGAATTTCCCGCAAAGTAGCTGTGCCAAAATCCGTAACTCAGCACCACTTCGTGCTCGCGGCCCGGCTCATCTTCGCCGTCAAGAAATCCGCGCCCCAGCAATGGCTGCGCGTGCAAGAGGGAAAACAATCCGACGGTCGCGGCAACCATCCGAATTGCCTCGGGATGCCCCGAGCCGGTAAGCGTGTAGCGGCCGAATCCATATGCCGACAGGCCCTGGAAGGAATGATTCTGTCTGCGCCAATCCAGAAAATTAGCCGGCGAGACGGCGAACGTCGGCACTCCGGGAAAACTTTTTTGCGGCGGCGTATGCCAGACCTGAATCAAACGCTCCGGCTGGTCAAACGGCAGCGGCCGCAACAGGACCGCATTCACTACGCTGAAAATGGCGGTGTTCGCGCCGATCCCGAGCGCCAGTGCCAGCACGGCAGTGACGGTGAATCCCGGCGAACGCAGCATGGTGCGCGCGCCGTAGCGCAAATCCTGCCACAACGTTTCAGCGAAGTGCACCCCGCGCGCCTCGCGGCATTCTTCCTTGGCGCTCTCGATTCCGCCAAAGTTCAGCCGCGCCCGTCGCAGCGCTTCTTCCCGCGGTACGCCGCTGCGAATCAAATCATCCGCGTACATTTCCACATGGAAACGCAGCTCGGCGTCCATCTCGCTCTCAACGCACGAGCGCTGCACCGTGGCATGCAGCCAGGAACGAATCCGGCTCCAGAACGTCATACTTCCTCCGGCGTCGTACTCAAGATTCCCGCCATCACGTCCGCCATGCGATTCCACTTTTCGGTTTCCGCCTGGAATCGCCGCTTGCCCGCGGGCGTCAAGCGGTAATATTTCGCCTTGCGCTTATTTTCCGATTCGCCCCATTCGCTTGCGATCCAGCCCTGATGTTCCAGGCGGTACAACGCCGGATACAACGAGCCTTGCTGAATTTCCAGCTGGTCTTTTGAAATTTGCTGGATGCGTAACAGAACTCCGTAGCCATGCAACGGGCCGAGCGATACGGCCTTCAGGATCAGTATGTCCAGCGTGCCTTGCAGCAGATCAATCGGTTTCACCACCGTCTCTCCTTGTGCGTCTAGGAGAGAAAATAACAGCACTCTCCTCGACTGTCAAGGAGAACAGGGCGAGATCGCTGTTGCAATTCAGGCGTTGGGGGATCGGCCGGGAGGTGTCACCCCCAGGGCAACCGCTGGCGGCACTTTCGGAAATTAGCGCGGCTCAGAAATCCAGACGCAGCGCCAACTGCCCCGTGCGCGGACCAGCATTGGCCGAAGTCTGATTCGATTGCAGCGCGCCAAAAGTCTGCGTGTTGCTGATGTCCACCGCCGGCGGCGCATAGTTGGTGTGATTCAGTACGTTCGTGAAAGTGGATTCAAACCGCAGTTTCGCCTTTTCCCCCAGCGGAAAAGTTTTCCCCAGACCAGCCGAAACCCCAATCGTGCCCGGCCCTTGCAATATTCCTACGCCGCAATTTCCAATTCGCCCCGCGCCCGCAGGCGTTGCAGCAAAAGCGCTCAGATTGAAATACTGCGCCGCGCTGCGGTTCGCCGGAATCGGATTCCCTACGCAATCCGGCCGCAGCAAAGTGCCGCGATTGGCAATGTCCGTATTGGATTGGTCCAGCGTCGGACTGATCGTCGGAGTCAGCCACGGCCCCGTCTGCAGCAAAGTCACCGTGCTCGCTTCCCATCCACCGATCGCCAGATTCTGCCAGCCTGAACTGTTCAGCCACCTGCGCCCCTTGCCCAATGGCAGCTGGTAAATTCCATTCATCTGAAATCGCTGCTGGGGCGTCCCCGCCACGTTGCCGCGATTCGCGCGCAGATCAAAACGATTCGACACCGCGAGGCCGTACGCCACCTCGCTCGTGAACCCACTGGGAGCATCACCCTGCGCGTCGCTCAGATTTTTCGCCAACGTGTAATTCGTCTGGAAGAAAAGCCCTTTCGCCATTCGATGGCTCGCATCCACCTGCAAAGCCTGATAATTTGCGAAGCCCGCATTTTCCGTGGAAAGCAAAGTAAACCAGTTCGGATAAGGCGTATTAGCGGCCGAGTACGGCGTCGCGCTCGGATGCACTTGATTCAAATCCTCCGTTACCGGCAGCCGGTAAGAATTCATTCCCACATAGCTAGCCCGCAACAGCGTGCCCTCGGTAATTTGCCGCTCCACGGTAAAATTCCACTGCGTCGCCTGCGGATCCCGGAATTGCGGATCGTTCGCTTGATCCAGCGAGCCCCCACCATAGACGATCACGCTCGTCGCTGGCGCCGTCGCAGGAAATTGAAATTGCGGCTGCCCGGCGACGTTGTTCGCATAGGTGTGCAACACCGAAAGTGGATTGCCCGCGTTGTTGAAGGACATCGGCCCAAGCGTAGAGATCGTGAACACGCCGAACCCCGCGCGAATCACAGTTTTATTATCTCGAAACGGGCGGAACGCCACGCTAATCCGCGGGTCAAAATCGCGCAAATAAAGTTGCCGCAATCCCTGCGGCAGATGGTCTTGGCTGGCAGTCAAAACATTCGTGCAAGCGCCGCCCTGCCCCAGCGAACACGCATTGAACGATTGCAGAAATCCCGTGTACACCTGCTGAAACGCCGGCGATCCAGCCAGCGTTTTCTGCAGCGCATCCGGAACCAGAATACTGTTGTTGCGAGGATCGAAACTCCCCAAATCGCCTATCGCCTCTGTGAAAGGCGGCAGCATCTCCCAGCGCAGACCGAAATTCACCGTCAGCCGGTCGTTCACCTGCCACTCATCCTGCCCGTAAACGCCGTACTGAATGGCGCGAGCATTCACCTGCGGCGAAGTGATGGCGAAGAACGAAGTATTGGGCAAGCCGAGCAGCGCATCGCCGAACGAACTTCCCGTGAACACGCCCTGATTGAACGTAAACAACCCATAATCATCCGAGGGCAAGAAGTACATCAGGTCCTGGTAGTTCACCCGCCGAATATCCACGCCAAATCGCAAAGTGTGCTTGCCCATCTGTCGCGTCAGATTATCCGTAAACTCCAAAGTCTTGGATTGCGTGATGCCCGCGCGATCTCTGCCAATCGGTGTAAATCCGCTGCCGTCGCTGAAATTAAAAGTAGGAAAAGCCTCGCCGTCAGGATGCTGGCTGATGTCAATCCCTTGCAATCCCAGCTGCGAAATCGCCGCGCTCCCCAGAATCGGAAAATTCACGCTGGTCAGCGCATCGGTAAACCCAAACCGGAATTCATTTATCCACTTCGGACTGATCGCGTAATTGTAAGAAACCAGCAAACTGCGGTTGTGCTCCGTGTCCGTATCATTCGGCAGCAGCGGGTTTGCGGTATCGGTCAGCAAATTCTTCCAGCTGAACCGCGCAAACACTTGCTGCTTGGAAGTGATCGTGCGATCCAGCCGCACATCCCAGCCGTTCGTGTCCGCCGGTGTCGGCAGCAGCGTTTCGTAATTGAACGACGGATTCGCGACGTTCAGGTTCGCGTTCGGCAACGGATAAAAATTCAGCAAATTCTGCGGCACCGCGCTGATGCGATTCCCCGCGCCCGAACTGCATATCACATTCGGCTGGCCGCCAGCGCAACCCATGAATTGCTGCCGCGTAACCGGATCAATCAAAATCGCGCTGGGCTGCCCCGTCGCCGGATTCGTAAAAGGCGTCGGATTGCTCGCCGTAATAAATCCATTCAGATCGCCGCTCCTCTCCGCCGCAGTCGGCACCAGATATTGCTCCGCCGTCGAAATGCTCCGCCGGTTTCCTTCGTAATCGAAAAAGAAAAACGTCTTGTCGCTGCCATGGAACAGCTTCGGAATCGAAAACGGGCCGCCCAGGCTGCCGCCAAAAGTATTAAACCGCTTCGGTGCCTTCTGGCTGAAATTCAGCGGCTTGGCGTCGAACGCGTCATTCTGCAAATACTCAAACAAGCTCCCGTGAAACTGGTTCGTCCCGCTCTTGGTTGTGAAAGTCACATCGCCCACTTGCGCAAATTCCGCGTTGTTGTTGAACGCCGTCACCTTCAGTTCCTCAATCCCCTCCGACGAAGGATAAGCATCCTGCAACGCGCCGTTCTGCCGCACGTTGGCCGTCGAAATTCCATCCACCGAGTAACCCACCATCGCCGACGTCGCTCCGCCAATGGAAATATTTCCCTGCGCGTCGTACTGCACCTCCGGCGAAAGCTGCAGCGCCGCCAGCGGGCTTGTCGAAACCGCGCGCGAGTTCAACGGCAGCTGCGTCAGCTGCAAATTTTCCAGACTCCCGGCGATCGTCCCGTTCTCCGTGTTAATCTGCTCGGCGACCGCGCTCACTTCTACCGTCTGGCTCTGGCTCGCCACCGCAAATGTTAGAGTCACGCGAAGTTCCTGCCGCGCTTCCAGCGCCAGCTGCGGCACCAGCGCATCGGCGAACCCCGGCTTGTGTCCCGTCACGCGATAGCGCCCCGGTTTCAAATTCTCAAACTCAAAAACCCCATCGTCGCCGCTCGTCGCTTGATGGTCGCTGTTGTCGTCCAATCCGTGCAGCAGAATTTCCGCCTGCGGCACCGCCGAGCCGGTAGCGTCCACCGTCAATCCGCGCAAACTTCCGAAAGTGGATTGCGCCGCAACCCGCCCGGCGCACAGCATCAGGAAACTCAGCAGCACGAGAGAAACGAAAACGACGGCAGGAAACGCAAATCGCCGAACACGACCGATTCGCTTCATCGCAGCACCCCCAACTCACTGCGAAGAAGCTAGCGAAGCGGCCATAAGGGAGTCATAAGGCAGTTGTAAGGAGTTCGTTAACTCCCATTCAAAGTTTCTATGGTTTCGATATGGAATTCAGGGAACGCAAAGGGTTAAACCGTCACCACAATCTTCCCAATCTGCTGATTCGATTCCATGTAACGGTGCGCCTCCACAATTTGCGCGAACCGAAACAGGCGATCGATGCGCGGCTTAAAGTCGCCCGCCGTCACATGATCGAACACATACTTCACTGCCTTGGCCTTCAACTCCGGGACAGAAAGTATTTCGCGCACCGTGTACCCGCGCACCGTCAGCCCCTTACTCAGCGCGGTGTACAACGGAAACGGGGTCGGCTCCGGCGCCAACGCCCCATATTCGAGGATGGTTCCTGCATACGCCGCAGCCTCTGCCAGCGCCGAGATGCCCTTCCCTCCGATCGGATCAAAAATCACCCGCGCCCCTTTGCCTCCGGTGATTTCCTTCACGCGCGCCAGAAAATCTTTTTCATCCGTCGCAATCACGTGCGCCGCCCCCACCTCCGTCAGCACGCTTTTCTTCTTCGACGTTCGCGTGGTTGCAATGCTCACGGCGCCCTCGGCCTTCACCATTTCAATCGCCGCAATTCCCACGCTGCTGCTCGCCGCCGTGATGATCACAAAATCGCCTTTGCCGATCCGCGCATTCGTAATCAACGCTCCATAAGCCGTCAAATATTGCATCCATATCGATGTCGCTTCTTCCGGCGTCAGCTTCTCCGGATACACCGCCAGCGCGCTCGCCGGCAGCAGCGCCACTTCCCCATACACTCCATAATGCGTCATCAAAAATCCCGGCACCGTGCTGGCTTTTTTCCCGATCCAGCTCTTGTCTACGTCCGGCCCGACCGCCTCCACCACCCCTGCCGCCTCGTAGCCCAGCTTCGAGGGCAGCACCGGCGTCTCCAGATATTGTCCGGCGCGGAACATCACCTCCGCGCGATTCAACCCAATCGCCTTCACTCGGAGCAGAACTTCGCCCTTGGCCGGCACGGGGATCGGCTCTTCCTCGATCTGCAAAACCTCCGGCCCGCCCAAAGTATGAAAGCGCACGATCTTCGCGGTCTGGTTCGCCATGTCGGTCTCTCCGGCTGCTGTGATTTCTCCGCCTGCCATAAAGATGTAACACATTGTGCAACCGCCCGCGGGGAAGGGAATTCGTGAATTTGTGCTTGCCTAGAGCAACGCAGTATGCGAATATGAATTCAGGTTCATATTATGCAGATCCGCCTCTTGCGCTCCGGCCTGGTGATTTGGCTTGCCGCCACCATTGCCTTGCGCATCGCCGGCCAGCACCTGCTGCGCCCCGCCGATCCGCTGGGCACGTTCATCCTTTTCGCCGCCAGCTTTCCGCTGGTGGCCTGGCTGGTGCGCCGCCTCTGCATCGCCGCGCAGCTTCCGCGCGAGGAATTCCTCGCCGGCGCCGTCTCCGTCGCGCTGCCCACCTTGTTGCTCGATCCCTTCTCCTGCGTCTTCTTTCCCGCGCTATATCCAAACATGTCTCCGCAGGTGGCAGGAGTATTCGGCGGATGGCTGCTCTGGTGCTGCGCCGGCGCCGTCATCGGAGCGCTCATTCCGCAATGGCGAAAATCGTAAACCTGCGTCCCAACCTGCTCGCCGGAGAAAATCTTCCCGCCGCGCCGCTGCAAAGACGCAGCCTGGAAAAAAGAGCGCGCCTGAAAACCGCCGGGCTCGCCTTGTTCGGTGAAAACGGCTACGAAAACACTTCCGTCGGCCAGATCGCCCGGCGCGCGAAGCTCGCGGTGGGCAGCTTCTACCAGCATTTCCGCTCCAAACGCCAGCTGCTCCTGGCGCTGATGGACGAGCTGCTCGAAAAATTAAGCCAGCTGAATTTTCAGCCGCAGCCACAAGAGGCGACCGATCTCCGCGCGGCGATTCGCGGGTTGCTCTCCCGCGCGTTCGCGCACGATCTCCGCTATCTCGGCGCCTACCGCGCCTGGCAGGAGGCCGCGCTCTCCGATCCATCGCTGCTAAAAAAACAGCGCGAGATTCACAACTGGACCACCGGCCGCGTCCTGAGCGTATTTCAATTCCTGCAAACACTGCCCGGCGCGCGCCGCCCCGTGGACATTCCGGGCCTGGCCCGCGCCATGGACGCTTTTTTCTGGAGTCTCCTCGCGCAGGCCGCGCAATTACCCAACTCAGAACTCGAGCAGTCGATTGATTCAGCCACGCACCTGATCTACCACGCGATGTTTACAGACGCTCCCGGAAGAGGCGAACAAAGATGAAAGCATTCATTTCGGAGCGGTAAGTTTCGGATCCAATCGCGTCGCCTCTTTAAATTCCACCTGCGCAGCATCCGGATCCTGCAATCGCAGCAGCGCCATTCCCAAATTATAGTGCGCGTGCGCCAGATTCGGATCCAGCCGATTGGCCTGGCGATAACTCTCCGCCGCCTCGGGATACTGTCCCATGTTGAAAAGCACATTCCCCAGATTAAATCGCGCATCCGCATTATCCGGATGCTCCGCGATCACTTTCACAAACGCAGCTTGCGCCCCTTTCAGATCGCCCAACTGCATTTTTGCTGCGCCCAACCCAATCTCGGCCTCCACAAAATTCGACTGCTGCTCCAAAGCCTTCTGAAAAGTTTCCGCGGCCTTCGCCGCATCGCTCGCCAGCAAATACGCGTAGCCCAAGTTATAAATCGCATGAGCGTCGCCCGGTTTCAGCGCCAGTCCTTTCTGAAACGTCGCGATGGCCGAGTCGAATTTCCCCTGGCCCTGATACGCAAGC
>DATNLN010000230.1:0-9366 GCA_035602855.1 Candidatus Acidiferrales bacterium
GGCCATGAATTCGATTTTGACGTCATCCTGCAGTGCAAAAAGATAGTTGCCGACGATTGGGAAACGGTGAAGCAGCGCGGTATTATGACTCCCGCCATCATGCACCGCCGAGGTTTGTTGCGCGATGAAGACGTGCAAGCAAATCTCGGCGAATTAATTCTAGGGACGAAAACGGGCCGGGAAGGCGACGAGCGAATCCACTTTTGCCACATGGGCATGGCTGTAAATGATGTGGCACTGGCCTGGGCAGTGTATGAAAACGCGCGCGAACGCAACCTAGGCGTGAACTTGTCTCTATGGAAAGAACCGCTCTGGGTTTAGCCGACACCTTGTCCAGACGAGACCCGTCAATGCATAAACAAGGGTGGATCTGCATTGAGAACAATTCGGTCCCGGTGGTTGTTCTGGTATCGTCCCAGCATGGCGGCGTCGGGATCATTCGCAGTCTTGGACGGGCCGG
This sequence comes from Candidatus Acidiferrales bacterium, assembly GCA_035602855.1. Classification (GTDB taxonomy): domain Bacteria; phylum Acidobacteriota; class Terriglobia; order Acidiferrales; family UBA7541; genus Palsa-295. Next base: position 461 of record DATNLN010000230.1, read on the forward strand.
GATTCCCGTGTATGGAGTCCACCAGAATTTCAGGGAACCGGCGGCGCGATCACGTTTCCTGAGACGAGTCTTCCGCTGGGACTTTTCTTCCGCACCGGCTGCGAATTCGTTGTCATTCTTACGGGAAGTCGCGAAACAGATCGGAAGGCGGCCTCTGTTGATCGCTAGTTCCGATATCACCGCAATCTTCGTTGCTGAAAACGCCCAGGTTCTGGCACAGGATTACCTCTTTTCCACTCTCCGCGCCGAGATGGTGCGCTGTCTTGTCAGCAAGCGACAAACTTTCGATCTCTGCTGCAAGCTGCGGATTCCCACGGCCAAGACCGCCTGGCCGCGGTCTCCAGAGGAGGTAAGGCTGTTCGCAGAGATCGCGAGTTTCCCCGTCGTCGTAAAGGGCGAGTCCCAAGAATTTTTGGTGAGAAAAGGAAAGCGGCTGCGGGTGGCGATTGTGGCCGACGAAAACGAATTGTTGGAAATCTTCCATCTGAATGCGGCGAGCGGGGTGCCCGGCATTATCGTCCAGGAGTACATTCCTGGCGGCGAGGATGCCGTCTGGATGTTTAACGGCTATTTCAACGATCAGTCGCGTTGTTTATTTGGCGCGACGGGCAGAAAGCTTCGCCAGTTCCCGCCGCATCGAGGCAGCACCTCACTCGGAATTTGCGCGAGAAATGACACAGTGGAAACGCAAACGAAACAGTTGATGCAAGCAGTGGGCTATCGCGGACCTTTGGATATCGGCTATCGCTTCGACGCCCGCGATGGCCAATATAAGCTGCTCGACGTGAATCCTCGGATTGGCTCAACTTTTCGCTTATTTGCCGCTGAAAACGGATTGGACGTTGCCCGGGCGCTCTACCTGGATCTCACGGGCCAGAGTATCCCGGTTGCGCAAGTAACGGAAGGGCGTAAATGGATTGTGGAGACCAATGACCTGGCCTCCAGCTGGTTTCACTTTCGCGATCGAAAGTTGACGTTCAGCTCATGGATGCACTCCTTGCGAGGCGTTCAGGAGGGCGTGTGGCTCACACCCGACGATCTATCGCCGTTGGCTATGCTGCCGCTGCTGTGGTGCCGCAAACGCTTCAATTGGGGATGGGGACTTCATGCCAGGCCCAACTGATTACCTTGATGGAACCTATCTGCGGCAGAATCCCGGCTGGCATGTGGCCGACTCGCAATGGAAGGTGCAGCAGATTCTGCGGATTCTGAATCGCAATCAAATCGCTCCCCGAACAATCTATGAGGTCGGTTGCGGCGCCGGCGAGATTCTCAGGTTGCTGCAGCAACGCCTGGATCCGACTTGCGAGCTGTGGGGGGCTGATGTTGCGGCCCAGGCGATCGACCTGTGCCAAACTCGAGCGAATGAAAGATTGCATTTCGCGCTGCTCGACGATCAGCCATGGGGCAGGAATTCGTTCGATCTGGTGATGGCGATTGACGTACTGGCTCACGTTGACGACTATCGCGGCTTTTTGCGGAGACTCAAGTCGCAAGGCGCCTACAAACTGATTCATATTCCCCTGGACATTTCGGTGCAGCAACTTCTTCGCGAGACAGCCATGATTCGTAACCGTCAACAGCACCCGCATCTTCATTATTTTTCCAAACGTACGGCGATGTTTGCCCTGGAAGATCTCGGATACGAGATCGTCGATTGGTGCTACACGCCGCGCATGATCGATATTCCCGCTCATTGGCGAGGCAGACTCCTGCGGCTGCCTCGCAGATTGTTTTTCGCCATTCATCGGGATATCGCAGTCAATCTACTTGGGGGATTCAGCTTAATGGTCCTTGCGAAGTGAGGAACCAAAGGTGGGCGCGAACAGCCATTAGGCAAACCTCTGATTAACGCTTACCGTACATCTCTAACAACGTCGAGCCTGTCAAACATTTTTTGAGCAGTCTTTCTTCTTTTCACTTAAAAGAGTTCTTCTGTTTTGTTTTCGTTCGTTGTTTGCCTTCTCAGCGCTGATGACCGCGGCTCGCCTGTAATGCCCATGCAAGTGGACAGCGTTCTACTTCACGCCCTCTACGGTACCGAGCTGTCTCGCGTGCGAACCGAACCTGTCCCACTCTGCATATTTCCAACTGTTCCGCCACATCCAGTGCATCCGAACCGCGAGTCTTCGGGTCGTGGCCATCTTGGCGATGTTCCACTGGCGCAGCGCCAGATGCGTGCACCGTCGCCTCCAGTCCGAATCACATCGCGCCGCGGCTTGCGCTGCTTCTACTAGCAGGAATCGCAGCAGAGAGCTGCCTTGCCTGGTGACGTGTCCCAGCCGTTGATGGCCAGCACTGGAGTCCTCGCGATTCTCCGGTGGACGGTAAGGCGGCGGTAATCTCGCTGAGGCGTCCGCTGGCGGCGCTGGCGCCTCGTCCGTGTGCTTAAGGCCGAGGCAGCGTACGGCACGCGAAACTAGGTCCAAACCGGATGCTCTGCTAATAATTCACTGGTTCGTTACGTAATTCTGGATGTATTAAGCGTCGCTCAAACGACTGGGCTCTATTCGCCGTAGCGTCAAATTGATTCGTCCGTTCGGCAGTCCAATTCGGTCGAGCAATCGGGAAGTGCCGGACTTGATACCCTGAACTCCGTGGAAAATCAGCCGCGATGCTCCGCCGAACCAAACAACGTCGCCGCCATGAAGCGAGAGTCGGCGGGTCGCATCCTTCCGCGAGAGCCCACCGAGCAGGAAGGTTGCATCGTCTCCGAGCGAAATTGATACCACGGGCGCATCCAAGCTGGAATCACCGCGATCCTGATGGAGTCCCAATCTTGCATCGTCACTATAGAAGTTGATGAGGCAGAGATTGGGAGGCTGCCTCTCGCCGGTGAGGTCGCTCCAGAGCTTAAGTAATCGCTCGGGAATGGCAGGCCAGGCCTGGCCTGTGAGGGGATGGGTCCTCTGATATCGGTATCCCTTTTCGCGATCGGTCACCCACCCGTACTCACCGGCGTTCGACATGCGCACGCTCAGCGGCGCGCCCGTGCGTGGCATCCTCTGCTGAAAAAGAGGCGCTGTTTCAAACAGGCGGCCAACGTCCACGGTTAGTGCGATCTGTGCGGTCTCGTCCAGGTATCCGGGAAGGAAGTGGAATCCGTCCGGGAATTTCTGCGCATCTTTACTTGTGTTCGACATACCGATTGAGTCGTGACTCGTATACGCCCCTTCTGCAGTTGGCCGGCGGTTGCCGCAATGTCACCTCGGCTCGGCGTCAATCCAATCCTGGCGTTGCGGAGCAAAGAAATCGATGTCGATCGTGTCCTCCGTGCAGACAAACTCATGTGGCGCATTAGGCGGAATGACGATAATCATCCCTGCCAGCATTTCGAATTTCTTGCCTTGCGAATACACGTCGCAACGCCCCTCGGTGATCCAGGTTATTTGCTCCGAGCTGTGGTGACGCAGCGCGAAGACTCCGCCGGCCTTCACGATCCACTTCATAAGGGTAGATTGCGATCCGTGAAGAATCTGGCGCTGGATGAGCGGCCCGACATGCTCAATTGGCTGAGTGTCGAGCTGATAGAGCACGGGCAGAGCGGCGGTATAGCGACTGACGCCCGGTAAAATGCCCCGACCGGGCGCTTCGGAAACGATAGGGAGCGAGGCTGCGAGTTGAAACTGGGGCTTCGAAGACATTGGTTCACCTCCATGTGTCGATTAAAATTTCATTTCCGCATCCAAGACGGCAAACGGCCTACACTCAACGGCGTCCGCTCGTACTTATTTGGTCCGTTCCATGGCCGTCTCGCGCCATATGCGAGGAAGTGCTGCTGCTGAAGAACCACTCCCTCGCCTAAACCTTCTTGGAAGCCGCCATCAGATCTTCGATTCCTTTCGCGAAGGGAAGTGGTCCTTCCTTGGGCGGGCAGTGTCCCACTCCCGCAAGGATTCGACGCTCGTAGAAATTGGTAAACAACGATTCTTGCCCTTCTGAAACTGAGATCGGGTACAGCGGGTCACTGTCCCCATGCAGAATCATCGTCGGAACAGAGATTTTAGGTTTTCTGGCAAGCTGGTCTTCGTATTTCTGCAGTGCCGGATCAACCGGAGCGTTGCCATACCAGTTTCTGTAGCAGTTCAAGGTTGTTGCGATCCAATCGGGGTTGTGAAAAGACTTCGCGGTGGCGGCGAACTCCGCCTCGGTGAATTGCCACTTTGGCGACCACGCCTTCCAGCATTCACGCGTCAATGCTTCCGGGTCTCTCTCAAGTTCGATCTCTCCCAGCCGCATATTCAGGAACCAGCGGTACCAGCTCTGCCGGATCACCTCGATGCTGCCGGGCTCCTTCGCATTCTTTTCAAGGTTCTGGATCGTGTATCCGGTCGCAGATGCCAGGCCGTGGACGCGCTCAGGCCAGAGTGCCGCGGCAACACATGCTGCGCGACCGCCCCAGTCATAACCGACCAGCGTTGCCTTCTCGATCCGGAGCGCATCCAGCAGATCGATGACGTCTTTGCCCAGGGCCGACTGCTGGCCCGACCGGAAAATATCCGCCGAACGGAAGACGGTCGGTCCAAAGCAGCGAAGATACGGCACAATGACGCGATGGCCAGGCGCGGCCAGAGGTCCGCGGATATCATTGTAACAGCGCGGATCGTACGGCCAGCCATGCAGCAGGACGATGGCTTCGCCGGAATCGGGGCCGGTCTGCTCATATCCGATATTCAGTGACGGCGTTTGCGCCATCTTTAGCGTGGTCGTAGGCGTCTGTCCCGGAAGGTTCTGTTCCATATCCGATCGATCCTCCTCCGGCTTGTCTGTCCCGGCGTGCAGGTCTAGCATGCCGACCAGTCCCAACGCGGTCTGCGAGCCCAAGATTAGCGCGCCCGTTGCTGTGTCCTTCAGAAATTCGCGGCGGCCCTTCATCGCAATCCTCGCGTTCCCTGAGTTCTTCAGACGCGGCTGGCGTTGCAACTGGGGGTTGCCGAAAGCGGGATTACGAACGTTGTTCCTGAACGGAAAGTCGGCAGCATTGCGGGTTTGCCGCATCGCTGGGGCCATCGCGCGCCGGCAGAATGGGATCGCGTCTTTCGCCTAACCGCGAACCGGAGGGATTCGCCAGGCACCCGGCAAAACTCTACTCTCGCGTCCAAATCGGTGTCAACCGAAACACTTCTTTGTCTCCAACGCAGCAGAACCGTGCGACGCGCGAGACGGCAACGCTAAAGGACAGCCAGCCAAACGAATTGCACGGCCTGATTAACGTAGCTCTAACCGGGCATGTCGTTTACCCGACTGGTTTATGGCGTTTCCCACCGTCCGGATTCCGCGGAGCGGAAAATCGCCTCAATCACGGCCATGTTGTTGATTCCGTCGGACACCGAAACCGGCACTTCGCGATCCTCGCGTATGGCGCGCGAAAAGGCGTCGCCTTGAATCGTGTATTGGTCACAAATGCCAAAAGTCTCGGTTACGACCTCGTTGCCGACGGCGTCGCGGCCTTCCGCGATGAAAATTCGACATGGCCGGTCGTTAGGAGCATTGAATGGTATCTCGATTTCAATGCGGCCCAGTGTCCCCAGGAAATGAACCCGCTGATAGGGAACAAGCTGAGTGCTGCACGTAAAAGTGGCGTGCCCGGACGGAAAATCGAGGATGGCAGAGACCAGCCGGTCCACCTGCATATCTGGATCTCTCGCAACGAGCCCGAGAACGCGCGACGGCTCCTCGGCAAACGCGAAACGCGACGCCGTGATTGGATAGCATCCTATGTCCATCAGAGCCCCGCCCCCGTATGCAGGTATGTTGCGAATGTTAACGGGATCGCGATTGAAGTAGCTGAAGAAGCCGACGACGGAGCGCATTTGCCCAATCCGGCCCGACGATATCAGCTCTCGTGCACGCAACCATTGCGGATGCGTACGCACCATGAACGCTTCGCCAATCTTGACGCCCGTCTGCTTCTGTCGGGCTAAAAGGGTGAGAGCTTCTGCCTTCGTCATCGCCAGCGGCTTTTCGCACAACACGTGCTTTCCGGCTTCCGCCGCCTTAACTGACCAAGGAACGTGCAAATGGTTCGGCAGCGGATTGTAGATTGCTTCCACCTGCGGGTCGGCCAGCAACTCTTCATAGCTTCCGTAGGCCTTTGCAATGCCGAGTTCGTGCGCGATTTCATCGGCTCGGCGCTGATCTCTGGAAGCAATAGCGATCACTTCACTCCAATCGCCTTTTTGCATCGCCGGGATCACCTTCTTGACGGCAATCTTAGCCGTGCCCAAAATTCCCCAGCGGACTTTCTTCGGCATAGTCGTGTTTGTGCTCATCACGAACGCAAGCATCCCGTTGCAATTGCGTCTTCGCTCACGCTTTCAGACGGGTCACGGAAGCCGAAACACTCATTCGCAATGGAACACACAACCGCATGATATAAAACAAAGTCTCAAGCCGCCAGTAATAGCGCCCATATTTTGGCGGCTGAATTCATAACTCCATCGTTCCGCTTCCTATGGACGATTACGCCACTCTACGTCCGCTGGCCAACTTCTGAGCCGGTGTCCGAATTTGGACAGTGACAGGCGAAAACGAGCATCCCCTAACGATGCGGCCCATGGTAAGTGATTTACAATGTGAGGCTACCTGTTGGCACCCGTAGTGCAGATGAAGCCGCGAGGAGAACAAACATGTCATTTTTCCGCGATCTTAGAGTTGCGTTCCACTCGCTGATGCGCAGCAAGGGGCTTGCGGCCATTGTGATCCTCACGCTGGCGCTCGGCATCGGGGCCAATGCGGCCATCTTCACGCTGGTGCGCGGAGTCTTGCTGAAGCCGCTCGTCAACCGTGACGAGAACCGGCTCGTGTACATCCGCCAGAGCGCCCCCGGCGGCGGGCAGGACAACACCACGTTTTCCGTGCCCGAAATCAAGGACATCGAGGGTAGCGTCCACTCCCTGAGCGAGTTCGGCGATTTCTCGCAGATGGACTTTACGATGGTCGGACTCGGCGAACCTCGCGGAGTTCGAGGCGGCGTCGTCAGCGGCAGCTACTTCGAAGTGATGGGTCTGCGCCCTGTTCTCGGGCGCCTGGTTGGACCTCAGGACGACGGTCCCGATGCGGCCGGCGTCATCGTGCTCACGTATCGCTTCTGGTCCACCGCTTACAAAAAAGATCCCAGTGTGATCGGCAAGACCGTTCGGCTCAGCAGCCTCGGCGATCGTTCTGCGACGGTTATCGGCATCCTCGAACCCTCTGCGCCGTATCCCGCGGATACAGAAATTATCGGCAACCTGGTCATCAGCCCGCATCATCTTTCCGCGACGATGGTCACGGGCCGCGTCCATCGCATGACTGAACTTTTCGGCAAGCTCGCTCCCGGTGCCACCCTCGACCAGGCTCGCACCGAGTTGCGCACCGTCTACGCCTCCATGGAGAAGGATCACCCCGATGCGTATCCCGATAACGGTGGCTACCGCATTGATGCCAGGATGCTCCGCGACGAGATCACTTCCGGCGCGCGGACCGTTCTCCTCGTGCTTCTCGCTGCCTCGGGCCTGGTCTTCATCATCGCTTGCTCAAACGTTGCCAACCTGATTCTGGCGCGGACGGTTCGCCGCGAGGGCGAGTTGGCCGTCCGTGCCGCGCTGGGCGCGAGCACCTGGGCGCTGCGCCGCATGTTGTTAGCTGAAAGCCTGCTGCTCTGCGGCGCGGGCGCAGCGATCGGCGTAGTGATCGCGCAGCCATTGGTCACAATCCTGGCTGGATACGCCTCGCGCTTCTCGGTCCGCGCGCTGGATTTGACGGTTGATTCCAGCCTGCTCTGGGTGGGAGTAGCGCTGGCAGTCGTCGCCGCAGTGATTTTGGCGTTTGTGCCGCGCCTGCCCTCGGCTAAGGCGTCGAATGGCATGAACCTCGCGAGCGGGAGCGTCCGCATCACCAGCAGCACGAGCCGCCGCCAACGGGCCTTCGCAGTCACGCAAATAGCCGCGTCTTTCGTGCTGCTCGCGGGCGCGTGCATGTTGATCACTACGCTGATCGCGATGCAAACGGTTCAGACCGGTTTCGATACGCGTCGCGTCCTGGTCGTTGACGTTCCGGCGCCGTCCAACGGAAGAACGCCTCAGCAAGTCCTCGATTTTTACAAGGAATCGATACGTCAAATCGATGCGCTACCTGGCGTCACCCAGACGGCTGTCGGTATGATCGCTCCGTGGCGTGATGCGGAGAACTTCGGTGTAGGCTTCCAATTCTCGGGTGATGGTCATGTTCATGGCAAAGACGATCCTCGCGCGCTTTGGCGTACCATCTCTCCCGGGTTTTTCACCGCGCTCGGGGTTCCCATTATTGCCGGCCGCGATTTCAACGCGCTCGATGACCAGACTCGAGAGCCCGTCGCGATCATCAGCGCCACTCTCGCCCAACAGATGTTTCCTGGCCAGGATCCGATCAATCGCCATGTTTACTGGACCGATCCGGTGCTCGAGTACGCCACAGGCAGTGCGGAAGAAAAGGCGCGTATCACTGCCCGGCACCGCATTATCGGCGTCGTCGCCGATGTGGACGACGATCATATCGTTCCGGTGCCCACCTCCACCATTTACAACTCCTATGCCGACGGCGGAATGTTCGGCGGCCACCTCTTCATTCACACCACCGGAAATCCTTATGCGCTGGTAACGCCGGTAACGAAAATTATCCGGCAGATGGCCGCCGATGAGCCCGTGGAGCACGCCGCCACTCTGGAAGACATCCGTGCAAAAGTGCTTGCGCCAGACCGCTTGAACTCGCTGGTCTTCGGCGTGTTCGCAGCGGTCGCGTTGCTCATTGCCGTGGTTGGCGTCGCGGGCGTACTGGCGTTTTCGGTCAGCGCGCGGACACGCGAATTCGGCATCCGCTTGGCGCTTGGGTCACAACCGGAAAATATACTCAGAGGTGTTGTCACGGAAGGCGCTGTGATGGCTGGC
>DATNLN010000236.1:0-8432 GCA_035602855.1 Candidatus Acidiferrales bacterium
TCCAAGGCCGCGACCACGTCGTGCGGCCGCGCAGAAAGTCTTTCCAGACGGCTTGCGCAAAGCCGCCATCGAGGCGGGATTCCAGAGCGGGCGACCAATCGCCCAGCTGAACCGCTACGCGTTCACCCAATTTTCCGCGCAACCAGGTTTCCCATGGAAAAGTGAAAGTGCGTTTGGCGTGTTTGACAATTTCATCGGGCAGCAAATCTTTCATGGCTTCGAAGAGCAAGGCTTTCGGGCGCGTGGGATTGCGCTTCAGCGCTTCGGGCAGTTCGAGGACATATTCGACGAGCGGGCTGTCCAGGAAAGGCACGCGGACCTCCAGAGAGTGATGCATGCTCATGGCGTCGGTATCGCGCAGCAGAGTGTTGACGAGGTAGGAGCGCAGCTCGAGCCAGGAGACTCGCGTGAAGCGGTCCATGGGTCGTGATTGGCGCGTGGCTTCGGAAAGCCAGCGTGACCACAGCATGGCGTCCCAGGTGGCCGAGTCGTCGCCCAGGAGGTTGACCACAGTTTGCGGAGTGAAAAGCGCGCGCGTGAAAAAATATGGCGATGGGAGCAAATCAGGATCGAGCCAGGCGGAAAAGGCTTTGCGAAATGCGTCGGGCGAGCCGCGATACACTTTCGAGCGCTTGATGCCGGAGGTGGCAAGTTCACGGGCGAGTTTGGGGAAAAAGCGGGCCATGGTGGTGAGGCGCGTTACTTGCGCGGTGGCGCGAAAAGAACTGTAGCCGCCGAAAAGTTCGTCGCTGCCCAAACCGGAGAGCGCGACTTTCAATCCCGCCTGGCGCGCCGCCCAGGAAACAAAATAGGTGTTGATGCCGTCCATACTGGGCTGATCGAAGGAGCCGACGGCTTCATCGAGACGCGCCTCCATTTCGGAGCTGGAAAGGGTCATCTCGCGATGGTCGGTTCCCAGGCGCTGCGCGGTACTGCGTGCGACTTCGGCCTCGCTGAATTCGGCGTCGGGGAATGCGACGGTAAAAGTGTGAATGCCTTTTTGCACGTGGCTGGCTAGCGCGGCAATGGCCGTCGAATCCAGGCCGCCGCTGAGAAACACGCCGACGGGGACGTCCGCGATGAGATGGCTGCGGACGGAATCCTCCAGCAGCGAACGAACGGTGGAAGCGGCGGCGGAAAAATCCTCCTGGTAGGCGGTTCCGGTTTCGGCTTCTTCGTCCTGATAAAATTCCTTCGCGAAATTCCAGTAGAGCTTTGGTTCGGGCCGTCGGCGCGGATCGTTCGCGCGGATTTTCACGAAGTGACCCGGCGGCAGCGAGAGCACACCTTCGACCATGGTCATCGGTTCGCAGACGGAACCGAAAAGCAGGTACGAAGGAATCGCAGCGTCAGAAAGCTGCGCAGAAACGCAGCCGCTGGCAAGGAGCGCGCGAACTTCGGAGGCGAATAGCAGCCCTCCGCCGCCCAGCGTGTAGTAGAGCGGCTTGATGCCGAGCGGATCGCGCGCCAGAAACACGGCAGCTGCCGGGCCGCCGCGGCCCTGGGGCATTTCGATGATGGCGAGCGCGAACATACCGCGCAGTCTGGCGGCGAATTGTTCGCCCCATTGTTCGTAGGCGTGGACGATCACTTCGGTATCGGAGCGGGTGAGGAAACTGTGACCCTTGTCTTCGAGTTCCTTGCGCAGTTCGCGGAAATTGTAGATTTCACCGTTGAAGACGACGGCGAGCGTTCCGGTTTCGTTCCAGATAGGCTGCGAGCCGCCGGGAAGATCAATGATGCTGAGGCGCCGCGCGCCCACGACGACCGGGGGAGCGGCGAGAAAGCCTTCTTCATCGGGGCCGCGATGAATGATCGCATTGAGCATGCGGCGCACGACGGCCTCGCCATTCAGCTTCGAGTCCAATCCGATGACACCACAAATTCCGCACACGGAAGTGGATCCCCTTTCGCTCCAGATTTTAACAACTCGCAGTGCATCCGGACGACGAAGGCACAAGCAAACGAGGCTGGGAATTGAGAGTATATCCTGAAGTCACCAGGAATCTAACGACCTCGGTTCGTCGCACGTCGAACGATGCGCCCGTGAAACCATCCGTTCCATATTTCGGCGCGTCCGTCCACGATGTCGAGTCCCGAAATCGGTTCGCGCCGGTCCGCCTCTCCTCGGAGAAACGAGTGCTCACAGACCTCAGCTGCGACCAGCATTGCTGCATCGCGTTCGGATTGGAAGCAAGAGAGTTCCTCGAGAAACCGGGCGTAATCGGCCGCCTCTTTCCTGCGACTCTCCGCCCAAGACTCGCGCGGGGCGACTTACTGCCTTGCGGATACCTGTACTTTCTCTGTACTCTCGTACAGTTGTTCGCTTGGCCCAAAGTACTGGACTATCGGAGGGTTCTCAGCACGGAACCATTTGGAGGGAGCAATGGACCTCAGAGCACGATTCTTTTTGCTGATGGTCAGTCTGGCGAGCGTTTCGCTTCTGACGGGGGCTGCGTCGGCGAATCCCGCGGCCCTTAAGTGTAATTCGCACCGAGACCAAATCTGGGTCTATGATTCGTTGGATCGTTTCGACATCGAGGCGAAGCTGAATTGCGGAGAGAACGTCGAAGTTGTTGAGCGCGTTAACGGTTACGTGAAGATTCGTGCTCAAAATGGAGTGCAAGGCTACATCCCCGAGTCGTCCGTCGACGATCTTCCAGCGCTTGAAGTTCGCCAAGACCCAGCTCTTGACGTCGGTACAGTCGCGAAGCAAGCCCAGGCAAAGGAAATCGCTAACGCAACTGCCCAAGCGGCCGCCGAAGCAGCCCGTATCCATCCACCGGATTCGGGTACGCCGTCGTCTGGTTCGGCCAACGACGCTGCAGCGAACAACACGAGCAACAAGAGCGTGCCTGCAGGGGTTTCCGTGCCACAGGTCGCCGCGTTCGGCGAAATGAATCCTCCCCGGGTGTCTCCGCGTGCAGGCGACGCCTCAGCAAGGGAAGTTGCCGCTGATTCGTCGGCGCCCACAGGCGATTCCAGCGAAACTCCCGACTCACAGCCGGAGAATCTAAGCGCGGACATCGCCTGCCAGAACTACTTTGCTGCATACGGCCTGACGCCCAGCCAAACGAAATGGATCGCCCAAAACAGGAAAAAGCTGTTCTCAAATGTCTGTCCAGCCCCCGATCCTTCGAAAGTGGATTTCGTGATTATCTTTACGCATGACGTCGATTTTTTTAGCGCGACGATGCCCGATCCGGTTCACAAGATCAATGGGTTTTCCGACTTCACGCCCATGACACTGATCGACTCTGCGCTCATGTCTGAATCCGATGCTGACAAAGCGCACCGTCAATATGTCTGGATATTCCAATTCGCGAAAGGCGCTTTCGATCCGGCAAGTTTCTCCCCGCGCCGTCAGTATCAGTTCTCGAAGATGGAAACAAGTTCACTGGGTTCGAAGGCCGGTATCAAGACAGTCGAGGACGCTTTCCAATTTGTGGCGACGAGCCACTGAGCTCAGCGTCGGATGATGGTTCTCTCTCCGTTTCCGTGCGCGAGCTTTTCTGAGTTCCTGCAAGGCGGGTCTGTCGCGCCTCAGCTGGAACTGGACCGAGCGTTCTTCCGTTAAGATAACGGAGAGAACGCGTGCGCAAAAAGCGAAAGCATTACGCATCAGAAGAGAAGCTCACCATCCTCAGACGCCACCCTGTTGGGTAAGATTCCAGTCTCTGATCTCTGCGAGGAACTCAGGCCCTACTGCCAGCGCATCAGCAGGGTACATCGCGGTTCTGTACCTCTCCGTCTGCCGGCTGGCTTCACGGTCTTTGTGCCCCTGCAAGAAATTGAGAGAATGGGAGTTACGCCCAACGCGGTCGCGATATAACGAACCCAGCCAATGGATGGACCTGCGTGCGTATACACGATACGATTGCGTTTCGGAGTGAGTTATCTTGCCGCCGAAAAACGCGATAGAAGAGGTTGTTTCCGGTAGAACGATTTTGATGACGGGAGCCGGAGGTTCGATCGGCTCTGCTCTGGCTAAGACCGCGATCCGTCTGGAGCCGCGGCTCCTGCTTCTTCTCGACAACTCAGAGCGAAATCTTCATGAGATTGATTCAGAACTGGCGGCTGCGGTTGATTGCACTTCGTACAAATCTGTGCTCGGCGATATTTGCGACGCGAAACTGTTAGCCGAGCTCTTTAGGCGTTATCACCCTGAGGTGGTGTATCACGTTGCGGCTTTCAAGCATGTTCCGCTTATGGAGAACAATCCGTTTGCAGCCGTTCGCAACAACGCCTTGGGAACCGCCCGTCTCGCGAAGATCGCCCAGGCCGAAGGTGTCAGCAACTTCGTCATGGTCTCGACGGATAAAGCCGTCCATCCGATCAGCATCATGGGCGCTTCGAAGCGGGTAGCAGAACTCGCGCTCCTGAGTTTGAACAACCCCAAGAACCGGATGAGCGCGGTGCGCCTCGCAAACGTATTGGGTTCTCACGGCAGCGTCGTCCCGAGATTCCTGAGCCAAATTTCCCGAGGCGGTCCCGTGACCGTCACGCACCGGGACGTATGCAGATGCTTCCTAGCGATGGGCGAGGCAGTCGAACTGATTCTCCTGGCATCGGGACTGCCGGAAAGCGGAGGCCTATTCGTTCCCCAAGCGAGCGCGCCGGTCAAAATTCTAGACATCGCTGTTGAATTAATAACTCACGCCGAATCCGAATCTCGCAAGGAGATTCCAGTGACGTTTACAGGACTGCGTGCTGGAGACAAGATGTCGGAGGAATTCTTTTCCCAGGATGAATCGACCGAGCCGACAGTCGATCCGAGACTCCTGCGAGTCAAGAGCAGGGAGGTTCCCGCAGCCAGATTCGATATTCAGATGGAAGATCTTTCCCGATGGGTTGACCAGAGAAACCTGAGCGCGATGATCGAAACCCTTTGCCAAATCGTTCCCGACTACCGGCCAACGGATCTGCTATCTCCCGCAACCCTAAGATCTTCGGTTTAACGCCATGAAGCGAAAAATTGCGGCAATTACAACCTCGCGCGCCGACTACGGGCATTTGTATTGGCCCTTAAGAGATTTGTCAGAGAACGGAAACGTAGATCTGAAAATCATCGCCCTTGGGTCGCATCTGTCGCCTGAATTCGGAAACACTTTCCAGGAGATCGTAAATGACGGCTTCACGATCGACTCCCGGATCGAATGTTTGCTCAGTTCGGATACCGACGTCGGCATGGCGAAGACAATCGGCATGGCCACGCTGGGATTGGCCGATCTGTTCGGCCAAATGCGGCCCGACCTGCTCCTGTTGATCGCTGATCGTTACGAGATGCTGGCTCCGGCGTCGGTTGCTCTGGCGCTGCGCATTCCCATGGCTCACATCGAGGGCGGAGAGGTGAGCGAGGGCGCGATCGACGATGCCGTGCGCAACGCCCTTACGAAAATGAGCCATATCCACTTTACTTCGACGCACGCCGCTCGGGAGCGGGTGATCGCGATGGGCGAAGAAGAATGGCGTGTACACCGGGCCGGCGCTCCATCGCTTGACAATTTGCGCAGGCGAACGCTTCTTGGTCGGAAGCAAGTCGAGGAGCGGCTGACGCTCGATCTCCAGAGACCGACCATTCTAGTGGTATACCATCCGGTGACCATCGCCCGCGACACGCTGCAAGAGGCGGACGCCGTCTTCGCAGCCCTGGAAAATCTTACTGAGCAAATCTTGTTCTGTTACCCGAATCCAGATGCGGGAAGCAGGGCCTTGATCGAACGGACGAAGCGATTCATTTCCCGGCGAGGCCACGGAAAAGTCTTCACAAATCTCGACTCGATAACTTTTTTGAGTCTCCTGCGTCAGGTCGATATGTTGCTCGGCAACTCCAGTAGTGGAATCATGGAATCCGCATCGTTCGCAATTCCTACCGTAAACGTGGGGATCCGCCAGCAAGGACGCGAACGGGCACGGAATGTGTTGGACGCCGACGCGCATCCGGGACATATTCTCGAAGCGGTGAGCACGGCAAGAACGCCTGAATTTCGTGAATCCCTACGGGGCATGTCCAATCCGTATGGTGAAGGGTTTGCTTCCGAGACGATCGTCCGAGTACTAACCACCATTCCTCTCTCGCAGGAGCTTCTGGTGAAACGTCGTTCCAGTGTTCCTGTGTCCGTTGCGGTTCCCGGCGGTTCGCAACATTCATGAGGATACCGCTGTCAGCTCCGGAAATCACAGAGCAGGACATCGAAGCAGTAACTGGCGTTCTTCGCACTTCGAGCCTTAGCATGGGCCCAAAGGTCGGGGAATTCGAGCGCGCCATTTCTGACTACGTGGGTGCCTCGCATGCGATTGCCGTAAACTCCGGGACCAGCGGTCTGCACTTGTGTATTCGAGCCCTGGGCATTTCTGAAGGCGACGAAGTGCTGCTGCCCTCTTTCACCTTCATCGCGGTCGCCAACGCAGTCCGCTATGAAAGGGCCACTCCAGTGTTTATTGACGTCGACCCGCAAACGCTCAACCTAGATCCGACCCTGCTCGAACGGGCAATCACTAGGCGAACACGGGCGATCATTGTCGTGCACACCTTTGGCTGCCCCGGGGAGCTAGCCGACATACTGCAAATAGCCAGGCGCCACGGACTATTCGTCGTCGAAGATGCCTGTGAGGCCATCGGAGCAGAATACCAGGGCCAAAAAGTCGGCGCTTTAGGGGATGTCGGAGTCTTTGCTTTTTATCCCAACAAGCAGATTACAACAGGAGAGGGCGGCGCGGTCGTCACCAACAATTCCGAAATCGCGCTCCAGGTCAGAAAACTTCGCAATCAAGGAAGAGACGACTCAGAACAGTGGTTCCAACATACGCAATTGGGGTACAACTACCGGATTTCTGACATCAATTGCGCGTTGGGAATCGAACAACTAAAGAGAATCGATGCCATTCTGGATCGGCGAGAATTAATCGCTCGCGAGTACAGTGACGCCCTAGGTTCCGTTCCAGAACTAATAATCCCGGCTATGCTGTTGCCACGTCGCAAAATCAGTTGGTTCGTCTACGTGGTTCGACTGAGTAGTCGTTTCGACGAGGCGCAGCGAGATTGGATCGTCAAGGAAATGAAGTCGCGCGGGATCGCTTTGGGGCGATATTTTGCGCCAATTCACTTGCAACCCATCTATCAGCCCTCCACGAGCGGCAAGTCCGCTCTCCCTGTGACAGAGTTCCAGGCGTCTCGCGCGCTCGCGTTGCCATTCTTCAATCGAATCCGAGCGGAGGAAATTAAAGAGGTCTGTCAAACGCTGGTCGAGCTGATTCGACCTGGGTGAGGGCATTTGAAACACGAGATTCAAGTAGGCTTAGAAGGATTTTGGGTATGGGCGACCACCTGCACCGGAACGTCTCACGCTGGTACCAGAGGCCCCGGCCACAGGAGCGAATGTCTGTAGGTGAGAGCCGGCTAAAAGTACGTATCCGAGGCGATTCTGCTGCTGGTAGATAACCTAACAGTACATATTCGTGTTGACGCAGCGATTAGCCTAGATTAGAAATCAGACGCCACAATTCCAGCGCCAGCTGGGAGTCAGCGAACGAGGTCGCAGCCGAACCACGGCGACTTCCTTCGACCTCCGTCACTCGTCAGTCGACGGCCCAACGACCCGCCGCAACAGTCAAGCGGAAGAAGTAGGCTCCGCTATCAGCAGTCAAGCATCTAGATTCAATCGAAAATGTACCGCATCATCCGGGCCACTCTTCGGTACCTGATCGGCCTTAGAGTGTCGTTTGGAAAGGAACCCTATGATTAACAGAGTTGTAGCTGTGGAGTACGTTCGCCGCATGCAGGGTGGCTCGCAAGCGCATCTGTTGCGCTGTTCGGATGGAGAATACTACGTCGTCAAATTTCAAAATAACCCGCAAGGAACCAGAATCCTTGCCAACGAATTGATGGCAGCCGTTCTGGCGGGTCGCTTAGGTCTGCCCATTCCTGAGAGCGCGATCGTGGATGTGACCGAGATTCTCATCCAGCGTACGGGCGATCTCACAATCCAGATCGGGCGAGGAAATGTTTCCTGTAGTCCAGGATTGTGTTTTGGCTCTCGTCTTCCTTCTGAGGCGGGACCATACGGTATCCGCGTCCCGATCGCGATCCAGAATTTTCTGCCCGATTGCCCACCGCACAAGATCATAAACAATGCGGAATTTGTCCGGATGCTTGTGTTCGACAAATGGACTTGCAACAGCGATTGTCGCCAAGTAATGTTTACCTGCGCCCGGGGAGCACAAGACTATACTGTCACCATGATTGATAACGGCTTCTGCTTCAACGGCATCGAATGGACCTTCCCGAACCTCCCAAAAGGCGGACTCTCCCCGCGACCCTCTGCCTACGAAACGGTCCGGGGAATTGATTCTTTCGAGAAGTGGATTCAGGTTCTTGAAGATGACGCCGGCATCCAATTGCTCGATCATCTTGCAGATGAAATACCTCCCGA
>DATNLN010000242.1:0-27966 GCA_035602855.1 Candidatus Acidiferrales bacterium
TGACGACGAGCGATGCAACAACTCAAACTCTTGCGGAGCTAGGGATCTCCGACTTCACCCATATAGATTCGCTTTTGGATGAGTTTAAGAATCTCGACGACCGTTTCGAGCAAGATTGTACCGCCGTGCTCTCAGACCCAACGGCTTGGACAGCTCTTCGCGACAAATGGCTGGGTCGGAAGTCTGGAATACTGACTCGAATCAAACAGAACTGGCTTGAGAAAACTGCGAACCGCGAGCTCAAGAAGCAGGTCGGTCAATCGTTTAACGAGCGGCGCCTTCACGTGACGGCAAAAATCGAGGAACTGCACGCGTCCCTGGACGCTGTCGTGGAACAGTCCGCGCTGGCTCGCGACAAAATCGATTTGTCACTTCCCGGCATCGAGCGCAGCATTGGCACGCGCCATCTGATCCGCCAGACCTACGACGAACTTCTACGCATCTTCAGCGCGATCGGCTTCAGCGTCGTCGCTGGACCGGAAATCGAAACGCCCTACTACAATTTCGAGGCGCTGAATATTCCGGAGCATCATCCCGCGCGCGATAATATGGACACTTTCTACATCGCGGGCGCGCGCGGCGGGCATCTGCTGCGCACGCACACTTCGCCGATGCAGATTCGCACCATGGAGAAGCAGAAGCCGCCGGTGCGCATCGTGGTCCCGGGAAAAGTTTATCGCCGCGATAATCCCGACGCGACGCACGGCTACATGTTCCATCAGATCGAAGGCCTGGCCGTGGATACGGACATCACTTTCTGCGATTTCAAGGGCACCGTGGATTATTTCGCGCGCGAATTCCTAGGCCCCAAGACAAAAACGCGCTTGCGGCCCAGCTATTTTCCGTTCACCGAGCCTTCCGCTGAAGTCGACGCCACCTGCCACGTTTGCGGCGGCTCGGGCTGCCGCGTGTGCAAACAGTCCGGCTGGATCGAACTTTTCGGCGCGGGCATGGTGAATCCCGCGGTGTACGGGTTTGTCGGCTACGATCCGGAAAAATATTCAGGATTTGCCTTCGGCATGGGCGTGGACCGCCTGGCGATGATGAAGTACGGCGTGACGGAAGTGCCGCTGCTGTTCCAGAACGATGTGCGCTTCCTGAAACAGTTTCCCTGATGCAGTCGGGGCGGCGAGGGTTTCGCTTCCTGCGCGTCAGGTGAACGGTTGGACTCGGCGAAAAAATGAAAGTGGTTTACAACTGGCTGAAAGAATTCGTGGACGTCACCGCGTCGCCCGCCGATCTGCGCGCGCGGCTTTCGCTCGCGGGTGTGGCCGTGGATTCCATCGCAGAAACCGCCGCCGGTCCCGTGCTCGATGCGGAAGTGACAGCGAATCGTCCGGATTGCCTGGGCCATCTGGGCATCGCGCGCGAAGTAGCTGCGATTTACCGCCTGCCGCTGAAGCCGCTCCATCCCAAGCTCAAAGAGACAGCCGAAAAGGCAGCGGATGCGACGCGTGTGGAAATCACGGCGCCGGATCTTTGCGGACGTTTCACGGCGCGCGTGTTGCGCGGCTTGAAAGTGCAGCCTTCGCCGGACTGGCTGCGGCAAGGCCTGGAAGCGATCGGCGAAAAATCCATCAACAACGTGGTGGACGTCACCAATTACGTAATGTTCGAGCTGGGCCACCCCCTGCATGCTTTCGATTTCGATAAATTGCAGGAACACCGCATCGTCGTTCGCCGCGCCCAGGGGGCGGAGGAAATCCGCACCCTTGATGGCGCGCAACGCACGCTTGCGAAAGACATGTGTGTGGTGGCGGATGCCGCACGCGCCGTGGGCATCGGCGGCGTGATGGGCGGCGCCGAAACCGAAATCAGTTTCAGCACACGCAACGTCCTGCTCGAGTGCGCCTGGTTCGATCCCATTTCCATTCGCCGCACTTCCAAAGCTCTGGGCCTGCGCTCCGAGGCGTCCTACCGCTTTGAACGCGGCGCCGACCCGGAAATGGCGGAGCTGGCTTCGCGGCGCGCTGCCGAACTGATTCAAAAAGTCGCCGGCGGCGAACTGCTGGCGGGCGTCGTCGACCTCTACCCGCAGCGCGCGCTGGAAAAGAAAATCGAGTTGTCGCGCAAGGAGTTGCTGCGCGTGATGGGCGCGGACGTTCCGGACCGCGACATCGAAGCGATTCTTGGCGCGCTGGGTTTTCATCCCATGCGCGTCGATGACAATCGCGGCAGTGACGGCTCGATCGCCGCCGTGTGGGAATGCCGGGGGGTTTCCTGGCGGCAGGATGTGACGCGCGGGATTGATCTGATCGAAGAAGTAGCGCGGCACTACGGCTATGACAAATTTCCTCCGCGGCTGCCGCCTGCAAAACTTCCGGCGCATCGTTTGCCGCACGCCGAGGCGCAGGACCGTTTGCGCGAGCGCATCGTGGCGCTGGGCTACCAGGAAATTGTGGAAATCCCGATCGTGGATACCGAGCGCAACGAACTTTTCCGGCCGGAGAATCTGGCGCCCGCGGTGATCGGCAATCCCCTGGCCGAAGATGCGTCGGTAATGCGTTCCAGCGGCACCGTCGGCATGTTGCGCGCGATCGAGTGGAACCTGAATCACGGCCAGCGCAATTTGCGGCTCTTTGAGATTGGCAAGACCTACCAGCTGCGCAATGGCGAGCCCGTCGAAACGCAAGTGCTTACGCTCGGCACCACCGGCATGGCCCAGGAAAAAACAATTTACGAAGCCGCGCGCGAATTCGGCTTCGCGGATCTGAAGGGCGATCTGGATCGCATCGGCGTGCTGGCCGGCGGATTCGCTTGGCAGCCGGGGGGAGCTCGTTGGCTCGACGCTTCGCGTAGCGGGCAGCTTGCGCTCCGCCGGGAAGGCGCCAAAGCCGCTGGGCTTGCTGATTCGGCTGGCGCTAAGGGTTCGGTCATCCTGGATCTTCAAGCGGGAGAGGTCTTCGGGATGGCGGGTAAACTCGCCCGGCGCATCGCGGACCTATACAAGTTCCGTCAGGACGTCTTCGTGGCGGAAATGAAGTTCGAGCCGCTGCTTACCGGCGTCGAAGCAGCGGACGCGGCGCGCCGGTTCAAACCGTTGCCGCGATTCCCCGCGGTCGAGCGTGATTTCTCCCTGATACTTGCGGATGGAGTTGCGTTCTTGCAAGTCGAACAGGCCATCCGGTCTCTGGGAATAGCCGAAATCGAAAGCATCGAAGCCGCCGACTTGTTTCACGGTGGGCAAGTACCGCCCGGAAAGTTCTCCTTAATGATCCGCGTGAAATTCCAAAGCGCGGACGCCACGTTCACCGACGCGCAGCTCAACGATTTCTGGGCGCGCATCGTCGCCGCGCTGCAGGAAAAACTCGGCGCCACCCTCCGCGCGAATTGACCGGGCGAACCGCCCGTGAGCAGCTGTGGCGCTCTCTGAGTAATCGCTGAGGAGAACGATGCCGATGACGCAACGCGATTTCTTGCGCGAACTCGGGATCACCCGCCCGATCATCCAGGCGCCGATGGCGGGTGGGCCGGCGACTCCGGAACTTGTCGCGGCCGTTTCCAGCGCCGGCGGCCTGGGCTCGCTCGGTTCCGCCTACAGTACGCCCGAACAAATTACTTCGGATATTATTAAGGTCCGCGCCCTCACAGACAAACCTTTCAACGTGAATCTTTTCGCGGGTGGATATGCGCCCGAAACGCCCGTTGATGCAAGTCCCATGCTCGCGCTGCTCGCTGAAATTCACCAAGCGCTCGACTTGCTTCCACCGACGCTGCCTGCATGGCCGAAAAATCCTTTTGCAGAACAATTGCAGGCCATCCTGGAAGCGCGACCGGCCGTTTTCAGTTTCACTCTGGGAATCCCTGAGCCCCACGCGATCGCGCGCCTCAAAGAGGCGGGGATCGCAATCTTCGGCACAGCTACCACCCTCCAAGAAGGAAAAATGTTGCAGGCAAGCGGCGTCACAGCCATCGTGGCACAGGGGGCAGAAGCTGGCTCGCATCGCGGAACCTTTGCCGGCCCCTTCGAGAACGCGATGGTTCCGACTCTGGAACTGGTGCGATCGCTCCGCGCAACCATAGCTACGCCAATCATCGCTTCCGGCGGCTTGATGGACGGACGAGACATCGCGCAAGCCTTCGCGCGCGGCGCCACGGCCGCCCAGCTCGGCACGGCTTTTCTCACCTGTCCCGAAGCCGGAACGCCTGAGGCTTACAGACGCGCCATTCTCGCAGCCCGCGCCGACACCACTGTGATCACGCGAGCGTTTTCCGGCCGCCCCGCGCGCGGGCTTTGGAATACGTTCATCTCCAAACTCGACGGCCGAGAAAAAATAATCCTGCCGTTCCCGCTGCAGAACGCTCTAACCCGACCCATGCGTACGGCTGCGGCGAAGCTGGGGGAATCTGGCTATCTCTCCCTGTTCGTCGGCCAAGGCGTGACGCGAGCGCGCGCCCTGCCAGCCGCGGAACTCATCGAGCGCCTCGTCGCGGAAATGCAGCAAGCGAGCGCGGCTTGCTGACGGTAAGCGCCGCAAAAACGTCGGCCGATGGACACAAGCCGGTTGCGCCCGCCAACGGAATGGCCGACAATAACCTTGGCCGAGCGAGGGAGTGCACCGTGAAAATCGAAATTTACGATCAGAGCTACAACGTGAATGCGGAAGACAACGAGGAATATCTGAAGGAACTGGCGGCCTATGTGGACGCCAAGATGCGCTCGGTCGCCGAAGCCACGCATATGGTTGATTCGCTGAAGGTCGCGGTGCTGGCCGCGCTGAATATTGCCGACGAATCCTTCACGCTGCGCAAACGCCAGCAGGAGATCGACGGCCCGCTGCGCAAGCGCGTGGAAAAATGCGTGTCCATGGTGGAAAAGGCGCTCGAACAGACGAATTAGCGCTGCAAAACCCCCCTCACGCCGGTTCCAGAACGTATCAGCCGCTCGACCTTCCGATTTCCAGTGCTCCTGACACAACCTGTTAGCATCTGTCAGCCATCTCCGTATATGATAGGTGCTAGGGCTGCGCCGGCCTTCATCCCGTGCATAAACGCAGATCAGTTCGGTATCTCGCGGTTCCCGTAGCGCTTCTTGCGCTGCTGGTGCTCGTGATGGTCTTAGGCAGCGTTTCCCACCACCATGCCGGCCCCGACGCAAATTGCTCGATCTGCCATCTGAGTCACCAGCCGATCGACCATCCGCAACCGAACCATCGCGCCCCATCGTTGGCCCAGGTGGGTGTGCAAGTCGAACTCCAGGAATCAGGATTTGCGCCCTCACCGGTCGCACCTCGCCTTCCAGCACGCGCTCCACCCGCCGTATAACCTCGATTTGAACCTGTGCCGCTACCGGCACGGCGATCCCACTACTTTTTTTTCTTTAGAGGTTGAAGACTATGCCCGCTAAAACCGTGCCATTCGCCATCCCTGCACTCCTGGTGTGTTTTGCATCCGCGACCGCCGCGCAGACGTCACCGCCGCCTGCCCCGCCGCAGAATACCGTGCCGCAGACTGCGCCGCAAAATACTCCGTCAGGCCAGCAGCACGGCGCCGTGCGCATCAGCATGGACCAGGCCATTCAGATGGCGCTCGAACACAATCACAATTTGAAAGCGGCGCGCACCACCATCCTGCAGGACCAGGCGCTGGAAATTACCGCAAACCTGCGGCCCAATCCCGTGTTCACGGCGGACGCGCAATTCATTCCAATTTTTCAGCCCAACCAGTTCACCGCGGACTACATCGATGAAACCGCGCAATTCGATCTGGGCATCGCCTATCTGTTCGAACGCGGCAGAAAGCGCCAGCACCGCCTGCAGGCCGCGCAAGACGTCACCGCACAGGCCAAATCGCAGGTCACCGACAACGAGCGCACCCTCACTTTCAACGTAGCCTCGCAATTCGTGAGCGTGCAACTCGCCGAATCCACGCTCGATCTGGCGTTGCAAGACAGCAAGAGTTTTCAAAACACCGTGGACATCAGCCAGGCCCGCTACAACGCCGGCGACATCAGCGAAGGCGATTTTCTGAAGATCAAGCTGCAGTTGCTGCAATTCCAGCAAGATGTTGCCCAAGCCCAGCTGGCCAAAGTGCAAGCGTTGGTGGGTTTGCGGCAGTTTCTGGGCTACGAAACCGTTCCCGAGGATTTCGACGTTAGCAGCGACTTCGACTACACACCGGTGCAGATGAAACTGGAAGACCTGCAATCCAAAGCGCTCCAGAATCGCCCGGATTTTCGCGCCGCGCAGCAAGGCGTGATCGGGGCCAAAAGCCAGTACGAACTGGCTAAAGCCAACGGCAAAGTGGACGTCACCGGCACCGCGAATTACGACCATGTGAGCGACACCAATACAGCTTCCTTCTTCGGCAGCTTCCAGATTCCCATCTTCAACCGCAACCAGGGCGAAATCGCGCGCACCAATTACGTGATCAATCAGGCGCAAGAACAAGAGCTCGCCGCCAGCGATCAGGTGATGAGCGACGTGCTCACCGCTTACGAAGGCGTGCGCGAAAACGATCTGGTGGTTACGCAATATCGCGGCGGATATCTGGATGCGGCGCAGAAGTCTCGCGACATCACCGAGTATTCCTACAAGCGCGGCGCAGCCAGCCTGCTCGATTATCTGGACGCCGAGCGCAGCTATCGCGCCGTGCAACTTTCCTACCGGCAATCGCTCGCCGCCTATCTCACCGCGGTCGAGCAATTGCGCGAAGCCGTGGGAACCAGGAGCCTGCCATGAGCGCCCCGTTTTTCCGATGCGGCTCCAGATCTCTATTAACGCGTGCGAGCTTCTGCGCCCTCGCGGCTGTCACGGCCGCTGCCTGGGTTGCGGGCTGCAGCTCCGACGAACGCGCGAACCAAATGACTTCCTACAGCGCCAAAGAATCGAAGAGCGAAACGCCCGAGCTGTTTACGATTCCGCCGAACCAGATGTCGCACGTGCAGGTGGTAACCGTCGAGCCGGTGAAACTTCCGCGCGTCCTGCGCCTTACCGGCGCCGTATCTTACAATGCGTTTAACACCGTGCCGGTGATCACTCAGGTCGGCGGTCCGGTCAGCCGGATCCTGGTCGTGCCGGGCGAGCGCGTGAAGAAAGGCCAATCGCTTTTGGAAGTGAGCAGCCCGGATTACTCGCTGCTCTATGCGGCCTACCTGAAAGCGCGCGACACCTTTCGCGTAGCGGATAAAAATTACGCGCGCGCTCAGGATTTGTACCAGCACCACGCCATCGCCGAGCGCGATTTGCTGCAGGCGGAATCCGATCGCATTCAAGCGCAGGCGGATTTGAACGCAGCGCTGCTGGGACTGAAGATTCTGGGAATCGCAAAGCCAGAAGATCTGGAAAAGGCGCCGTCATCGGCGGAAATCCCGCTGCTTGCGCCCATCGGCGGAGAGGTTGTCGAGCGCGACGTCGCTCCCGGCCAGTTATTACAAGCCGGCGCGACTCAGGCCTTCATTATTTCGGATATGAGCTCGGTGTGGGTGCTGGCCAATGTGTATCAGGGCGACATGGCCGCCGTGCACGTCGGCGACCAGGTCACGGTGCAGACCGATTCCTATCCCGACAAATTCCAGGGCAAGATTTCGTTCATGTCGCCCGCGCTCGATCCCACGACGCGCACGCTGCAGGCGCGCATCGTGGTGGAAAATCCCGGCGAAAAACTGAAGAACAACATGTACGTAACGGCCACGGTGAATGCCGGCGTGGCACAGAACGCCATCGCCGTGCCGGATGCTTCCGTGCTGCGTGACGACGAAAATCAGCCGTTCGTATACGTAGCCACGGGCTCCAATCAGTTCGGCCGCCGCGCCGTGGAAATCGGCCAAAGCGAATCCGGAAAGACGCAAATTCTGAAAGGCTTGAATTCCGGCGACAAAGTCGTCGGCGATGGCAGCTTGTTCCTGCAGTTCGCCAATTCGTTTCAGCACTAGGGCGGCCGATTTCTCATGATTCATCGCTTCGTACAATTCGCGCTGCAACAGCGGTTCCTGGTGCTGATGCTGGTGCTGTTCATCGCCATCGGCGGCGCGGTTTCTTTTCAGCGCATGCCGGTGGACGCCTACCCGGATCTCTCACCGCCGATGGTGGAAGTCATCACGCAGTGGCCGGGGCACGCCGCGGAAGAAGTCGAGCGTTTGGTGACGCTGCCCACCGAAGTGGAAATGAACGGCGTGCCCAAGATGGAAATTCAGCGCTCCATCTCGCTGTACGGCCTGTCGGATGTGATTCTCACCTTCGATGAGGACACCGACGATTATTTTGCGCGCCAGGTCGTCTTTCAACGGCTCAGCGAAGTCAGCTATCCCAGCGGCGTCACTCCAGGGCTTGCGCCGCTTTCCAGCCCTTCGGGCCTGGTTTATCGCTACGTATTGCAAAGCCCCGATCGCACGCCGCAGGAACTAAAAACTTTCGAAGATTGGGTGATCGAGCGCGAGTACAAGCAAGTGCGCGGCGTCGCCGATGACTCCGGCTTCGGCGGCACGGTGATGCAATACCAGGTGCTGCTCGATCCCGCGCGGCTCTACGGCTATCACATCACCGTGCCGCAAATTATTCAGCAGCTTTCCGTGAACAACGCCAACACGGGCGGCGGATTTTATCCTCAGGGCGGCCAATTTTATTACGTGCGCGGCCTGGGCCTGATCAAGGACGTGCAGGACATCGGCAGCGTGATCATTGGCTCGCAGAATGGCGTTCCGGTGCGCATCCGCGATGTCGGCGAAGTCACCATCGGGCACGCGCCGCGCCTGGGCCAGTTCGGATTCAACAAGAACGACGATGCCGTCGAAGGCGTCATCATGATGCTGCGCGGGGACCAGACGCAGAACGTCCTGCAAGGCGTCGAAGCCAAAACCAAACAACTGAATGAGCACATTCTGCCGCCGGACGTGAAAGTCCTGCCTTACTACGACCGCAGCGACCTGGTGCGTTTGACGATTGATACCGTGGAAAAAAACATGCTGATCGGGATGACGCTGGTCCTGATCGTGCTGATTTTCTTTCTGGTAAACGTGCGCGCCGCCGTCATCGTCGCGCTCACGATTCCGGTCGCGCTGCTGTTCTCTTTTATTTTTCTGCACGCGCGCGGCGTCGCGGCGAACCTGCTCTCTATCGGCGCGATCGATTTCGGCATCATCATTGATGGCACGCTGGTGATGGTGGAAAACATCTATCGCGAGCTGGGCCTGCGCGAAGGGCAGAAATACGAATTGCACGAAGTGATTCTGGCTGCTGCCCGGGACGTGGACCGCCCCATTTTTTATTCCGTCGCCATCATCATCGCGGGCTACATCCCCATCTATGCGCTCACCGGCCCGTCGGGAAAATTGTTTCACCCCATGGCGGACACCATGTCCATCGCGCTGATCGGCGCGCTGATTCTCACCCTTACCTTCGTGCCGGTGATGTGCTCGTACTGGTTCAAGAAAGGCATCCGCGAACCACGCAACAAGCCCTTTGAATGGATCAAGCAGGAATATGGTTCGGAACTGAAGTGGTGCCTGGAGCGTCCCTGGCTGACCATGCTGGTGGCCACCTTAATTTTTGGCGTCAGTCTTTTCCTGGTCCCTTTTATCGGCGGCGAGTTCATGCCGCACCTGGATGAAGGCGCGCTGTGGGTCCGCGCTACCATGCCCTACACGATTTCCTACGAAGAGGCCGCCAAGATCGCGCCGCAGATTCGCACCATCCTCGCGAAGTATTCCATGGTAACCGACGTCGGCTCCGAGCTCGGGCGTCCCGATGACGGCACCGATCCCACCGGCTTTTTCAATTGCGAATTTTACGTGGGGCTGAAACCGTACGACGACGCCATCTGGAAATCAGGAAATATTCGCAGCAAGGCAGAACTGATCGAGGACCTGCAAAAGCAGCTCACCGCGTTTCCCGGAATTATTTTTAATTACACCCAGCCCGCCGAAGATGCCGTGGACGAAGCGCTCACCGGCCTGAAAAGCGCGCTGGCGGTAAAGGTGTATGGCGCGGACCTGAACGTCCTGCAGGAAAAGGCGCTCGAGATCAAGCGGCGACTTTCGCAGATCCGCGGCTTTACCGAGCTGACCGTCGTGCGCGAATTGGGCCAGCCCAGCCTGATCGTGCAAGTGGATCGCGACAAAATTGCGCGCTACGGCATCAACGTTGCCGATGTGGAAGCCGTGGTGCAGGCAGCGGTGGGCGGGCAGGCCGCGACGCAAGTGATTCAGGGCGAAAAATTGTTCGATCTGGTCGTGCGTATGAGGCCGGAGTTCCGCGAGAACGCGCAGCAGATCGCCAACTTGCTGGTCGGCACGCCCACCGGCCAGCAGATTCCCCTCAGCGAACTTGCGGACATACGCGAAGGCAACGGCGCATCTTTCATTTATCGCGAAAATAATTCGCGTTACATCGGCGTGCAGTACAGCATCGAAGGCCGCGACCTCTCGGGAGCGGTTGCGGAAGGCAAGCGCGCCATCGCGGACGTGGATAAATCCTTGCCGGCGGGGTACCGCCTGGCGTGGGGCGGCGAATACAGCGAATTCATCAACGCCATGAGCCAGGTTTCAATCGTCGCGCCGCTCACCGTGCTGCTCATCTTCATGATTCTTTTCGCGCTCTACGGCAACTTGAAGTTTCCGGTCACCGTGGTTCTGAGCGTGATTTTGACCGAGCCGGTGGGAGCGTTGCTGGCGCTGAAGCTGACGCACACGCCGTTCAGCGTGTCGTCGCTGCTCGGGCTGCTGGTGCTGATGGGCGTCTCGGTGGAAACCGCGGTCATTGATGTTTCCTACATCAATAAGCTCCGGCTCGAGGGCTTCGACATCGAAAAGGCCACCTATGACGCGTCGCTGGTTCGTTTCCGTCCGATCATGATGACGGCCTTGGTCGCGTGCCTGGGATTGCTACCAGCGGCGCTTTCGACGGGCATTGGTTCCGATTCGCAGAAGCCCTTCGCGATTGTGATTGTGGCCGGGCTGGTTTCGCGCCTGCTCCTGGGGCGCATCGTCAGCCCTGTGCTGTATAAAATGGTGGCGCGCGAAGGCGACGTTTTGCAGGTCTGAAACCGCGCGCCTCAGCTCGGCTCGCGCGCAATGGCCCGACCCTTGCTGTTGCGCGATCCGTACCAGATGGGCTGCGACCTTTTGAGTCCAGGCCGCATCAGAGCTACGATAGTTGCCAGGGAGACCCTGGGAATTTAAGCGATGCCTAAGCGAATCGCCCTACGACTGCTGGCGGTGGCCCTGGTTCTTTCCGTGGGCCTGTTTGCCATGCAGGCTGCCGGGCACTGGCATGGGCACTCCTCCGACGAACAGCATTGCCAGGTCTGCCACACGGGCCACGTCGCCGTAGCGCAGCCCGCGGTGCAAATAGAAACGCAGTCGCCGGTCACGGTCGCTCGCTTTGCGGTCAGCCAAGATCAGAAACTCAGCCTCGACCCGGTTTGCAGTAACAAGATCCCCCGCGCGCCTCCTGTTTAATTCCTCACCCCAAAAATTCGTAATCTCATAACGCGTGCCGTCGTCATGGCGGCAGGCGCCTGATTCCATTTTTACCTTTCATTTCATCCGCGGCCGGCGCTGCGCAGCGCACGGGCTGCCATTCATAAAGGGAGATCCATTCATGAGCGTCGTAAAATCATTTTTGGGAGCATTGTTTTTGCTGTTCGTCGCGGTTGCGGCCGCATCCACCGCCTCCGCGCAGACCGGAAACTCGGCGAACGTCACCGGAAGCGTGACGGATCCTTCGGGCGGCGTCGTTGCCGGCGCCAGCGTCAGCATTCACAACCCGGTAAGCGGGCTGGAGCGCACCACCACCACCGACGCGTCCGGGAATTTCAGCTTCGCCAACGTGCCGTTCAATCCCTATCACTTGGCGGTCAGCGCCGCGGGCTTTGGCGCCTACGCGCAGGATATTGACGTCCGTTCCTCGGTGCCTCTGGCGCTCAAGATCGGGCTGACCATCGCCGGCAGTTCCAGTACAGTGACCGTTGAAGGCGGTGGCGATTTGCTCGAGAACGAGCCTACATTTCACACCGACGTGGACCGCGCCCTGTTCGACAAGCTGCCGCTCGAGAGCGCGTCCTCGTCGCTGAGTTCCCTGGTCACGCTCTCGACTCCAGGGGTCGCCGCCGATTCCAACGGTTTGTTCCACGGGCTCGGTGACCACGCGGAAAATTCCTTCTCGGTTGACGGCCAGCCCATCACCGATCAGCAGAGCAAAGTGTTCTCGAACCAGGTCCCGCTCGACTCGGTGCAATCGCTGGAAGTGATTTCCGGCGCGCCGCCCGCGGAATTCGGGGACAAGACCAGCCTGGTCATCAAAGTCACCACGCGCTCCGGCCAGGGCGTCACCACTCCTCACGGCAGCGTCACCGCATCCTACGGCGCGTTCGGCACCGCCAACGCTGGCTTCGATCTCGCCTACGGCGGCGAAAAATGGGGGAATTTCATCGCCGCCAGCGGCCTGGACAGCGGCCGCTTTCTTGACGGCCCGGAATTCACCGTGATGCACGACAAAGGCAACGAGGAAAACATTTTCGACCGCGTGGATTATCAGCTGAGCGCCGCGGATTCCATTCATCTGAATCTGAGCTACACGCGTTCCTGGTTCCAGACGCCCAATTCGTTCGACGGGCAGTTTGCCTCGCCCTGGTTTGGCGTGGTCGTCGCGAGCGGCGGCCTCGGTCCCAACGGTGTTCCCGTCGGGCCCACCGATCAGCGCTCCAAGATCGGCACCTACAACATCGCGCCCACGTGGACGCGCTTGATCAATTCCTCGACGGTCCTCACTTTCGGTGCGTTCGTTCGCCGCGACCAGTTCAATTACTACGGCAGCGACAATCCCTTCGCTGACCTCGGTCCCTCGAACCTGCAGCAGGAAGCTGCCAGCCAATACCGCACGCTCACCAACGCCGGCCTGCATTCCGAACTTTCCATCTCCAAAGGCAATCACAACATCAAGGCCGGAATCAGCTACGAACAAACGTTCCTAACCGAGCGCGACACTTTCGGCATCGTGGACCCCACACTGAATGCCGTCTGCCTCAATGCCGACGGATCCCCGGACACCAATCCAGCGATTACTTCGCAGACGCAATGCACCGGCGCGCTCGCGCCCAACCTTGGCCAAGGGTCCGTCGGTGCGTTTGTTCCCATCCTCGGTTGCATTGATTTGACCCGGACCGCGCCGCTGCCGGCTAGCGATGGCTGTTCCGCTGGGCAGACCAGCAGCGCTGAGTTTCTTTTTCCGGGCCATACGGATGTGAAACAGCTCGCGATGTACGTGCAGGATTCGATTACGCTGAAGAATTGGACGTTCAACCTCGGTGTCCGTGGCGACATCTATGAAGGCCTCTCGCACGGCACGCAAGCCGAGCCGCGCCTCGGCGTTGCCTACAACGTGAAGCAGACCAACACGGTGCTGCGCGTTTCCTACGCGCGCACTCTGGAAACTCCATTCAACGAAAACCTGGTGCTCTCTAGCCTCGGCTGCCTGAACCCCGTCGTCGGCGCTCTGTTCGCGGCCGAGAACGAAGGCTGCACATCGGGCACCGCCACTCCTCTTGCTCCCGGCATTCGCAACGAATTTCACGCCGGCCTGCAACAAGCCTTCGGAAAATATTTGGTCATCGACGGCGAGTACATCTGGAAGTACACGCACAACGGCTACGACTTCAGTATCCTGGGCGCTACGCCGATTACTTTCCCCATCGAGTGGAACAATTCGAAAATTCCCGGCTACGCCATCCGCGCCAATGTCCCGAATTTCCACGGCCTCACGGCGCTCGTCGTGATGTCCAGCGTCGCCGCGCGCTTCTTCACTCCGCAAATCGGCGGTGTGGGCGCGGTTCCGATCGTAGCGGGAAGTTTTACGCCCTTCCGCATTGACCACGACGAACACTTCAATGAAACCACTCACCTGCAATATCAGCCGAAGAAGTTGTGGCCCTGGATTGGTTTTAACTGGCGCTATGATAGCGGTCTGGTTGCCGGTCCCGTCCCCTGCGAAGGCGGCAATTGCGCCGGGGCGCAGGTCCCGGGATTTGTGGACGTCTCCGGCCTCTCGCCCGATCAGCAGTTTCAGGCGGGGCTATCCTGCGCGGGCGTTTTCGCGACTCCGCCCAGTCCAGCGAATCCCACCGGCACGCCCATCATCGCCTCCGGCTTGTGCCCCGCCTCGCAATACAATTCGAAGTTCCTGCAGATTCCCGCGCCCGGAACCGAGAACGACGACCACAATCCGCCGCGTGTCGCTTCCCGCAACCTGTTCGATCTGGCTGTCGGCGATGACAATCTGTTCCGCGGCGACCGT
The DNA here is from genome assembly GCA_035602855.1 of Candidatus Acidiferrales bacterium. Lineage (GTDB taxonomy): Bacteria > Acidobacteriota > Terriglobia > Acidiferrales > UBA7541 > Palsa-295. The sequence goes on from DATNLN010000242.1 coordinate 14,229, forward strand.
TACAAGTGGAGTCTGCGCTTGACCGCGATCAACATCGGCAATAAAGAAGCGGTTTACAATTTCCTGTCCACTTTCAGCGGCACGCACTACGTCACGCCGCGAGCGTTAACCGCGGAGGTTGGCTTCCACTTTTAGCAGAAGCGGAGCCGAGGGATCCGCTTTGGCGCAAGTCCATGCGGACGGTGGGAGCGCGGGCGGTCGAGCCCGCGCTCCCGTCGCCGCGGCCGGCGAATTTCCACAATCGGGCGGCGGATTGTGACCAAATTCTTACAAAACTCCAGTTGACACCCATTTACAACTGACCTACACTCCCTTTCCAGTTGATAATGGTTTGCAACTAGGAGACCCATGTTTGGCGCTCGTTTCTGGTCTTTCGGCCGCACCCTCTTGCTTCTCGCGGCTCTGTTCATTCTGGCCTTGGCCGCACGCGCTGGCGTCGGCGGCCGCATTTCCGGCACCGTGAAGGACGCCAGCGGCGCCGTCGTTGCCAAAGCAACCGTCTCCATCACGAATTCAGACACCGGCGTGCGCCAGGCGCTCACTTCGGACGACAACGGCGCCTATTCCTTCCTGAACGTCCCAGTCGGCCGCTACCTTCTGGAAGTATCGGCCGACGGCTTCCGCCCTTATCAACGTACGGGAATCACAATCGATGCCAACAGCGCACTCACGATGGACGCAGTCCTTGAAGTCGGCGGCAGGTCCGATGCCGTCACCGTGATTGATAACCAGCTGCATGTGGACATCGCCAGCACGCAAATCGGCGAGGTCATCACCGCCGCGCAGATGACGGCCGTGCCGCTCGATGGCCGCAGCTATACCGATTTGCTCGCGCTGCAGCCGGGAGTCGCGCCTGTGACCTCCATCACGCCCGACACCGTGCAGGACGTCGGCGCCAGCGCGCTTTCCCCCTCCGGCGATCTGAATCCGGGAACCATTTCAATCAACGGACAACGCGAATTTGCCAACGCCTTCATCGTCAACGGCAGCGACGTGGAAGAGGACGTCAACATGGGCGCGGCAATCGTTCCCAATCTGGATTCGATCGCCGAATTTCGCATTCTCACCAGCAACTTTGACGCCGAGTACGGCGAATTCAGCGGCGGCCAAATTAACGTCGTCACCAAGTCCGGCACCAACGCCTTTCATGGCGATCTTTTCGAATTCCTGCGCAACACCAATCTGGATGCGCGCAACTTCTTTTCTCCCACGCGCGGAGCCTTCGACCAAAATCAGTTTGGCGGCACCGTCGGCGGCCCCATCCGCAAGAACAAAATTTTCTTCTTCGCCGATTATCAAGGCACGCGTTCGACCCAGGGCGTGGACACCGGCCAGATTCCCGTGCCGTCGGTGCAGGATCGCACCGCGGGCAACTTCTCCGATCTGCTGTTGAATTCCAGCGGCTTTAGCCCGCTCGGTTTCTGCGGCGTCGCCGGCACCACTGAGATCCCCTGCGTTGTCAGCGGCCCGAACATCGCGACAACTCTTTCCAGCAAATTGGGATACACCGTCCGGCCCGGCGAGCCTTACTACTTTAGCGGTCCTACGCAGCAGCATCCCACGGGCGGACCCTGCACCACCCATAATCCGGCAACCGGCTGCGTCTTTCCGAACGCCACCGTTCCGACCACCGCCTGGATTGCTCCAGGCACCAACCTGCTGCAATACATTCCCGAGCCCAACAACTCCAACGGCACGTTTTCCACTTCGGCCTTCAACCAAACTTTGCGCGACGACAAGGGCGCCTTCCGCCTCGACGCCAATACGCATTACGGCCTTTTCTCCGCCTACTATTTTCTCGACGACTGGTCGCAGAACAATCCCTACCCGGTCGCGCAAGGCGGCGCAAATGTCCCCGGCTTCAACGCTCTCTACACCGGGCGCGCGCAATTGCTGGACTTGGGCTTCACCAAAACTCTGGGCGCATCCGCCGCGAACGAATTCCACTTCAGCTTCTTGCGCAATGCCAACGACCTGGGCAAACCGGTCGGTGGAGTGGGGGTCAGCCTGGCCTCCCAGGGGTTTGAGGTGGGTCCGGGAACTCCCGGAATCGTGCCGCTGTCTCCCAAAACCGAAGGCGTCGCGAGCGTGGGATTCAACAGCTACACGATCGGCACCAATACCAATGAGCTGAATCAGGTTGAAAACACCTTCCAGTGGCTCGACAATTTTTCCAAAGTGATCGGCACGCACACGCTGAAATTCGGCGCAGAAGCCCACTACGATCAAGTGAACGTCAACGCCATCGCGCAATTCAACGGTAGCTTCCTGTTCTTCGGAACCGAGACGGGCCTGGACTTCGCCGATTTTCTGCTGGGAGTTCCCAGCCAGTACAACCAAAGCCAGCTGCAGCCTTTTTACGGCCGCAACAAGTACGTCGGCCTTTACGGGCAGGATAGCTGGCGCATCAACAGCAGCCTCACGCTGAATTACGGCCTGCGCTGGGACCGCATCGAGCCTTGGTATGAGAAGTACAACCAGATCGCCACATTCATTCCCGGCGAACAGTCGCTCGTCTTTCCCGGCGCTCCCGCCGGCATCCTCTATCCCACCGATCCCGGTGTATCGCGCACGCTGGGGCCTCCGGGCAATCGCGATTTTGCGCCGCGCATCGGCCTGGCGTACTCACCCAATGTTTCCGGCGATGGCCTGCTTGCGAAAATTCTCGGCGGCCCGGGCAAGACCAGCATCCGCGCCAGCTACGGAATGTTCTACACCGCGATCGAAGCTCTCACCATCGGCGTAATGAGCGCCAACGCCCCCTATGGCACCACCTACACCAGCCCCGCGCCGCCGCTCTTTGCGACGCCCTTTGTCACCGCGGCCAGCGGCCAGAATCTGGGCCAGACCTTTCCGGTGACCCTGGCTGCGCTCAATTCCAGCGCGAAAAATCCCGACACTAGCATCGATTGGTCACAGTTTGAGCCGATCACCGGCCTGCCCAACTACCTGACTAGCAATCGCATTCCTTACACCGAAGAATACATGCTCTCGCTGCAGCGCGGCTTGGGTAACAACACCGTCGTCAGCGTGAATTATGTCGGCACGCAGGGGCACCGCCTTCTGGTGCTCGAAGAAGCAAACCCGGGCGATCCTGCGCTCTGCCTGTTCTTGAGCAATCCCGCGAATCTCGCTCCCGGACAGACTCCCTGCGGCCCGTTCGGTGAAGACACGCAGTACACCACCTCCACCGGCCAGGTTTTCAACGGCACGCGCGGGCCGCTCGGCTCGAATTTCGGCAGCAACGCTAATCAGACGACGATCGGCAACTCCAATTACAACGCGTTGCAAGTCACTCTGCGCCACACCACCCGGCGCCTGACCGTGCTCGCCGGTTACACCTTCAGCAAATCCGAGGACCAATCGTCAAACCTGGGCGAAGCGGTCAATCCGCTCGACCCCGCGCTCAGCAAAGCGCTGTCCTCCTTCGATGTGAAGCACAATTTCGTCGTCAGCTACAACTACCAGCTACCCATCGAGCAGCTCTTGCGCGCATCGAACGGCTGGACGCGCGGCTGGGAACTGTCCGGGATCACCCACTTCAGCAGCGGTCTTCCGGTCCCCCTGGTGAATTTCGGCGACAATTCACTGCTCGGCTCCGAACCGAATGGCATCAATAACTTTGGCGTGGATGAGCCGGACTACACCGGCGCTGCTCTCAACCTGAATTCCAATCCTCGCAACGGGCAGCCCTATTTCAATACCGCTGCGTTCACCGAGAACGCCCTGGGTACGCCCGGCACCGCCAAGCGCCGCTTCTTCTACGGGCCAGGAATGAACAACTACGACTTGGCGCTGCTGAAGAACGTGCGGCTCAGCGAAGCCAAGTCTCTTCAGTTCCGCCTGGAAGCGTTCAACGCCTTCAACCACGCGCAGTTTTTCGGGCCGCAAGCGGTGGACGGAAATATTGACAGCTCCACGTTTGGGGATGTGATTGGCGCGACTTCGCCGCGCCTGGTGCAGCTGGGATTCAAGTTCTTGTTCTAACGGCTGCCTTTGATTTTCTAGCCTTTTTCATTCGGACCGCAGGCCGCGCCTGCGCTCGCATGGCTCGCTGCGCCGATAATTCCTGCTACAATACTTCGTGGAACCGGCCTGCGACGCAGGTGACGTCGCGATGGTCTTTTGAACCAACACTGGATCCCAGGGAGTCCGCGTCGTCCTGCCCTTGTGCACGTCCATCGGTTTCGGCCGGTGGATAGCCTGAAAGCAGGCGCAGGGCACCCACCTATTCGTGGGGTTCAGGACCTAGCAACGCACGGCGAAGTGGACCGCTCCACATCAAAACGCTGCAGATTCGAAGTTCGAAATGAGAAACCCCCAGAATGAAGATTCTCTTTATCGGAGATATTGTCGGCTCACCCGGACGCAAGATCGTCCATGACCGCCTCGCGGATATCATCACGCAACGCTCTATAGACCTGTGCATCGCGAACGGTGAAAATTCCGCGTCCGGTTTCGGAATTACTCCGCGCCTCGCCGAAGAGATATTCGCGGCAGGTGCCGAAGTCATCACCGGCGGCAATCACATCTGGGACCGCAAAGAGATTCTGGATTTTTTCCCGCATGAACCGCGGCTGATTCGCCCCGCAAATTTTCCGGTTGGCTCGCCGGGCAAAGGCCATTTCGTCGGCCAAACGAAAAACGGCATCGCCTACGCGGTGATGAATCTGCAGGGCCGCACGTTCATGGCGCCTCTGGAAGATCCCTTCCGCACCGCGGAACGCGAGCTTGCCGCGCTCCCCCGCGATGTGAAAGTGATCGTCGTGGACATGCACGCCGAGGCCACTTCCGAAAAGCAAGCCATGGGCTGGCATCTGGACGGAAAAGTTTCCGCCGTGCTAGGCACGCACACGCACGTCGCCACCGCCGACAATCGCGTGCTGCCCGGCGGCACCGCCTATATCACGGACGTGGGCATGACCGGCCCGCACGATTCGGTCATCGGCATGGAGAAAAAACCCATCGTGCAGCGTTTCCTGGATGCGCTGCCCGCAAAATTCGCAGTGGCCGAAGGCGACGTGCAGATGAACACCGTCGAGATTGACGTGGAGGAAGCCACCGGCCGCGCCCGCTCCATCGATCGCGTTAACTTCCGCCTCGACTGAATTCGCAGTTGACGTTGCATTGGTAGCGGCCCTTCCCGGAACACACTCATTGGCACTTTCGATGAATGCTTGGGCGCTCGTGGGCGTGCGGGGCTTGCAGCGTCCTCGTCACGTAGAAGGAGATAGGTATGACGAAGCCGATTCTGGTGGTGACCACCCGTTATACGAAGGCAATTGAAGAGCGTATCGATCGCGATTACAGCGCGCGGCGAAATCCTAATCAGTTTCCTTTCAGCCAGCAGGACCTGCTCTCGGCGGCCGAAGGAGCCGAGGCCATGTTCATTACGCCGGCGGACCGGTTGGACTCTGGGTTTTTCCAGAAAGTCTCACCCACCATAAAAATCATCGTCACATACTCGGTAGGTTTTGAGCATATCGATCTGGAAGCCGCCGCTCGCAGAAAAATTTCTGTTGCTTACACCCCGGGCGTCAACCAGGAAGCGACGGCCGACATCGCCCTGCTGCTTTTACTGGGTGCGTCGCGTCGTGCGTACGAAGCGCAGGAGCTGGTTCGAACCGGAGCCTGGAAACCGATGACTCCCGACATGCTGCTGGGATGGCAAGTGGGCGGCAAAATCCTCGGCATTTTCGGAATGGGCAAGGTGGGACAAGCCCTGGCGCGTCGTGCGCGAGCATGCGGAATGAAGATCCACTATTGCAATACTTCTGCTTTGCCTGCGGAAATCGCAGGCGATGCCGTCTGCCACCAGAATCTGTCGGATCTGCTTCGCGTAAGCCAGTTCTTGAGCCTGCACGCCCCGGATACTCCCGAGACTCACCATTTCTTGAACTCCGAAACCATAAGCCTTCTGCCTCCCGGCGCGATCGTCGTGAACACCGCCCGCGGCGGACTGGTGGTCGACGACGACCTGATCGCTGCTCTGCGGAGCGGGCGGATCGCCGCCGCCGGGCTTGACGTATTTGAAGGCGAGCCCAAACTTAATCCGCAATATCTTTTGCTCGAAAACACGTTTCTATTGCCGCATATCGGCAGCGCCACAATCGAAACCCGCACCGCGATGGGCATGCTGGCCCTGGACAATGTCGACGCAGTCCTGAATGGCAGGTTTGCGCCCACCCTCGCCGGGCTCTAATCGCCGCAACAAATAATTCACGCGCTGGAAAAATTTTTAGTTCTGGCGCAATTCGGTCACGCGAATTTTATTTTTTACAAGTGGAAATATTAAAATTCGGCACTGTGGAAATCCTGTGAATTGTTTGTGGAGAGCAGGACTGGTGCGCACGCAGTTTTCTCTTGCTACCAGCGTTCCGTTTAGGCAGAATCCCGCCTCACGCCTCTGATGAGCTTAAGGCACGGGGATTCATCAGAGCGGGCAACGCAAGGCACGCTGCTGCTTCGTCGTACCTGAACCACCAGACCAAAATACACCCGCCGACATGGGTGGCATTTTTCCACAGCATTTCCACATCGGTGGAAATTGCGGTAAGGGCTGACTCGCTCGATGAACCTTTGGGATAAGATTCTCCAACATACAGAGCGGCGCGTTAATCCACATAGCTTCGCTACCTGGTTTCGTCCCACACGCTTGGATCGCTCCGAAGACGATCGTCTGACGATTCGTGTTCCTACGCGCCTTTTCTGCAAGCGCCTCACCGAAACGTACGGCGAGCTGCTCAAAGCGGTGCTGGTCGAAATCGGTAAGCCACAGCTGCACTTGGATTTTGTTTGCGTTGAAGCGGAAGCTCCGGTCACGGCCGCTGTCGCCGCGCCTGCTTCTCCACAAGCCAAACTCGATTTTGACGCGGTGGCCAATCAGCTGAACCCGCGCTATACCTTCGATTCGTTCATCGTCGGCGCTTCCAACCAGTTCGCGCATGCCGCAGCCCTGGCTGTCGCCGAGCAGCCTTCGAAATCCTACAACCCGCTTTTTCTCTACGGCGGTGTGGGACTCGGTAAGACGCACTTGATGCAGGCCATCGGCCACACGCTCAAGCGCAGAAATCCGGCGATGCGCCTCACCTATGTGAGCGCGGAAAAATTTACCAACGAAGTGATTTCCTCCATCCGCTTCGAGCGCATGGCGGCTTTCCGCGACCGTTTCCGCAATATGGACGTCCTCATGGTGGACGACATCCAGTTCATCGCCACGCGCGAACGCACCCAGGAAGAATTTTTTCATACGTTCAACGCGCTGTACGACCAACAGAAGCAAATCGTAATCTCTTCCGATTGCCCGCCCAAGGAAATATCCTCCATCGAAGAGCGTCTGCGTTCGCGCTTTGAATGGGGCTTGATCGCCGATATTCAGTTGCCCGATCTGGAAACGAAAATCGCCATTCTGCAGAAAAAAGCCGAGAGCGAACGCGTTCAGCTCCCTGACGAAGTCGCCGAGTACATCGCCCGCGCGATCAAATCAAATATTCGCGAGCTCGAAGGCGCGCTGATCCGCCTGATGGCCTACGCTTCCCTTACCGGAGCGGAACTGAATCTCTCGACCGCGCAGCAAGTGCTGAAAAATATTATCGAGACGCAGGAAAAGAAGGTCACGATCGAGCAGATTCAGAAACGCGTGGGCGAAATCTTTGGCCTGCGCGCTCAGGATCTGAATGTGCGCAGCAATTCCCGGCAGATTGTGCTGCCGCGCCAGGTGGCCATGTTCGTTGTGAAGCAGCTCACCTCCGCGTCGCTTCCAGAAATCGGCCGCCAGTTTGGCGGTAAGCATCACACCACCGTGCTCCATTCCATCAACAAAATCGAATCCGAGCGCCAAACCAACAAAGATTTGAACAAGAAAATCAACAGGCTACTCGATTCATTTGGTTAGACTTAATCCTTGGAAGCCCTCCGTCTTCCGGCCTTCTGTGGATTTTTGTGTGCCCGTCCGAAACCCGCCCTGCAAGCGCCCTAGCGAACGGGTGGGTGTGTCCGGTTTGCTGAGGAAGAGATGACCTGTGCATCGCCTGTGAACCAGCTGTGAGTGCCTTGTGCATGAACTGTGCATCGCTGCCGGAGGCGCCGCCGGCGCGATGGTTCGCCCGAGCGTTATCCTCTGCGCCGTGCGCGCTTGCACAGCACACCGGGAGCGGCAACCGGCGGGCGTCATTCGACTTGTCACGTTTTCCGAAGTTTCCACAGATGCGGCGACGGCGACGGTTTTCTTATATATTTATATACCTAAAGAAAAGCAGTACAGTAGCCGCAGCAAAAATCAGCTGGAAAATTGCGAGGGTCGCCCCAGATGGAATTCAGCGTAAAAAGATCGGACCTGCTCGATGAACTCGAACTGACGCAAGGCGTCGTCGAGCGCAAGACCACCATTCCCATCCTTTCGAATCTTTTGGTGGAAGCCAAGGGCAGCCGCCTCACCATCACGGCCACCGATCTTGAGCTCAGCATCCGCACGTCCTGCGACGCCAAAGTAAAAAAAGAAGGCGCCGGCACCATCCCCGCCAAAAAACTTTTCGAGCTGCTGCGCTTGCTGCCCGAAGGCGAAGTGAAATTCAAGCTGCTGGAAAATCACTGGGTGCACATCATCAGCGACCGGCGCAATTACAAGCTGGTGGGCATGTCCAAGGATAATTTTCCCGCGCTGCCGGCGTTCCCGCACGCCCTGGTGAAAATTCCTGCAAAGCTCCTTGCGGATGCGATCGCCAAGACCACCTTCGCGATCTCCCTCGAGGAATCCCGTTACACGCTGAATGGCGCGCTGCTGGTGCTGAAACCGGGCTCGCTCGCCATGGTGGCAACGGACGGCCATCGCCTCGCCATGGTTGAGACCGATCACAAGTTCGAAGGATTCAGCAATGAGACGCGCGTGCTGATCCCCAAGAAAGCCATGACCGAAGTGCAGCGCCTGGTCGGAAAATCAGGCGACGACGTCCAGGTCGAATTCGGCCAGGATGAAAGCCATCTGTTTTTCCAGATCGGCCGCCGCCTGCTCACGTCGCGCAAACTCACCGGACAATTTCCGAATTATGAAGCCGTGCTGCCGCGCGACGCGAATAAAACCCTCTCCCTGGAGCGCGTCGAATTGCAGGACGCTCTGCGCCGCGTCGCGCAACTAGCCGACCAGCGCTCCCATGCCGTGAAGTTCACCCTCACCACCGAAGGCCTGGAAGTTTCCTCCTCCAGCCCGGAATACGGCGAAGCCAAAGAAATTATCGAAAAGGAATTCAAAGGCGAGACCATCGCCATCGGCTTCAACGCGCAGTACCTGCTGGATTTTCTGGCTGCCGCCGCCGACGGCCCCATCAGCTTCGAACTAAAAGACGAACAATCCGCCGGCCAACTCCGCCCGACAGGCGATGAAACCTCTCGCTACCGCTACGTCGTAATGCCCATGCGCATTTGATCGCCCCGCGTGCATCAGGGCGCATGGAATAGCCTGGGGAATCGCTTGAAAATCGGGCGAAAACGAATGCTGTAAACGCTTGCTTTCCCCCAGTTTTGCCCCTCCGGCCAGAGGCTCGCCGTCACGGCCGCAAACCCCTCGTAAACCACTGAATAGAAAAGCGATGAATTCAATCCCGCCTCGCGTTTTCGCCTTGTGAATACGCCGCGATTTCGATACAATGAATCCGTTCAGAATTCCTTCTGGGCGGCACCGTATTCGGCCCGAATTTGCCTCTGTTTCGCTTGCCTGCGCCAGGGCGAGAAGAAAGCAAAATTGCGCCGGGTAATCCCCTTTCCGCAGGGGAAAATCAAAAAAAAGCTCCGCCGCGTCTCCCCGAATTTTTCGGAACGGGATGGGATGGAGCCGCAACCCTTCGAGTTTCGCCGGCGCGCTTGCGCGCCCTCGAAAAGAATTCGGACCCAACTTCGGGTGAGCGAAACCAATGGGCAAGGTAACTCGCCGCAGTTTCGGCGAGCGAGTGTCGGGCACATCCGCGCGACCGCCTTCCCGCAGCCTTAATGCTTAGTTTCGAAATTGCATCCGCACGCAATCTGAGGAGAAGCACGACTCATGGCTGAAAAAGATGCTGCGGCCGGAAAAACTGGCGGCCACAAGTACGACGCGACTTCCATCAAAGTTCTGGGCGGCATCGAAGCCGTCCGCAAACGTCCCGCGATGTACATCGGTTCCACCGGCGAAATGGGCCTGCATCACCTGGTCTGGGAAGTGGCCGACAATTCCGTGGACGAAGCCATGGCCGGATTCTGCGACGAGATCAACGTCGCCGTGCACGAAGACAACAGCGTGACCGTGATTGACAACGGCCGCGGCATTCCTGTGGACATGCACGCCACGGAAAAAAAGCCCGCCGCCGAAGTGGTTATGACCGTCCTGCACGCCGGCGGAAAATTCGATAGCGAGACCTACAAAGTTTCCGGCGGCCTGCACGGCGTCGGCGTCTCGGTCGTCAACGCGCTTTCCGACTGGCTCGATCTGGAAATCTGGCGCGAAGGCGAAGTCTGGGAACAATCCTACGAAAAGGGCGTGCCCACCTCGAAGCTGAAGTCTTCCGGCAAGACGCGCAAGACCGGCACGAAAATCACGTTCCACGCCGATCCCGAAATCTTCGGCAAGACGGTCTATAGCTACGACACGCTGGCGCAACGCCTGCGCGAGCTGGCCTTCCTGAACAAAGGCCTGAAGATCACGCTGGACGACGAGCGCAGCGGCAAGAAAGCCGAGTTCCGTTTCACGGGCGGCATCGCCGAATTCGTGAAGCATCTCAACAAAGGCAAAGGCGTGCTGCACGATTCACCCATCTACATCGAAGGCAAGCGCGATCAGGTGGAAGTGGAAATCGCGCTGCAATACAACGACAGCTATACGGAAAATGTTTTTGCCTTCGCCAACACCATCAACACGGTCGATGGCGGCACGCACCTTTCCGGTTTCCGCTCCTCTCTTACCCGCACCATCAACTACTACGCCAATTCTTTCGGCATGCTCAAGGAACAGAAGGACGAAGTTACCATCAATGGTGACGACGTCCGCGAAGGCCTGGTCGCAGTCGTCTCCGTAAAACTTCCGCAGCCCCAATTCGAAGGCCAGACCAAGGGCAAACTCAATAGCGATATCAAAGGCGTGGTCGAGCAGATGGTCAACGAGCGCCTGGGCGAATATTTCGACAAGCATTCTTCCATCGCGCGAAAAATTATCGGCAAGTGCATCGACGCCGCGCGCGCCCGCGAAGCCGCGCGCAAGGCCCGCGAGCTCACGCGCCGCAAATCCGCGCTCGATTCCAGCGGCTTGCCCGGAAAGCTCGCCGATTGCCAGGAACGCGATCCCGCGCGCTGCGAAATATTCCTCGTGGAGGGCGAATCCGCCGGAGGCTCGGCCAAGGGCGGCCGCGATCGCCGCTACCAGGCCATCCTCCCGCTCAAGGGCAAAATCCTCAACGTCGAAAAAGCCCGCTACGACAAAATGCTCGGCCACGAGGAAATTCGCTGCATCATCACCGCGCTCGGCACGGGCATCGGCAAAGACGATTTCGACGCCAGCAAGCTGCGCTACCACAAAGTGATTCTGATGACCGACGCGGACGTGGACGGCAGCCACATTCGCACGCTGCTGCTCACTTTTTTCTTCCGCCACATGCGCGAGCTCATCGAAAAAGGAAATATCTATATCGCGCAGCCGCCGCTCTATCGCGTGAAGCGCGGCAAAATGGACCGCTACATCCGCGACGAGCGCGAATTCGCCCGCGAACTGATGAAGCGCGCCACCGAAGAGCACACCGTGAAAGGCAAGAACGGAAAATCGCTCGAAGGCGCCGACCTCACCACTTTCCTTCTGAATATTCAGGAATACGATCAGGTCGCCGCGAAATTGGCCCGCCGCCTGCGCGAACCGAAACTGGTGGACCTGCTGGCCGAAAGCGAGCTGGACAAAAAAACCGATTTCGCCGACAAAAAGAAATTGCAGGAGCTGGTGAAGCAGATCGAAAAAGCCAAGCTCGACATGGAAGCAAAATTCATCTTCGACGAAGAGCACAGCCTGCACGAGCTGGTGCTGAAGAATGGAGGCGAGCGGCGCATCAATTGGGCGCTGGCGGCCACGCCGGATTACAAGCGCCTGCGCAGTCTGGCTGCAGCCATCGCCGAACTCGATCGCGGCCCGTTCACCATCGCGCACAATGGCGACAAAGTCGTGAAAGAAGATTCACTCAGCCTGCTCAATTACGTGCTGGAAGACGCCAAAAAAGATTTCACCATCACGCGCTTCAAGGGCTTGGGCGAAATGAATCCCGAGCAATTGTGGAACACCACCATGAACGCGGAAGTGCGCACCCTGCTGAAAGTGCGCCTGGAAGATGCCGTAGCCGCCGAAACAATTTTCTCCACTCTGATGGGCGAAAACGTCGAAGAGCGCCGCAAGTTCATCGAAGAAAACGCCCTCGACGTCGTCAACCTGGATATCTAACTGTGGTGAGCTATCAACTGGTATGGAAGACGTTGCCCGGGCTGCGCGGAATGAGCTGCTCCGATTTTCGCGCGACGCCCACGCAGACGCCGAACAACGAGCAGGGAGTCGCTTTTGAATGCGCCAGCGAAGCTGAACGCGATGTGCTGCTCAACGAACTGGAATCATATTTCGGCCCGCAGCGTTTTTCCAATAACGCGACCGCATTCGAAACGGTGAAGACATACGTGCTGGAAAAGATCAAAACATAGGCGTAACGGTGCGGGATCGGAGCGGTTGGCGCACGCCCAAGTTTCCACCTACCGCGCTCGTAGAGGGTCGGTGAGCGTGCCACCGGCGAATGACCGATTAAGAGGCACCAGTTACTAATCAGTACTCACCCCATCACGGAGACTCTCAGTGGCCGAAGAACTCGACAAATCCATCACCACCCCGGTTGATATCGAATCGGAAATGAAGAAGTCCTACCTCGATTACGCCATGAGCGTGATCGTCGGCCGCGCCCTGCCCGATGTCCGCGACGGCCTGAAGCCCGTGCACCGCCGCATTCTCTACGGCATGTACGAGCTTGGCCTCACTTCCACCAAGTCCTACCGCAAGTGCGCCAAGATCGTCGGCGAAGTCCTCGGCAAATTCCATCCTCACGGTGACGCTCCGGTCTACGACGCGCTCGTCCGCCTGGCGCAGGATTTCAACATGCGCTACCCGCTCGTGGACGGCCAGGGCAACTTCGGCTCCGTGGACGGCGATCCACCGGCGGCCATGCGTTACACCGAAGCGCGCCTTTCCAAGATCGCCGAAGAAATGCTCGCGGACATCGAAAAAGAAACCGTCGAGTTTGTCCCCAACTTCGATGAAAGCGAAAAAGAACCCCTCGTCCTGCCCACGCGCATTCCCGGCCTGCTCATCAACGGCTCCTCCGGCATCGCCGTCGGCATGGCCACCAATATTCCGCCGCACAATCTGAAAGAAGTCGTCGAAGCCGCGATCGTGCTGATTGAAGAGCCCGAAGCCAATCTGAAAAAGATCATGAAGCTCGTCCCCGGCCCCGATTTTCCCACCGCCGGTTACATTTATGGCCGCGAGGGCATCGAGCAAGCCTACAAAACCGGCCGCGGCTCCTTCCAGGTGCGCGCCAAAGTTGCCATCGAACAGCGCGGCAAGGATCGCCAGGACATCGTCGTCACCGAGCTCCCCTATCAAGTCAACAAAGCGCGCCTCATCGAAAATATCGCCGGCCTCATTCAAAATAAAAAGATCGAAGGCATCGCCGACATTCGCGACGAAAGCGACCGC
>DATNLN010000246.1:0-3422 GCA_035602855.1 Candidatus Acidiferrales bacterium
GGACGACCATCTCGGCGCGAAGGGTCTGACAGAACGCATCGTTTTCTTCCCCCACACGATCTGCCAGTACATCGTCGCTCAACCGATCGTCGCCGGCGATTTCTTGCAGGCTTAGTAAATCCAGAGCATGCAGGTCTCCCAGAAGGTGCTGTAAGAGCTGCAGCGTGACACCGAGGTCGGCGGCGATTTCCGGTTCCGTCGGATCGCGGCCAAAGCGGAGTTTGCATTCTGAAATCGCGCGTTCGATTCGCCGTGCTTTACGACGCAGGCCGCGCGTACCCCAATCAACCTCTCGGAGACTATCCAGAATCGCGCCGCGAATGCGGAACGCGGCGTAATGACGCAGTTGAACGTTCTTGTTGGGATCGTATTTTTTTACTGCTTCGAGAAGCCCTAGAATCCCCGCATGCACCAGGTCTTCCAGGAGCACCTGGCGCGGCACGCGAGCGTGAATGCGACGGGCGATACAACGGACATGCGGGAGCTGCTCGATTATGACCTTCTCGCGCTGGGTCTCGTCGAAAGCAATTAGCCCGTAACTCAGGTGTTGGGCCATTTCATTCCTTGCTCCTCACAAGTTGCGGACCGGCGCGGTCAGCAACTGCGTGAATCTCATAGCCAATTCCGCGCACGGTGTGTATTAGCTTGCGGTCTAGAGGCCCGTTGATCTTGTTTCGCAGGTAGCTCACATAAACGTCTACGACGTTGGTGAGCGTGTCGTAAGGCAACTTCCACACTTGATTGAGAATCTGCGCTCGAGTGACGTGCCGTCCAGCATTACGCATGAGACATTCCAGAAGGCCGAATTCCTTCGGCGTCAAGTCGATCACGCGTCCTGCGCGCTTCACTGAGTGCTCCACGCGGTTCAACTCCAAATCGTCCAGCCACAACACCGTTTCCGCAGAAGGCGCGACCCTGCGTAGCAGTGCGCGCACCCGCGCGGACAATTCTGAAAATAAGAACGGCTTCAAAAGCAAATCATCTGCACCGAGATCCAGCACCTGGGCGCAGTCCTCCGCACGATGCTGGCTAGAGAGAACGAGGATGGGAAGTTGACTGCGTTTGGCCCGGACGAATTGTAGGACTTGCGTGCCTTGGCCCCGCTCGATATTTAAGTCCAAAATCGCCAGGTCGTAATGACGCCGTTCGACCCAGTACTTCGCGTCCGCACCGTCGTCACTCAGATCCACGGTATAGCGCTCCTGGTCGAAACTGTTTTGCAGCAATGTCGCGAGGGCGGGATCATTCTCGGCGACTAACAGACGCATGACGGCTCCTGAGGAAGGGGGAGAAGTGCGAGAAACGTAGAGGGGATCTAAACTCTAAAGAAAACACATGAACGTGTCAAAGCAAATCGCCACCGTGGCTGAAAGTACTTTTGCACGTCAATAATTGTGTGATGATTCGGAACAAGTGTTCTGAATCCGGTACCAGAGTGTGCCGGTTCGCTACGTCGGCTGCTTGAAATCGGTGGACATCGGAGCAAAGCGGCCCTGGGCTGCCACGCATGCCGAACTGTGTGTCGAAGGAGCAGAAAGTAACGTCCATTCCACCTAGGCCAATTATCTCGACGATTCGATCGTGTCGCGACATCGTTCCGAGCCGCCGAGGGCCGGCTATGACCGGCAAGGTGGCCGCACCGGATACCGTGTCAATTTATGCATACGCGACGCATTCACGCGGCGTCGGCGGTATAATCCGGTCAATGCCGGACGTGGTTCACATTTACGGAAGCTCTTACGAGACGTGCCCTGTATGCGGTCAGAAGTGCGCGTACGGCGGCGACACGAATGCTACTGCAAATGAGCCGGTCATTCGGCCTGCTGACTGGGAAATCGAACTCTACTGCACGGAGCATGGGTTCTTCCGGGTTTTGGCGGGGAATCTGATTCAATCTGCGTGAGCTCCATTCGGCGGCTCCCGTAAGTGTTACTGGAGCACTTCCTACGACTTCGGAAGATACTCGATCTTTTGTCGAAGCAAATTATCGAGGCAGGTGCGACTTACATCTCGGACCTTCAGAGTTTACCGGCGCCGGGTGGTCGCGGACCTTTTCACGAGGAAACTCTCGGCCCGCGACTCTCCCAGCTATTACTCAATCCGGTTCAATTACCAGCTCCTGCTGTCTGGCGCCTGCCGGCCTGATTGGCGAGCAAAGTCTCGCCGATCTCTGAGAGCTTTGCATCTGCCTTTTTCTCCTCAGCCAGCGTCTGGTTTAGCAACTGCGCTGCATCCTGGAAGCCCAGGCTCTTAGCGAAGGCCGCTAGCGATCCGTATAGGGCGATTTCATAATGTTCGACGAAGTTGCCGTTCACGATGAGCGCCGCGTCCCGCAACAGAGAATCCTCCGTGTGCGAAACAGAATCTTTTGCGGCGCTCGTCAGTTCGCCCAGGACCGCATTCGATTCGGTCCTTGGTTCGATGCCGATCGACGAGAAAACACGCTCGAGGCGTGTCACGTGGGTGCGAGTTTCTTGCAAATGGTGTTCAAGCGCGGCTCGCAGTTCGCTTGAACCGGCGTTTTCGATCATGCCAGGGAGACCTTTCTCCACCAGCTTTTTTTCGCAGTCGTATGCGTATCCCAATTCGATTTCGAATAGTTCCCGAAGTGATTTTATTTTTCCAAACATGTTCGCTCCTTTTTTCGGCCGTTTTACAACACAAGCGTCGCGATTAAAACATACGCAAGCGAGCAGCTCACTCCAAAGATCCCTGTACTACCCGCGCCAACTTAGTGTATTGCCACACGGATTCCCCTGAGGGCCGAGCGCTGAGGGGCTCGCCTGAACGGCTGGAGCCTGCTCTTTGGGGATCTCCCGCACTTCAGCTCAGCGCGCCGAATCCTGCTTCGCAAGCAGGCAAAATTCAGGGCGATTCATGCTGAAACGCGGGGCCGAAAGGAGGAGTGCTTTGAAGTACCACTTGTGACAAGGGGTACCGATCCTCGGTGGTACCGGCCCGGAGAACCGGCTGGGAGCGCTGTCGTTTTGCGCCCGTCGGCGGCTGCCGGAGCGAACGATGAGACGGTCTCCGGGGCCTATTCCCAGTCATTGCGGAACGCAGCGCCCAACGCTCCCTCGCCGCGACGCCACAAGTGGTACAAGCTGCCGGAGATATTTGTGCGGGTCTGAGATTTCTGGTTTCGAGGTGGAAACTATACCGAAATGAAAACTACAGTTCTGTTCAACATGGACTTACGTCCGCACAACTCCGTACGTCATCTGCGTAGAATCACCAACGAGCATATCCGCATTAATCCGGATTGACGATTTGTATCGGCCATATTAAAAGACAAAACACTCGCGCCACGTCGAACTGCTAACAGCTCGCCCCCCTTCCGAGCACGAGCTTGCTAGCATTCAAAGCAGGTGGAGCCGCCGTTCGACGAGGCGGCGGCTCCAGATTGCTTTGGCCGGGCGGCC
>DATNLN010000249.1:0-17581 GCA_035602855.1 Candidatus Acidiferrales bacterium
CGACGAATTTTGGCAGCCAGAATTTGGGGAATTCGGGCGGCTCGGCTGGTTGCGACACTATATCCTCGCTCGAGAATTTGCGGACGACGTCGCCTTGCTGGTCGCGAATTTCGATCGTGACTTCTGCGCCGGCGGCGGGCGATTTCAGGAAGTAATCGAAAATGGCGCCTGCGGGCGGATTCCTGCCGGCCGGTGTTTCCGGCGGCAGCGGGGAATCGCGATTTTCGCTGCGGCGGATGCGAATAGCGTGCGCGGGAGGAAACAAGTGCGCGCTTTGCTTCATGGAGTCCTGATTCCACTGGCGGAGAGGCGCGATGTCGTCGAGGATCCAGAAAGCGCGGCCGTGGGTGGCGACAACGAGATCGTCGCCGTGAATCACCAGATCGCGGACGGAACTGACGGGCAAATTATTTTGCAGTGGATGCCAGGAAGTGCCGTCGTCAAAGGAAACGAAGATGCCGATTTCGGTGCCGGCGAAGAGCAGGCCTTTGCGCACGGGATCTTCGCGGACTGCGTGGACGTAAGCGTTTTCTGGCAGGCTGGCGACGATTTTTTCCCAGGTCTTGCCGGAATTATGCGTGCGGTAGATGTAAGGATGGAGGTCGTCCACCTGATGGCGGTCAACTGCGGCGTAGGCGGTGGCCGCGTTGTAGCGGGAAGCTTCGATGAGGCTGATCTGGCTCCAGTCCTCGACGCCGGGCGGCGTGACGTTTGACCAATGCGCGCCTGCATCGAGCGTGAGCTGGATCAGGCCATTATCGGTGCCGGCCCAGATTTCGCCGGCGCGTGCAGGAGATGGGGCGATGGTGTAGACGACCCCGTTCGCTTCGCCACCAACCTCGCCTGGTTTTGGCGCGGAGTTTGCCGGTGCCGGGTTTCTTATCGTGAGGTCGGGGCTGATGGCTTGCCAGCTTTGGCCCGCGTCTTCGGTGCGCAGGACGAATTGCGCGCCAAAATAGAGGACGTGGGGATTTTGCGGCGAGTCTATTAGGGGGGACGTCCAGGTGAAGCGTAGCTTGCTGCCGTTGAAGGGAATTGCGGCGGGAGAAATATCGAAACTTTGGCCGGTGGACCAATTGAAGCGGCGCAGGACGCCGAAGGGGCCTCCGCCGTAGACGATGTTCTGGTCCGTGCGATCGAGGACGATGTAGCCGCTTTCTTCTCCGCCGATCGGCGACCAATCGCGAAAAGTGATTTGGCCGTAATCGCTGCGGCTGACGACGGCGGCGGTGCCGCTATCCTGTTGCGCGCCGTAAACGCGATAGGGGAAACGATTGTCGGTTGTGACGTGATAGAACTGCGCCGTCGGCTGGTTGTACCAAGAGGTCCACGTGGCGCCGCGGTCGAGGCTGACGGCGGCACCCTGATCGCTGCCGAGAATCATGCGTGAGGGATCGTCGGGAGCGATCCAGAGAGTGTGGTAATCATCGCCGCCGGGAGCGCCTTTTATCGCTTCGAATTTTTCTCCGCCGTCGGCGGAGCGATAGAGCGCGGTGTCGGCGACATACACTACGTCTGGGTCGCGCGGATCGGTGGTGATACCGCCGAAATACCAGCCGCGCTGCCAGACGCGCGGGTCGGAGGAAACGCGGCGCCAATTTAGGCCGGCATCGTCGGAGCGATAGATGCCGCCTTCGCGCGCGTCAACGAAACTGTAGATGCGATTGCCATTGTTGCCGGGGGCGACTGCGATTCCGATGCGGCCCAGACCTTCGCTGGGGAAACCGTTGCCGGTGATTTGACTCCAGGTGATGCCGTCGTCGGTGGATTTGTACAGGCCGCTGCCCGGGCCGCTGCTGGGCGCGTAAACATTCCAGGGCGGGCGGCGGGTTTGCCACAGGGATGCGTAGATGATTTGGGGCTCAGAGGGGTCGGCGCAAAGGTCAATCGCGCCGCTGTCGTCATCTTTGCCGAGAACTTTTGCCCAGGTGGCGCCGCCATCGCTGGAGCGATAGACGCCGCGTTCAGGATTGGGACCGAAGCCGTGGCCGAGCGCGGCGACGAGGACGACGTTCGGGTCGCGCGGGTCCACCAGGACGCTGCCGATCTGCTGCGAATCGCGCAGGCCGATGTTGCGCCAGGTGACGCCGCCATCGGTGGATTTGTACATGCCATCGCCAACGGAAATATCAGAGCGCATGTCTGCTTCGCCGGTGCCGACGTAGATCGTCTGCGGGTCGGAGGGAGCGATGGCGATTGCGCCGATGGAGGCGGTCGGCTCGGCGTCGAAAATGGGGCGCCAGGTCCGGCCGGCGTTTTCCGTTTTCCACACGCCGCCGTCTACTGCGCCGAACAGGTATTCGTTGGGCTTGCCGGGAACGCCGAGCGCGGGGAGCACACGGCCGCCGCGGAATGGGCCGATCAGGCGCCATTGCATTTCGGGGAACAGAGACTGCGAGTCTTGTTGCTGCGGGAATGCTTGTGGCGGCCAGAAGATTACGAGGGCCGAGGCGATTGCGACCAAAATAAGCGCGCGGAACCCAATGGGAGTGTCCATAGTTTTTTTTCGCTCGCGGAGTATACACCATTGGATTCGGGACGCGGATTGAGCGATCCCAGCTGATCATTTTCCCAGCACATCGTCGGTCGCGGGAGCGCCGAGGAGGGCTCCACTCGCCCGCCGAGGTTCGTTGCCGTGGCGAAATCGTTGAGTCCGAGTCAGAAGAGCAGTACCATCCAGAAAGTTTAGGCCTAGATCGGAAATTCCGGCTCAAGCGGGAGTTCCGGGGGCGATGTATGAAAGCGAATCTCCTGTTGTTCTTGTCTTTTCTCATTTTCGTGTCCATTTCGATGTGTTTCGCGGCTCGTGCCCGCGCGCGCCAACGCGGCGGCCAGCCGAACCCAGCAACGCAGACCGATGCGCCTTCAGGCGGGAACATCGAAGTCGAAAACTGGGCGAGGCCCGAGCCCGGCTGGTTATATGTGCTGGATCCCCAGCCCGCTGCCGGTGAACCGGGCGGGCGCGTCTGGCTCGTTGATCCAGAGGCCGCCAAAGTAATGGGTAGCATTCGCACGGGCGACGGCGCGGATTTTGCGCTCTCGCCGGACGGAAGCACGCTGTACGTTGCGTCGCTGACGGACGGCGATTCCAGCGAACTTGCGGTGATCGATACCGCCGAAGGCGTGGTCCTGCAGCGAGGCGGCATCGGGGGCCGCGCAGTTACCGATGCGCTGCCGCCATATTCGACGATGGCGGTTTCTGGCGACGGTTTGACGCTGAGAATCCTGGTGCTGGGGGCCGAATCGGCAGACAAGGATTCGTTTCTGCTGGCCGGGTTCGACACGCGCAGCGGCAATTTTCTGCCGGAGAGCGTGCGCCTGTGGAACTGCGGCCCCGGCCGTTTCATCACGTACCGCAGCGCGGAGCAATTCGATTTTTTCTGTCCCAGGACGAATCGGGTGCGGCTGATTCGCGTGGACGCTAACTCCCACCAGCTGCAAAATTTGGCCATCAAACTTCCATGGGAGAGGCGAGTCGGGGCCGCAGAGGCTATTGAAGATCCCGACGCGCAAGAAATAGCGATCGTTCGTGGAGACGGCGCTGTTATTAAGATGAATACCGCGACGCAGGAATTTGCCGAGACCCTGGCACGACCGGATCTGCCCGACCGCGTTCCTCCTGCAGCATGGCCGAGCTCGCCCGATGGCAGCAAGATCTATCTGGGTTACAACAGGGGTTACGACCGCTCCTACGACAATCGTTTCTACCTGGAGTACGGCCGGCCGCCGAATCTGCGACCCAATAACGCGATGGCGAGCGAATTTCGCGTGCTCGACGCCCACAGTTGGAAGCAGATCGGCACGATCAAGACTGCGCAGCCCTTTTGGAGCGCCGTAGCTGCGAATGACGGCAAGACACTCTATGCAATGGCTCCGCAGCGGCACGGTATTTTGGTGATAGACACAGTGAAGATGCGGCAGACCGGCGTCCTGAACATCGGAGGAATGCCCGCGCTGGCTCTGGTGGCGCCCTAAGCAGCTCGCGTCCCCGATGATTCTCCAGTGATTGCGCAGGTCTAGACAGTCGCCCGTTGGGCAAGTGTTCGCGCCAATTAAACGGCGGGGTACGGCGGGGCGCAGACATCCGACATTCCGTCGTTAAGCCAGCAGCGCCGATGCCGGGACGGGGTTGGCCTCTCGACCAGCTCGCTACAATTTGGCAACATAAGGGTTCGTCGCGGATTCGTACACAAATTTTCAAGGAGTGATTCAATCATGGCGAATGCAACGGTTGCGGCAGCATCATTTCGGGGAGCCGAGGATGCGCAAGCGGAGGAATACGATTTGGTGATTCTGGGCGACGGGACGGGGTCAACACTTGCTGCCTGGACGTTTGCCGGTGAAGGACAGCGCGTGGTGGTGCTCGACCGCAAATATATTGGGGGATCGTGCCCGAACATTGCGTGTCTACCCAGCAAGAACGTCATTCACAGCGCGAAGGTGGCGGAGTACGTTCGCCACAGTGAAGATTTCGGGATCAGCGTCGGCGATTTCAGCATTGATATGTCCCTGGTGAGGGTGCGCAAACGCCGGATGGTGACGGGCATGAACGAAATGTACCTCGACAATTACAAGAAGACCGGAGCGGAATTCGTTTTAGCGAGCGGACGGTTTGTCGGGCCAAAAACCGTGGAGGCGACGCTGCGGGACGGATCGGTGCGCCGATTGCGCGGGACGAATGTGATCGTCAGCACCGGGACGCGCGCGGCGATCGACCCGATTCCCGGGCTTGCTGAAGCGCAGCCGTTGACGCATATCGAGGCGCTGGAACTTGGTGAGGTTCCTGAACATCTGCTGGTGATTGGCGGCGGCTACATCGGATTAGAACTGTCCCAGGCGATGCGCCGCTTCGGGAGCAAGGTGTCGCTGGTCGAACGCAGCGAACGGCTGGTGTCTCGAGAGGATGACGATGTTTCGGGAGTTCTTACCGAAGTCTTCCGGGACGAGGGCGTGGAAATTTTCCTGAATGCGAAGCCGAAGCGGGTAACGGGAAAATCCGGCGACGCTGTGCAGGTGGTCATCGAGCAAAATGGCGTGGAAAAAACGCTGGAGGGAAGTCATCTGCTGGTGGCTACAGGGCGGAAGCCGAACACGGAGGGAATCGGGCTGGAGCTGACCGGCGTGGAAGTGACCGAGCGCGGATACATCAAGGTGAACGAGCGGCTGCAGACGACGGCGCTGGGCGTTTGGGCGATCGGAGAGGTGGCGGGGAGCCCGCAGTTTACGCACATCAGTGTTGACGATTTCCGGGTGGTGCACGCCAACCTGAGCGGCGGTAACCGCGTGACGACGGGCAGGCAAGTTCCGTTCTGCCTTTTTACAGATCCGGAGTTCGCGCGCGTAGGCTTGAGTGAGAAGGAAGCTAAGGCGCGGGGGATTGCGTATCGTTTGTTCAAAATCCCGATGGAGGCGGTGTTGCGCGCGCGGACACTTGGTGAAACGCGCGGATTTATCAAGGCGTTGGTGGAAAGCGACGGCGAGCGCATTCTTGGTTTTGCGGCGGTCGGGGTTGGCGCGGGGGAGATGATGGCCGCTGTGCAGATTGCCATGATTGGGGGCTTGCCGTATACGGCGTTGCGCGATGCAATCCTCACGCATCCGACTCTGGCGGAAGGGATTGGTGTGTTGTTTTCGTCCGAACCTGCGGCGCAAAATCAGCGCACGCGCGCGGCGAGGCCGTGATCGAGAAGGGGAGGTTCTTGTGGGGGGGAATTGGTTCGGCGGAAGGACGGCTGGGCGCGACCGGGTTTGGGGCGGCTCGACCGATTCGCTGCGGTGTGGCAACATGGAGATTCGCGGTTTGGATTCGTAAATTGATATCGAAGGAGTTTTCCAGTTATGGCTAAGGCAACTCTTGCGGCGGGATGTTTTTGGGGGGTGGAGGATGCGTTTCGGCAGGTACCGGGCGTGACATCGACGACCGTTGGTTACACTGGCGGGACTGCGAAGACTCCGAACTACAAAGAGGTTTGCACGGGGCGGACCGGGCACGCCGAGGCAGTCGAGGTGGAGTTTGATCCTGCGCAGGTTTCTTATCTGGAGTTGCTGGCGGTGTTCTGGAAGAGCCATGACCCGACGACGATGAACCGGCAGGGGCCCGATGTGGGGACGCAGTACCGGTCGGCGATTTTTTATCATGATGCGGAGCAGGAGGAAGAGGCGCGCGCGTCGAAAGCGGTGCTGGAGAAGGATCACGTGTTTAAGCGGCCGATCGTGACCGAGATTGTGCCGGCGGGGGAGTTTCATCGCGCGGAGGAATATCATCAGCAATATTTTGAGAAGACAGGGATTCGGGCTTGCCATACCTAGGACGGGTTTGGTGGGATTCGAAGTTCTGGCGCCGCGGCAAAGCGGCCCGAAGAAAGCTCGGAGCGAAAGATCGTGCTGCGGGAGTGTTGGTTGATGCGGCAGAGTGGGGCACCCGCTCGCGGTGATGGGAATCCTGCTTAGGTCGTCACGGATGTGCGCCGATACAAATCCAAAGATAAAGTCAGCTGCGCTTGCCTGGAAACCAGGCGGCCGCTAGCAAGTCAAACCCTCTTCGTCGTTTTAGTTTTCCGCAAACGTAAGGACCGCACGATTCGGTATAGCACCAGAGTTGCGATGCATTCCTGAAGTGCGGGACTATTGTGGGTTGTAGGGGCTTTCGCTCAGGTGATACCAGAGCGCGTAGCTGGCGCCGCCGGCCGCTCCAAGAATGATGAGGTCGAAGAGCAAGTGGCGACGGCGGGGCGCTACGACCTTGTTATTGCCGCCTGCGCCTGCGGGGCCCTGGGGTTCGGAGGCGGGCTCGAGGTCCATGGTGACGCGATAAGATTTTCCGGCGGGAATTTCGTGGAGCTCACCGTCATTGTCCAGGATCAGCGTGCCGCGATACGCGGAAACGATCACCTCGCGCGGCCCGATAATGGTGACCTGCCCATAACCAGGCTGGCCGTTGGCAGCGCGCACAATCCCTTCCGGAATTTCCAGCGAGAGCTGGTCCGTGCCGTTGGAAGAAAAACCCACCGTGCCGCGCGCGACCGAGGCGTTCACTATAGCGGAGCCTGCGGAAAGGGTGGCGCTGCTAGAAGCGAGCAAATAGAACTGGCTGCCGCCGACTTTGAGGCGAACGGTGCCGCCTTCGTCCGTGGCGAGCGTATCGCCCGGGTACACCGTGGTCCCGATCGCGACCGCGGCGGAACCCAAATGGGCCTCGGTAGCCTGCGTGACCAGGCCAAGCGGTTTTTCATTTGCGGCGAAGCTGGGAACACCCAGCAGGCCCACGGACAGGATGGCGACCAGGAAAGATTTAAGAACGTAGCGCACGGCAACCCCCTATGAGCACAACAACAATCTAGGCGCAGACGCGGTCGGTGTCAATAGCTTGAACACCTCTTCCGCGGCTGAAAACGAAAGCGCGTGAATCAGTTTCGCCGGGCTTTTGCCGAAGCCACCTATGGCAGATGCGTTCTGCGCTAGAATGGAGGGCAGCGTGGAGGCCGCATGATTCATCGTTTTGTATTTCATAATGACCGCCTGCTGCCGGTGGCGGAGGTGCGGCTTTCGCCCGGGCAGGCGGGGCTGTTGAATGGCTGGGGGTTGTTCACGACGGTGCGGATTTATGAGGGGATCCCGTTTGCGTTCGAGCGGCATTGGAAGCGATTGCAGCGCGACGCGGAACGAACGCATTGCCCGTTTCCTTTTGAGGAGAGTGCGGTGCGTGGGCAGTTGGGCGAGGTGCTGCGGGCCAATCAGGTGAGGGAAGGCGCGGTGCGGATTTATATGATTTACAACCAGGTGGGATTCTGGCGGAGCGATGAGGATTTTCCGCGCGTGGATTTGCTGGTGTGCTCGGCGGATTTGCCTGCGTATCGCGAGCCGGCGCGGCTGGGATTGCGCGAGCATGGACGGAACGCGGCTTCTCCCTTGGCCGGAGTCAAGGTGATTTCGTGGCTCGACAATGTCTGGAATTATTACGAGGCGCAGCAGGCGGGATTTGATGAAGTGGTGCTGCTGAACGAGCGCGGAGAAGTGGCGGAATGTACCGCGGCAAATATTTTTTGCGTGAAGGGTGGTCGTGTGGCGACGCCTCCTGTGTCGGCGGGATGTTTGCAGGGAATTACGCGCAGTGTGTTGCTGGAGATTGGAGCTGGCGTAGGGGCTCCGGTGGAAGAGCGCGCGTTGCGGCCCGAGGAATTGTATGCGGCGGACGAGGTTTTTATTTCTTCGACGAACCGGAGCATGTTGGGAGTGAGCGAGGTGAATGGGCGGGTGATCGCGGCGGCTCCAGGGGCCGTGACTTTGAAATTGGAGAAGGCGTTTGGGGAGTACGTGCGGCAGTATCTGGAGGCGCGGTCGGCGGCTTCTCGGTAGCCGTGAGCCGGGTTGTGCGTTGCGCGAAACGCCAATCAGGAGATTGGCGTTCCCCGGGGGTTAGTGGATCATCAGGCCGGTGACGCCTAGGACTAATCCGGCTACGGCCAGGACGATGCCGAAGAGCCAGAAGATCTTTTTGCGCGTCAGCAAGGTGATGGAGGAGATCACCAGGGCGGCTTCGAGCAGGACCTCAGAGAGATCGTAGCGATCGGCGCGGGCTTCTTCGACTTTTACTTCGGCTTCCTTGGCGCGGGCTTCGGATTCGATTTCTTTCAGCTCTTCGGCGTATCGGTCGACTTCCTTCTTGTACTTTTCCTTGATTGTTTCCACTTGCTTGGCGTCCTGAAGAGAGAAAACGGAAAGCTCGTCGAGGAATAGTTCGTAATTGCGGCGGCGAATTTCTTTGGCCTGATAGTAGGCCCATTGATCGGCGGCGCGCGTTTGCAGCAGGACTTCCTCGGTGTGGGCGCGGTGGCCGAGCAATGTGACCGTAGCGATGACTACGGCGAGAATGGCCATGGTCAAAGTGACGGGAGCGAGGCTGGGTTCGTGCGCGGCTTCTTCCGCGTGTTCTTTTAGTTCGCCGACTTCATCAGGCATGTTTGGTCCTCACAGGAGCAGGGTTCGCGACGGGTCGCCTCAGCGGCGGTTGGGGAATTGCCGCGCGCAAGAGAATAGCAGAATGGGCTGGGGCGATGCCATTGCGGGATTTTTTTTGCGGAGGATGTTGCGCGGGGCGCCGCCTGTCGTGCGCTAGGGGTGTTCTTGTAGAATTGGAGGCGGTCGTGAATTCAGGAGGGAGCGAATGATGAGCGAGCTTGCGAAGAAGAGTTGTGTGCCGTGCCGTGGTGGAGTGCCGCCGCTGGCTGGAAAAGAACTCGAGGCTCTTGCCAAAGAGGTGCCCCAGTGGAAGGTGGTGGACGGGCATCATATTGTGCGGGGGTTTACGTTTTCGGATTTTAAGCAGGCGCTGGCGTTTGTGAATCAGGTGGGAGCGATTGCGGAGGAGCAGGGGCATCATCCGGATATTTTGTTGGGGTGGGGGAAGGCGGAAATTACGACGTGGACGCACAAGATTAATGGATTGACGGAGAGCGATTTTATTTTGGCTGCGAAGATTGATGGGATTTAGGGTTCGTCGTCGCCCGAGGTTTCTTGTTCGGGCTCGAGGGTTGCGGCGAGATTAATGAGGGGGAGATTGGCGCGGCGGAGCTGATCATTTAGCGCGGAGATGTCGCGGGCCTTTATGTCGTCCCACTGATTTTGCAGCGCGGCCAGCGCTCGCTGCAAATCTCCGGTTGTGTCTTGCGCGGTCTGCGTGGGCGCCGCGTCGGCGCCGTCAACTACGCCCAGCATCTGGCCGAATTGAGCGTTCAATTGCGCGAAGCTATCCTGATGACTAGACGGGCCGAAGCCCGCGGCGGCTCCTTCCAGTGGCGAGACTTTTTGTTCGAGGGCGCGGATCGCTTCGGCTACTTGGCCTTGGGGCGCCTGGTGTTCGAGGTCGCGCAATTGGGCACGCACGGCGCGCACCTGGCCGAGCGCCGCGAAGCTGGCGTTCATGGCTTCGCAAATACGCGAGGCGAGGCGGAATTGCTGGTCGAGTTGGTCCAAGGGCGCAGTGATGCGCGGATCTATTTTGATTTCGAGCGGCTGGCTATAAGTTTGGCCCGCGACGTCGAGTTTCACGGTGTACATGCCGGGCATGACGGCTGGGCCGACGGGCAGACGCGGCGTATCGTGCACGATAGCAGAGATGGGATATTCGTGGCGGAGCGACGCGGGCGGAGCAGTGCGCAGATCCCAAACGAAGCGGTGCGCGCCGGCGGCAGCGGAGAGAATTTGCGGCGGGCGAATCCAGTAGAGCGGGACGTTTAATTCCCTTCCCAGCTGCTCCAGGGTGGCTTCCGCTTTATCGGTACTGGAGAAGCCGCGCACGATCTTTCCATTGGCATCGAGGATTTGCAGTTTCACCGGAGAGGAGGCGGCGGACTGCAAGTTGTAATCAATGACGGCGCCGTCGGGCGGATTCTTGCCAGCGGGTTCTTCCGGCGGCAGCGGCGTGTCGGTGTTGATGTTGCGGCGGACGCGATAGGCGATTCCGGGTCGGAACAGGAAGGCGGGTGCGGCGGCTGTTTGCTCGGTGACCTGACGAAGAGGAGTGATGTCGTCCAGGATCCAGAAGGAGCGGCCGTGGGTGCCGACTACAATGTCGTCACCGTGGACGACAAGATCGCGCATGGAAGTGGCGGGCAGATTGAGTTGGAGGGATTGCCAGGAGTCGCCGTCGTTGAATGAAACGTAGATGGCGCGCTCGGTGCCGGCGAAGAGCAGGCCTTGGCGGACGGGATCTTCGCGGACGACGTTCACGGAGGCGTCGTCGGGCAGGCCATTGGTAATTTTTTCCCAGGTTTGACCGCCGTCATGGCTGCGATAAATGTATGGGTGCAGATCATCGAGGCGGAACCGATTCACTGCGGCGTACACGCCGTTGGGATCGAAGCGGGAAGCGTCGAGTTGCACGATTTTGCTCCAGGCAGTCAGCCCGGGCGGAGAAACTTCGCGCCAATTTTGGCCGCCGTCGCGGCTGAGCCAGATGAGGCCGTCATCGGTGCCGGCCCAGATTAGATTTGCATCGAGTGAAGAAGGCGCGAGCGAATAAATCACGCCGCGATGTTTGCCTTGGGCTGGATCGTCCGCGATCAGGCTGCCGATGTTGGGGGGAACTCCGGGATCTTCGCGCGTTAAATCTGGGCTGATGATTTGCCAGCTGTGCCCGGCGTCGGATGATTTGAACAAGACGTTTGAGCCGAGATAGAGCGTGTGCGGCGCGGCGGGCGAAAAAATCAACGGGGCGGTGCGATTGAAGCGGTATTTTCCGGTGCGCAGAATTACGGGCGAGACGTCCTGCGTCTGGCCGGTAATCATGTCAAAGCGCGTGACTTTGCCGCCGTAGATCAGATTGGGATGAAGCGGATCGGGCGCCACGTATCCATATTCTTCGGTGCCCACCGGGTGCCAATCGCGAAAGGTGATTTCGCCCCAGTCGCTGCGGCTGGCGATTCCGGCCGAGCCACTTTCCTGTTGTCCGCCGTAAACCCAGTAGGGAAATTGATTGTCGGTGATGACGTGATAGAACTGCGCGGTGGGCTGGTTGTACCAGGAGCTCCAGGTTTCGCCGCCGTTGACGGTGATGGTGGCACCTTGGTCCGCGGCGAGCAGAATAATTCGCGGATTTTCGGGATTGATCCAGACGGTGTGATAGTCGTCGCCGCCGGGAGCGCCCTTGATGGCGGTGAAATTCACGCCGGCATCGGTGGAGCGATAGGTGGAAGTGTTGCAGATATAAATGATGTCAGGATTTTCGGGCGAGACGCGCACCCAGGCGAAATCGGAGCCGCGCCCCCAGATGCGCTCTTCATGATTGACGCGCTGCCAGCTTTCTCCGGCGTCGTCGGAGCGATAGAGGCCGCCTACTGCGGGCGCGGCGTCAACCAACGCGTAGATGCGATTTGGATTGCTGGGCGAAATGCCCAATCCAATGCGGCCTAGGCCTTGCGCGTTTGTCGGCAGACCTTTGCTGAGCGGATTCCAGGTTTCGCCGCCGTCAGTGGATTTGAACAGACCCCCGCTGTGGCCTTCGAGCGGGCTGCCGGTGGTCCAGGGCGGACGGCGGGAAGACCACATGTCCGTGTAGAGAATTTGCGGATTTTGGGGATCGAAGGCGAGGTCGGTGGCACCGGTGTCGTCATCTTTGTAGAGAATTTTCTGCCAGGTTTCCCCGCCGTCGCTGGAGCGGAAGACGCCGCGCTCGGAGTTTGGTCCGTAAGGATGGCCGAGGACGGCGACGAAAACGCGATTGGGATCTCGCGGGTTCACGATGATATTGGTGATTTGTTGGCCGTCGCGCAGGCCTAGGTGTTGCCAGGTTTTTCCGGCGTCGCTGGATTTGTAGATGCCGTCGCCGGTGGAAAGATCGGGACGGCGGAGACCTTCGCCGCTGCCGACATAAATAATGTCAGGATTGCTCGGCGCGACGGCCAGGGCGCCGATGGAGCCGGTGGGTTGGCCGTCGAAGATGGGGAACCAGGTGCGACCGGCATCGGTGGTTTTCCAGACGCCGCCGTTGTTTACGCCGATGTAAAACAGATTTGGATTGCCGGGGACGCCGGTGGCGGCTACGGTGCGGCCTCCCCGGAAGGGGCCGATGCAACGCCACTGAAGATTCGCATACAGGCTGGGAAGAATTTGCTGGTCGTCTGTATCGGTGTTGGCGTTCGCGTTGGCCGCGTTCGTTGAGCTCGATGGCGCGGCGGACGATTGCGCGCGGGCAGCGATCTGGAGTGGGCCTATCGCTGCAAGAAAAAAGAGCCCTGAAATCAGGATGCGCATTTGCTGCCGGAATTCCATAGCCCGTCCCGTGTGCTCGCAAAACTATACTACCGGAGCGGCATTTCGTTGCGGCGTAAGAAGCGAATTGCAGGGCGGAGGGGGAATGTTTGTTTTTTGTTCGCGCGGGATCGGAGGGAACTAAACGCTTTGTTGCGCGCGTGTTGCGCGGCGAAACGTCCACTACGTTTCCACTACAACGTTATTTGTACGCACCAATGCGCAGCATGATCGTTGACCACATCGTTGACAGCGCCTACGTTCGATTCGTACCTCTGGGAGGGCCTTGTGCGACTGATGGCGCGATTCTGTCTGGTGGTGTTGCTGGCGGTCAGCTTGCTGGATCTTCCGGCGTTTGCGGCGGTGGAGAAGCCGTTGGGATCGGTGATCCAGGCGCAGGAAGCGCAGCTGGACAACGCGAAGCTGGAGGTGGGAACTTCCATTTATCGCGGCGACACGGTGGGGACGGATGCGGGCGGCGGTCTGCGCTTGAAGCTGGGCGGCAGCCAATTGTACTTGCTGGCGGACAGCGCGGCGACGCTGGCGCAAAATGCGACGGCGATTCATGCGCTGGTGACGCGCGGCACGGTGGGATTTTCTTCGAACGGCGCGGACAACATTGAGCTGGAAATTCCGCAGGGAATTTTGCGCGCGGCGGATGGGCAGCCCGCTTACGGGCAGGTAACGATCAGGAGCGCGCAGGAAGTCGTGATTTCGGCGTATCGCGGCGCGTTGGTGCTAGACAATGACGGTGAGCTGCATACGATTGCTGCCGGGAAAAGTTACCGCGTGACCTTGGAATGGGAACAGGCCGAGCAGACCTCCCCGACAAGCACCGGCGGGGACAACCCGATCATTCAGCCGCGAAAGCGCCGACGCCGTAAATTGGCTTTCTATTTGATTTTCACGGGCGCGCTGGCAGGAGCGACGTACGCGATTTGGGATCACCTGGACGAAAGTCCTTCTCAGCCCTAATCGCCTTTTTGCTACAAGGTTGATTTCATCGCTGCTTTCTGGACTTCTTGCGGCGTTTTGCGCGCGCAGCCTTGTGTTTGGTGGGAGATTTTTTCTTCTTCTTCGTCGGTGCGCCTGGCGCGCCCAACGCTGCCAGCAGTGCGGCGCCATTCGGTGTCCCCAAGCCTGTGCAGGCGTCCCATCCCGGTCCCGCCGAATACGTGCCGTTGCTGCCTACGGTGATGTCGTGCAGGGTGGCTTCGACATTTTTGGTGTAGAGCAGCGGATTCAGGTAGCCCACATTTTTTCCCAGTGACTGATTGATGCGCGCTAGCAGGCCGGCCCACAGCGGAGCGACCGCGCTGGTGCCGCCGATCACGGTTTGCTGCCCATCCACAAGCACGTTGTAACCGGATTCGGGATCTGCGTCACCGGCAACGTCCGGCACGCCGCGGCCCACAAAACCATTGGGCGCTTTCGGGACGCCCGCGCTTTGCTGATAACCGGGCAGGGCGAAAGCTTCGCTGACGCCGCCGCCGGTGGCGCCTTCGCCGGAGGAAAGCTCGTTCCAAGCTTGTTCACTGGAAATCGTGGTGCCGGAAAGGGTGAGCTTGGTTCCACCGCAGGCGAGGGCGTAGGGGCTGGAGGCGGGAAAATCTACCGTGGGCGTGCCGCTGGATACGCCGTCGGAGGAACCGTCGTCGCCGGAAGCGACGAGGATCGTGACGCCGATCGTAGAAGCATCTTCACAGGCGGAATTGAAAGCGGTGAGAGCTTGCTGCGTCCAGGAACTTTCCGGTCCGCCCCAGCTGATGGAAACGACGGCGGGTTTCAACCTGGTGTCGTGCACGGCGGTGGTGAGCGCGTCGAGAAAACCCTGGTCCGTATTGGGAGTGAAGTACACGGCGATTTGCGCAGAGGGGGCGACGGCGCCCGAGACTTCGATATCGAGTTCGACTTCGCCGTCAGGGCCATCGGCGTCGCCCGTGGGCGAATTCGTGGCGCCGTCTACCGAGACGGCGGTGACGGTGGGCGTGTTGATGCCGAGATTTTTGAAATAGGTGCTGAGATCGCTCGCGCTGTAGCCGCCGGACAATTCCAGAATGCCGATGGTTTGTCCGCTGCCCGTGGTGCCGGCGGGGAAGTCGTAGGCTTGCGCGACTTGCGGGACGTTGTAGGAAGCGCTTGCTGCTTGGGCGCGCGCGGCGGAATTTTGCGATTGTTTGCGGATACGGAAATGCGGCTTGGCTTGCGGACGGTTATCGAGGCCGAAGACACCTTGGATGATGCCGCTAAGCGGGGCGGGGATTTGAATCGTACCGCTGCGCATGCGGCTGGTGCCGGCGCCATGCTGGTAGCTGTTCAGTTCGACGCCGAACGCGTGGCTGAACGCGGCGATCGTGCCGCTGAGAAGAACCGAGCGGCGCGGGCGGCTGACTGCGACGACTTTCAATTTATTTTGCGCGGCGAACGTGCGGATTTTTTTTATGTCCGCCTGACGCGCACCGTGGCGGGAGGCGAATTGCGCGCGCGAGAGATACTGGCGCTGCGCGGGCAGCAGCTTGCCGATTTTTTTTAGGTCCGGAAACTGTTTGGGAGAGGAGCCACGGCGGAGAAATACGGTTACCTGGATTTGTTCCTGGGCGTCGCAGGGGCCGATTTTGCGAGAGCCGGGCAACAGAGTTCGTTCGCTGCCGGGTAGGGCGACGCGTTTTTCTATTTTTGCCATGATTTCCTCCCATTGGATTCGCCAAAGAGGGCGGGCTCGAGAATTTGTCGCTGGACCTGGTTCTGTTCGTTGCGGCGGTTGTTGCCGTACCACCGATGGCGCACTGAACTGCGCCGCTACAACGGCCCAGTCAAAGGCACCCGCCTAAAGAGCAGGCGTCCGCTGCAACCTCAACTGCGAAGAGCAGAAAAATGAGTGCGCGCGTTCGGTTGGGAGAGACGCACGGGCCACAACGAGTATAAACTTGTGGGCGATTGTTGCGCCACTGCGTGAGCTGACCTCTGCTGCGCCTGCCCGAAGTGGTTCTCGTTTAATTCGCCGGGATTATTTTTCATGATTAAACGTTTGTTCACACATTATATCGCCGAAGAAGCGCGTCCCATGCTGCGCTTGGCGCTGCCGCTGGTGCTGGCGGAGCTGGGATGGATGACCATGGCGATCGTGGATACGATGATGGTGGGACGGCAAGCGAACAGCGCGGTCGCGATTGGCGCGGTGAGTCTGGGCAGCATTCTGTTCAATTCCGCGGCGATTTTCGGGACGGGATTGATGCTGGGACTGGACACGCTGGTGTCGCATTCTTACGGTGCGGGCGACGTGGAGGATTGCCACCGCTCGCTGGTGAATGGCGTTTACCTGAGCCTGGCGATCAGCCCGATTCTAATGGGAGCCGTGTGGCTGTTCGAGCCGGTGCTGCGCTCGCTGGATATACAGGCTGCGGTTTTGCAACAGGCGCTGCCGTATTTGCGGACGCTGAATTGGGGGACGTTGCCGCTACTGCTTTATTTTGTCTTTCGGCGCTATTTGCAGGGAATGAATCTGGCGAAGCCGGTGATGTTCGCGCTGGTCTCAGCGAACGTGATCAATCTTGTGGGCAATTGGGCGCTGGTGTATGGGCATCTGGGATTTCGCGCGCTGGGCACGGTGGGGTCGGGGTGGTCCACGTTCGGCGCGCGCGTTTATATGTCCTGTGTACTGCTGGCTTACGCGCTCTATTACGATCACCGGAATAAGACGGGGTTGCGCAACGCGACGCGGCTGCCGAATTTCCCCCGCGTGTGGAGGCTGGTGTATCTGGGACTTCCGGCGGCGACACAATTTGGCCTGGAAGTGGGCGTGTTCGCGGTGGCTACGATGCTGATCGGCAGGCTGGGGGCAGCCGCGCTCGCAAGTCACCAGGTGGCGTTGAATACGGTGAGCTTGACCTACATGGTGCCGCTGGGGATCAGCGCGGCGGCGGCGGTGCGTGTCGGGCAAGCGCTGGGACGCGACGATCCGCATGCGGCGAGCCGCGCGGGATGGACCGCGATGCTGCTGGGGACGACGTTCATGGGATGCATGGCGATTGCGTTTCTGCTGGTGCCGCGCGGAATTGTGCGCGTGTACACGCCGGACCAGGCGTTGATTCCGGTGGCGAGTAAGTTACTTTTTGTGGCGGCGTTTTTTCAATTGTTTGATGGAATGCAGACGGTGGCGACCGGGGCTTTGCGCGGAGCGGGCGATACGAGGACGCCGATGCTTTGCCATTTGTGTTTTTATTGGTTGGTGGGATTGCCGCTGGGGGCGCTGCTTTGTTTTCATTGGGGATGGGGCGCGCCGGGAATGTGGGCGGGGTTGAGCGTGGCGCTGATTTTGATTGGGAGCGCGCTGCTTTATTTTTGGCGGCGGAAGGAAAGATCTTTTGCGACGATGGCATTGCGACGCGCAAGCACGCGTGATGCGATGGTGTGATGGCGGCGGCCGCTGCGTGTATGGACGCAAAGAACCTCCGGACATTCTCATTCCTGCGGAAGTGACGTGCTGCGCTACAATCACGGGCAGCGAGTTGGAACGCAACACCCGGACTGATGCCCGAACGAACGGCCCATCCAATGTGTGACAGCTTTATGGCGCGCGCGCTGGCGTTGTCGTTGCAGAATGTGCGCTCGGGGCGGGGTGGTCCGTTCGGCGCGGTGATCGCTCGAGGTGGGGAGATCATCGCGGAGGGAACGAATTGTGTTACGGCCACGAATGATCCTACCGCGCACGCGGAGATGATGGCGATTCGCGAGGCCTGCCGGAAACTGCAGAGATTTGAATTGCCGGATTGCGAAATTTATTCGAGCTGCGAACCGTGCCCGATGTGCCTGGGGGCGATTTACTGGGCGCGGC
>DATNLN010000043.1:0-79229 GCA_035602855.1 Candidatus Acidiferrales bacterium
GCGGGCACTGCAAACTGGTCTTGCCAGTCTTTGTTTTAAATTACGCTGAAGACTTACGGAGAGAACTGAAGGGCGGGTAATCTCAGATCAACTGCTCACCAGAGGCCGCACAACACAACCGAGGTATTAAGCGCAATCAAACAGTAACACAGTTTCGCTAAAAACGCACGCGAAAATCGGCATTTCGCAGTTTTCTTAAGGCAAGCGCCTATTTAGTCAACAGCATAGCCTGTGTCGAATTTCGCCCTGCAACAGAGGCGCTCAGGCGAAATTTGTGGATCCGACCGAGATCGACTGCGCGCGCAAGCCCAGGGCGGGATTGGTTCGCCGTCACCTCGCATGCCGAACCGTGCAGGCAGCGCAGCTTTTTGTTCCAGGTTATGACGATGTAGAATGGTGCGCGTTGGGAGAATAGAACTTGCGCGCAAATTACATCCGCCATCGCTTGGGAGGCAACCTTGAACGTCGTTATAAGCGGGAGCTGGAACCGTCGTACTTACGCCTTAGTACGAAACGCAACCGTACTTCTATTCGCGGCAATCGGCGCCTGCTTGCCGGTCACCGCGCAAACCCCTTCCTTCCATAATGCTCCAGCCACGGCAGAACAAACGAAAAACCCGTACCTGGGCAAGCGTGGGGCGGCGCAGGCTGGGGCAAATTTGTTCGCGCGACATTGCGCTTCCTGCCACGGGCCGACGGGCGGAGGAACCGGCAACATTCCGGCGGTGGCGAAGGGGCCAGCCCAGAGCGCTTCGGACGGCGCAATTTTCTGGTTCGTTACCCAGGGCGATCCCAACAATGGAATGCCGGCATGGTCGAGCTTGAGCGAGCAACAGCGCTGGCAACTGGTTACATATCTGAAAGCGCTAGGCGGCGCGAATCCACCGCAGCCGACGGCAAAAGCTGTGGCTGCGCCGGCCGCAAGCAGCGCCACGCCAGCGGCAGCGCCTCCGAACGCTCCGTTTACGGATTATCGTTTCGAAGCACCTGGCACTGTTCGCAAAATCACGGTGGAAGATTTGCCGCAGCCCTTTGCGACAAAGTCTGCCAACAACGGCCCCAAAGTGGTGGCGCGGCCGAGCGATGCGTGGCCGAAAACGCTTCCCGGCTTCAGCGTGCAGCAATATGCAAGCGGGCTGAATAATCCGCGGCTGATCGTGACCGCGCCGAACGGTGATTTTTTCGTCGCGGAAAGCGAGCCGGGAGATATAAAAGTTTTTCGCGGAATCAGCGCGGACGGCAAGCCGCAACAAACGGAAACGTTCGCGACAAACTTGAAGCAGCCGTACGGAATTGCGTTTTATCCTCCGGGCCCCGATCCGCAATGGGTTTACATCGGCACGATCGGCGCGGTGGTGCGCTTTCCATATCAGAACGGCGATCTGAAAGCACGCGGTTCGCGGCAGCACATTGTAGACGTACCGGACGGCGGAGGACATTGGACGCGCTCGGTGCAATTCACCGCGGACGGAAAGAGAATGCTGGTCGCAGTGGGATCGGGTTCGAACGTGGATGATCCGGATACCACTCCGGGCGAAAAAAATCGCGCCGACATTCTGGAATTCAATCCCGACGGCAGCGATCAGAGCATCTACGCCTACGGCATACGCAATGCGGGCGGAGGCATCGCGTTTAGTCCCGACACCGGTGAACTGTGGTGTTCCGTGAATGAGCGCGATGGGCTGGGCGACAATCTGGTACCGGACTACATCACGCACGTGCAAAAGGGTGGTTTTTATGGCTGGCCGTGGTGGTACATCGGCGGCCACCAGGATCCGCGGCACCAAGGAAAGCACCCGGAACTGAAAGATCAGGTGATCACGCCGGACGTATTGCTGCAACCGCACAACGCTTCGCTTCAGTTTGCATTTTACGAAGGCAATCAATTCCCGGCCGAATATAAGGGCGATATTTTTGCTTCGCAGCACGGTTCGTGGAACAAATCAGCGCGCGCCGGCTACGAAGTGATTCGCGTGCCGCTGCACCAGACCGGCCACGCCAGCGGGGAATACGAGGACTTCGTTACAGGGTTCGTCCTACCCAACGGCAATGTCTGGGGACGCCCTGTAGGACTCACCGTAGCGCCGGATGGATCGTTGCTGGTGACCGACGACGGGTCGAACACCATCTGGCGAATCGTGTACACCGGAAAATAATCTTTCGCGCCTGACGGCACTGCGTAGATCTGGAGCAGTGCCGTCTGCGTGTTATCTTGTCTTTGCTGGGCGCGCGATTCTGTCAGCCTAATCGTTCGATTGCGGCTTAGCTTGCGAATCCGGCGTGGAAGCGGAGCCGTGTTGGCCTCTGCGTCCCTCGCCTTGCCGGTCTCCGCGGCCGCGATCGCGCTGCCAGCGATTGCGCATCAATTGCCGAAGCTTCTCGCGTTGCTCCGGGGTAATCGCCTCGCGCATGCTAAGCCGATAGTCAACCGAGGATTTCTGCAGCGACAATTGCGCCGCGCCGACTTCCTGCAGCTTGGCGTTGATCGCGGCGCGATCCGGCTTATCGGCGGCGAGCAGCGCCTTCAAGTCAATACGCTTGACCTCGAGATCAGCGCGGCCACGAATTTCCGTCTTGCGGAAGTCCAACTCCTGCTTGCGAATCGTCGCGGCCTGTTCGTCCGTGATTCCCGCTTGCTGGCGGATGGAGGGATCGTTCAGCAAACGCGCCAAACCTGAATGCCGCTGTCCTCTGCGGCCATCCCGGCCGAAACCGCCGTGCCTATGGCCCCAGCGGCCGCCGTGCTCACCTGATCCCATTGCGCCGCGCTGTGACCCGAACCCGTCGCGCGCGCCTTGGTGTTGTGCAGGCGGCGGATCTGGCGCGCCATCCTGTGCCAGAAGCGGCGAGCAACTCAGTGCCACAGCCAACACCGCAAAAGCAGCCTTGGAGTAAATTCCCATCATCGATTCTCCTTGATGTGCGTTCTTCCATTGCCATCTAGAATTCGGCGCAGGCTGCGGAAAAGTTCCCGAAAGGCAAGGCGAGAGAAGGCGGCCGGGACTACTCCATCAACCATCCAGAGGCAGTGCCAACTCGCAACTGCGCTAATCACTGAAGCCCGGGCCGTCGGGCATATTTCGCCAAACTGGTTCTAGTTTGATCGCTTCGCGGTAAATTCGCGGCTGTACTGTCCGTCGCCCATGGTGCCCTTCAGTGCATCGCCATCGAGCGTAGCCTTAAATTCGATTTTCATGGGGTTGCCGTCGCGGCCCTGGCGCTGCTCGGTCCAGGAAATTGTGCCGTCTGAAACGGTGGCCTCAGAGGTGTTGTCGCCGCGCGGCGATTGGTGAGTGACTTTGAACTTGTCGCCGTCTTTTGTAATGGTGAGCGTCTGCGCGCCGCCACCGCCGCCGCGGTTTCCGCCTCCGCCCTGACCACCGCCGCGACCGCCGCCTGTGACGGTCATGTTCCAGGTGCCGACAAAATTGGCATCCTGTGCCGCGGCCTGGTATGCCGTCATCGAAAGCAGCAACGCTACGAGGTAGAAGCCCGCAAATCCCATGCGCAATGTTTTCATGGCACGATCCCCCTGATATTTATGCCGAATCCGGGCGCGCGCTGCTGTTGCGAATTCAGCAAGCCCCGCAATGAACCGGCTGTCGTATGGTCTGAATTTACTCATGCTATCTATTGAACGCAAAGCACCCTAGAGTTCCACTATTTCGTCGGGCTCCGAGCGAACCGCCGGGGAGCGAGGCCGTATGCCAGCAATTCTATTTTTTCTCGCGGGTTGAACAAGGAAACAGGGCAACCCGCGAGGATTCGCTTTCATCAACGACAGCGGGACCGGGAGGCCCACGAATCGTGCCGAGTTGCAAAAGCAGTTGCCGAATGCCTAATCTCTCCGGGCGAAGCGTGGCCGCCATCGCAGTGGTTCTCGTCCTTGTGGCAGCGCCGCTCGTCGGCAGCGATAAGAACCTGACCCTCAAGATCCCTCCCGTAAAAATCCCGCTGAACATCAAAGATCAGCAAATCACGATCGTAGCCTCGGGACTCATCACCATCGCGGCAAAAGAGCACGGCGTGAATAATCTCGGCGTGGAACTCACGGCCGATCTGGCGGACATGCAGCAGAATTTGACGGCTCTGCTCAGCGCCGAACTCGATAAACAGGAGCGCTGCGGTGACCGCATCCAAATCGAAGATTCGACGCTAACTCCGGCCGAGCCGGCGAGCGTCGCAGTCGTCCATCTTCATTACGAATGCTGGGGCTGCGCGAAGCTGCTGGGAAAACAGCAGGTCAAAAAGCTGATTGGCGGTGATGCCGTAATTCAGTTGAAGCTCACGCCTTCGGTTGCGGAAAATCATTCGGAACTGCGGCTGGCGGCGGAACTTGGGCCGATCGAAGCCGACGGATCGTTAGGCGAACTGCTGCGCGCGGGGAACCTGGGCGAACTGTTGCGCGATAAGATTCAGACTGCAATCCTCTCCGCGCTGCAAAAGGGCTTGGACCTGGGCGCAATTCTTCCGCCGGTGTTGCAGGGCAACGTCACGATCCAGGACGCCCGATTCCGCGATGCCGGTTCGGGGCGATTGATCGTGACTCTGGACGGCCAGGTCCACATGACGGATGAGCAGCTTGCGACGCTTTCGAAACAGTTGAAAAACCGCCTCACGGAAGCGCGGGCCGGCTGCCCTGCCATGATGATCGACCCCGATTGTCGGTTTGACCGTGTGCGGCGCGGGCCGGTATAATCATTGTTTCGGCAGGGGACAAAATGCGCGCCGAAGCAAGTGCTTGGCGTTTGTGCCAAGCGCTCGCCACAGTCCGATGCGATGCGGCGGGCGAGTTACACGCCACCATAGCCCAGCGCGAGACCTTTTAAGACGAGGCGAACCGAGGGCGGGGAATTCCAGGCCAGAATTCAGGAGCAGGAAATGATTAAGGCAACCCAACTACGCCCGGGAATGATTATCAAGCACGAGGGCGACCTGTGCGTGGTGTATAGCGTGGACCACCGCACGCCGGGAAATAAGCGCGGTTCGATGCAGACTAAGATGCGCAATTTGCGCAACGGCAACATGATGGACTTCCGGTTCCGCGCGGAAGAAACGCTGGAAAAAGTGGTGGTGGACGAAATTCAGTTCGAATATCTCTACAGCGATGGCGATACGCACCACTTCATGAACACCGAAAATTACGAACAGCTCGCGCTGCAGAACGATATCGTGGGAGACACGCGGGATTATTTGATCCCCAATTTGCCCGTGAAAATTGAGTATTACGACGACAAGCCGATTGGCGTGTTGCTGCCGGACACGGTGGATCTGACGGTGGTCGAGACCGAGCAGAGCATCCAGAAAGCGACGGCCAGCGCGGTGATGAAACCCGCCAAGCTGGAAACGGGATTGGTCGTCAACGTTCCACCCTTCGTCGGCAACGGAGACAAGATCAAGGTGGATACTTCCGAGGCGCGGTACATTCAGCGAGTGCAGTAATCATTAAAAAAGAAAGATACCCGCCGCGAAGCGATTTGCATCAGGGCGCGTCCACCACGCAGCGGAAGCCGATTGTGCCGGAGCGGTCACGGCCGGGCGACATCAGCAGATATTTCTGGTGCTGGTCGAGGCGATAGGTTTGCGGGAAATACCAGACAGCACCGCGAGGCTGATAGGACGCGCCACCACGCACGATGGCCGCGCGCGTGTGCGCGTCGCGAAATTCATCCGTCCATTGTGAGATGTTGCCTTCAAGGTCGAGTACGCCGAACGGGCTAGCGCCGTTGGGATGGGCGTACCCATTCGTTCGCGCGCGCATTGTGCGACCGTGATCGGCGGGCGGAACGGCTTGTGCGTTCCAATCGTTTCCCCACGGATAGGTGCGGCCATCGGATGATTGCGCCGCGTATTGCCATTCCCAATCGTGCGGCAGGCGCTTGCCGGCCCATGCGGCATACGCGCGCGCGTCTTCGATCGAAACCCAAGCCACCGGTTTGCTGCTCCAGCCGCTCGGATACGCGCCGTTTTTCCAATCGCGCAGGAAATTATGGCCGTCGGCAGGCTGGTATTTCGTCGCGTCCAGAAATTCCTTGAACTGCTGATTGCTGACGGGCGTACGGTCCATATAAAAGCTGGAGATGTGCACGCGCTTGCGATGAAAACGCCGCGGCGCGTCTTCCCAGGGATATTGCACGTCCACCCCGGGGTCGTTACCGCCTTCGATTTCAATTCCTTGCACTGCGAAATCGTAGTCGGCTTCGGGAATGCGCACCATGCCCGTCGGGGCCATGGCAGGCGCGTGCGTTGGCGCGGAGGGGACCATGGTCTGCGGGACGAATTTCCACTCACGCGAATATGCGGCGAGGGGCTGGGCGGAACGCGCGGCTATGACTTTCAGAAGTTCTGGCAACGCGTCGGCGGACGCGGAGTTTTCCCAAGTGGCGAGGACGGCGGCAAAGCCGAGCGCGTCAATCGTAAAGGAGAGCGTAGCGTGTGCGCCGTTCGCGCCGGGAAGCAATTCGACTCCGTGCCACAGGTCGAAATAACGCACGCCGCGGCGCACTGGAACGCGAAGCTGCTCGCCGGTGAGGTCGTACTCGTTGCGATTCACGATCGTCCAGAGCGTCGAATTCGCCGTGGGAAAAGCACTGGCGAAAACTCCGGCTTGCAACGTTGGCACATGCGGTTCCCATTCGGCGCTGGAAAGATTCTCTGGAAACGCGCGCTCGATTTTCGTAATGCGCAGGACCGTCTCGGCGTCGCGCGGCGTCATGCCGTACCAGAAGCCCCACAAATTCTCGAGCGTGGCGTAGCCTTCGCCGTTGAAGAAGGCATGTTGCAAGCTGTCGGT
The DNA here is from genome assembly GCA_035602855.1 of Candidatus Acidiferrales bacterium. Classification (GTDB taxonomy): domain Bacteria; phylum Acidobacteriota; class Terriglobia; order Acidiferrales; family UBA7541; genus Palsa-295. Next base: position 6,794 of record DATNLN010000043.1, read on the forward strand.
CTTGTCGCGCGTGAAACGGTCGGTGACGTCGACGGTGTGCCGCGGCTCCAGCCACTTCGCTTTGCTGACCATGGGGATGAACGGGTACGCCACGTCTTCCCAAGTCACCCAATCGTTCCAGCTGATATTGCTCCAGGCGAGCGAAGCGTCATGAACGGCAAATTGCGGTTCGAGCGCAAGGGGATGGCCGATCGCGTCGGACGAAGCGCGGAAATCCTTCGGCACGCTTTCCAGCGTGTCGAAATTAATTCCATCCGCGCCGATTTCTTTCAGCAGCTGTGGAAATGCGGTCGAAGGCGGCGCGCCTTCATCGCGCGTCCCGGTATCCCAGGCCAGAATCGGAAACATGACACGCACACCGCGGCGGTGAAACTGTTCGACAACCTGGCGCAACGCGGGAATTCCGCCCGGCAGGTCGCGCAGTAAGTCGAACTGGTTGCGGTCGTCCACGCCCAGATTCGGATACACCGGCCAAATCAGCACCAAGTCAATCGGGCCGATGCGCCGCTCGAGGTCCGCGAGAAAAGTGTCCACGGTGTATTCGCGTTTATCGGGATCGTAAAAAGAACGGTCCCAGACGAGCAATTGGCACTGGGAAAAGACGTGCTGAGTCCAGGCGAGTTCGGGGCGTTGGTACAGCGTGGCGTCGTGGTACTGATATTCAGCCAGGCGATCTTTGCGCCATTGCTTGATACCTGCGCGCCATTTTTCCGTTTGATCGGAAGTTTGCGGCCCTGAAAGAAATACGGCATCGGGCGCGGCGGGAACTCCCAAGTCTGGCGCGCCGGGCGGCAGCACCAACCCGTGACGCGCCTTCCATTCGTCCGACAAAGCCGCACCGGAGAATAAGACTGCCAAGAACAGAACGACCAAGGATTGTCGTTGGGACTTGCGGGTCCATTTCATCGCTGTATGTCCTGAAAAGAAGCGCAAGAACGCGCCTCGTGATCCGTTCCACGCGAGAAAGTCTGGCGACTTTATGCTGGCATCCCGCTGAAGTCAATTCGCGAGTCTCTTGCTTGTTTTGCATTGCACCATGCCGGCCATCAAGTATTGTTGAATTGACCAGGCGAGTCAGTTAGTTTGTGACCGGCTTTTTCGTTTTCCAGCGAATCGAGCAAGGCGAGGAGCAAGCGTTCTAACATGCCCACCTGTCCCAGCTGCGGCAAATCCTTCAGCGGATTTTCGCTGGGGTCGAACGTCGCCTCCGAGTGCCGGGAATGCCGCGCGGCGCGGGCCACAATGGCCGCCAATGCAATCACGCAGGGGCGGCGCGCTCCAAGCGGTTTCGCGGGATTCATTCAGACTTTGCCGCTGGTGACGCGCGTCATCATCGCGGTGAATGTGCTGGTATATGTGGCGATGGGTTTGTCGGGCGTTTCCTGGACGGATCCGAGCGTGGCGCAGGCGATCCGGTGGGGCGCGGATTTTGGACCCCTGACGTTGAGCGGCCAGTGGTGGCGGCTGTTCACGTCCATGTTCGTCCACTTTGGCTTTTTTCACATTGCTCTGAACATGTGGTGCCTGCGGAATCTGGCGGTCGCTCTGGAACCGATGATGGGGCGGCTGGCGTTCAGCGTTACGTATTTGTTCTGCGGGCTGGCGGCCAGCGCCGTCAGCACGGCGTGGAATCCGTGGCGCGCCTCGGCCGGAGCTTCCGGCGCTATTTTCGGAATTGCGGGTGCGTTTGTTTCTTATCTGGTGCTGAAGAAGGCCGCCATTCCCGCAAGCTTGGTACAGCAAAATTTGCGGAGCCTCGCGGTTTTCATCTTGCTGAATCTTTCGATTGGCGCGGCCAGCGGGCACATCGACAATTCGGCACACTTGGGCGGACTGGCAGCGGGATTAGTCCTCGGAGCGCTCCTACCGCGTTTTGCTGGCAGGACGGATCATTTTAGCGGCATCGGAGAAGGTATGCCTGCAACGCCAACGGATGAGAAGGCTACCGGCGATTCGCGAACGTCGAAGATAATCTGGATCGCGGTGGGATGCGCGATCGCGCTGATCGCCGGACTGCAGCCAGTGCACGCCCGAAATCTTTCCAGCGCGCAGTACGGAAAAGCCGTTTCGCGCGCGGCGGCGGGACGCATGGACGAGGCCATTACCGAGATGCGAACGGCCGTGCAAATGCAGCCGGGCAATGTGCACGCGCAGGCCCTGCTGGGCGACTGGCTGCTCGAGCAGAACGATCCGGGCGCCGCGATTTTGCCGTTGGAACATGCGCTGCAGTTGGACCCTGATGCGACCGCCATCGAACATAATCTAGCGCTCGCCTATCTCGGCGCCGGAGAGCCGACACAGGCAATGAATGAAATTTCCCGGGCGGCGACTCAGGATAAAGAACAGCAGTGGAAACAACATTATATTCAGGGGATTGCGGCGGACGAGCTTGGCTACACGCAGGCAGCGTCACAGAATTTGCGCGCGGCGATTCAACTGAATCCGAATTTCGCAGAAGCCCAGCTGGCGCTCGCGCGAGTGAACGCCACACCTGGCGCAAAACCCGCGAGCGATCCCATTCCCTACGCAAAATTAATCGTGAAGTCTGAGGCGTGGCCTTACTACCCGTAGCCACCGATTGCTTGCAAATCCCTGCAGAGAGTTTCGCGGCGAAGCGCTAGGGTCAGACGGCGACGGCGGACTTGGCGCCAAACACGCGCAGGAAGATCGCGTCCACGGCGCGCAACTGCCGCTGCAGGCTGAAGGTGTGCGCAAGAGCCTGCTGGTCGAGAAATTTCCGGATATTGGCATCGGCGGCAACGCGATCCTGGAAGCTGGTTTCGGATTCCCACGCAGCCATGGCATGCGCCTGGATCCACTGGTAGGCGTCTTCGCGCGGCGCACCATGTTCGACCAAATCCTGCAACAGTTGCCCGGAAAAAACCAGACCGTGCGTGGAGTTGAGGTTGCGCAACATGCGCTCGGGAAACACTTTCATCTTGGCGACGATTTCGCTGGTGCGATGCAGCATGTAATCCACGAGGATTGTGGAGTCGGGAAGAATGACGCGCTCGACCGAGCTGTGCGAAATATCGCGTTCGTGCCACAGCGCGACATTTTCCAGGGCGGCAAGAGAATTTGCGCGCACCACGCGAGCCAGCCCGCAGATTTGCTCGCTCGAGACGGGATTGCGCTTATGCGGCATCGCAGAACTGCCGCGCTGCTCGCCGCCGAACGGCTCTTCGACCTCACGCACTTCGGTGCGTTGCAGATGGCGAATTTCCTGCGCGATACGTTCCAGTGACGCAGCGACGACAGCCAGCGTCGTGAGATATTGCGCGTGGCGGTCGCGTTCAATCACTTGTGAAGTAATCGGCGCGGTGGCAAGGCCCAGGCGATGGCAAATTTTTTGTTCGATCTCCGGCCCGAGATGGGTGCAGGTGCCCACCGCACCGGAAATCTTGCCCACGGCGATTTGTTGCGCGGCGACCTGAAAGCGCGCAAGGTCGCGGCGATTTTCGGCGTACCAGTTGGCGATCTTCAGGCCGAAGCTAATCGGCTCGGCGTGAACGCCGTGGCTACGTCCGATTTGCGGCGTGTCTTTGAATTCCCAGGCGCGGCGTTCCAAGACTTCGCCGAGCGCTTCGATTTTTTCCTCGATGAGATGAGATGCTTCGCGAATAAGCAGCGCTTGCGCGGTGTCCACCACGTCGTTCGAAGTAAGACCATAATGCAGCCAGCGCGCAGCCTCGGCGTCGGCAACCGATTCCTGCACGGCCATGGTGAAGGCGATTACGTCGTGGCGGACTTTTGCTTCGATTTCGTTGATGCGCGGGACATCCACGCGAGCGCGCTGGCGCAAGGTAGCCGCAGCCTGTCGCGGCACCACGCCGGCTTCGGCGAGCGTTTCGCTGGCGGCCAGCTCGACTTCCAGCCATTTCTGAAAGCGATTTTCCTCGCTCCAGACGCGGCCCATTTCTGGGCGGGTGTAGCGTGCGATCAAATCGAGCCCCCTCGGCAATTGCGTACTAGCGAAACCCGAGCCTTCTGCAAAGTCCGCGACGAACTCCCGCCCATGGCGGGGAGAATTGCCATTGCCATGATACCTGAACTAGCGTGCGTGAGCGAAGCGCCCGGTCGGCTCGTGTGGAGTGAGACAAACTGCTTTGTTTCAAGGTTTTGGCGGAAATTCTCGCGCCAAACGACTTAATGGATAGCAGGCCCAATTCAATCGGAGGAGCAAAACAATGAAAGTGAGACTTTCCTGGTTCAGCGTAAACGATTTTGAAAGCGCAAAGAAGTTTTACGGCAACGTGCTCGGTCTCAAGAAAACGTTTGAAGCGCTCGAGTGGGCGGAGTTCGCAGGTGCCGAAGGCGAAGAGAGCATCGGCCTTGCCGTTCATCCGCATGCCGGCAAAGAACCGGGAGCGACGATCGTGCTGCAAGTGGAGGACATCGAGCGTGAACACAAACGCTTGGAAACAGCCGGCGTTAAATTCGAAGGCAAGATCGAAGAAATTCCCGGCATCGTGAAGCTGGCGACGTTTCGCGATCCTTCCGGCAACCGGCTGCAGCTGGCCCAGGCGCTGATGTCGTCCTAGAGCGTCGCAGCAGCGCAGCGAGCCGCGCCGGTTTCCAGTCCCGTAGTAAACTGGCGCGGCTCCATCGTTTTTAAGGGGAGAAAAAATGGCCGTGCATCCGCTGCCGGAAATTGCACTGCAGGAAGAAGCTCAGCTGGTGGAAAAAGCGCGGCAAGGAGACAGCCAGGCGTTCGGGTCGCTGGTGGAACCGTGGCGCAAACCGCTTTTTGGCTACATCTACCGGATGGTGACGCTGCGGCAGGACGCCGAGGATCTGTTGCAGGACGTGCTGGTGCGAGTTCTGGAAGGAATACGCACGTATCGCGGCGAGGCGCGGTTCAAAAGCTGGCTCTTCGGTATCGCGACGCATGTTTGTCTGGACCATTTGCGCGCGAAGAAGCGCTGGCGCGCGGAAGCCCAATTGATCGGTGAGAAGGAAGCCATCGCTGATCCGCAGAAAGTCCAGGAACTGACAGCGTTGATGCAGCAGCCGGGATTCAGCTTCGAAATTCGCGAGCACATCGCGTTTTGTTTTTCTTGTATTGCGCGCACGTTGCCGCCGGAAGAACAGGCTGCGTTGATGCTGAAGGAAGTCCTGGGATTTACCGGAGAAGAAGCGGCAGCAATCCTAGGCGTTTCCGAGCCAGTCTACCGCCACCGTCTATCGGCGGGGCGCGCAAAGATGATCGAGGATTACCACGGCCTTTGCGCGCTGATCAATAAAACGGGCATGTGTTATCAGTGCAGCGCCTTGCAACAAGCCGCCGGCGAAGGGCACCGCGGCGCCGAGCTGGTTCGGATCGAAGTAGCGCCGGGAGTGGCGATGAGCGCAGAGAACTTATTCGACGCGCGGCTCGAAATTGTGCGCGACGCCGACCTGGAGACGGGACGATCGCGCGCCGTACACGATTTGTTCTACAGCAGTTTAGCGCAGCGCGAAGAATCCCGCTAAGCGGTGGAAGCGCAAAGACTATAGCTCGAAGGGGCCGAGGGGAATGCGTTGCGACGCGACGTGCAAGGTGCCGCGAAAAGCGAATTCGCCGGGGCGGCGGCCAAGCGCCTCTTCGGCGCAGATGCGGGCTAGATCGGGAGTATTGTTCTGCTCGGAAACGTGCGCCAGGACCAGGTGGAGCGCGCGTCCGTCGAAGACTTCGGAATCGGCGAGAAATTCGCTGACGATGGAATTGGAAAGATGGCCGGTGCGGCTCATCACGCGCTGCTTGATGTACCAGGGGTAAGGCCCGACCTTCAACATCTCCAGATCGTGATTGGATTCCAGGATCAGAAAGTCGGCTTCGCGCAGATGATGCTTCACCAGCTCGGGCATATAGCCGAGATCGGTGACGATGGCGACTTTTTTGCCGTTGGCGCAGAAGACGTAGCCGACGGGGTCAGCGGCATCGTGCGGAATAGTGAATGCGGTGATTTCGATGTCGCCGATTACGAATTTAATTCCGGGGCGGATGTATTCCACGCGCTCGATTTTAGTTTTCGGCCCGTCGCCAAACATTTTCTGGATTTCGCGATGCGTCGGGGCGGTGAGGTAGGCAGGGCATTTCCACTCGCGGGACATTTGCGCAAGACCGTTGGAGTGATCGCTGTGCTCGTGGGTGACCAGGATGCCGTCGACTTTATCGGGGCACGCGCGGCCCAGGGTTTCAAAGCGCCGCAACATTTCTTTTTTCCCGAGTCCGGCGTCAATCAGGAGAGTCGTGCACCCCGATTCGAGCAACGTGGAGTTGCCCGTGCTTCCAGACGCCAGAATGGATACGCGAAACGAGATACGCTTCCCCCGCGAATCGTGGCAACAACCACAAACAGTTGCGCGCGACAGCGCAATGGGATGATGGCAAAGTAGCGCGCTGCCGTCAATACGAAGTCGCGCAAAAGAAACTAGGCTGCCGGCGTATCACTGCGATGGACGCTCTTCAGGATTTCAGAAAATCAGATCGCGAGCTGATCCTGGGTGAGTTCAAAGCCGTTGAGGTTGCCGACGACGGAGGCTGCCATGCGCCCGGGCTGAAAGAATTCGCGGGCGAGTTGCTGGACGTCTTCTACCGTGACGCTTTCCAGCAGCGCAATCAGATCTTGCGCGGTGAAGTGGCGTTTGAAGTACATGTGATAGCGCGCGAGGCTATTCATGCGCTGGCCGCTGCCTTCGAGCGCGAGCAACGTGGCGCCTTTCAGATGGTCTTTGGCGCGGCGCAGTTCCGGAGCGCTGAGCGGTTCATCACGCAAGCGGCGGAATTCATCGAGCACGGAGCGCACCAGCTGCGAAGCGGTGTCCAGCGAAGTGCCGGCGTAGACCGAGAGCGCGCCGGCATCGCGGTAGGAATTAAGTTCACTGAAAATTGCGTACGCCAGACCCTGGCGCTCGCGAATATTCTGGAACAGGCGCGAAGACATCCCGCCGCCCAGAACGTTGTTGAGCACGGCGACGCCGAAGCGGCGGCGATCGGTCATGGGCAGCGCCGGAACGCCCATGCAGATGTGGACTTGCTCGAGCTCGTGCTTGGTGCGCAGCGTGACGTGCGAAGCGGGCTGCGGCGTGGCTTCGGCGGCGTCTTCGCCGGCGGAGGTGCCTTTCGCGAAGCGTTCCGAAACCAGGTCCGCCAGCTGCTGGTGCGTTAGATGGCCCGCGGCGGTGATGACCATATTGTTCGGCGCGTATCTTTGCTTGAACCAGGTGCGCAGCGTATCGCGCGTGAAGGCGGAAACGGTTTCAGGGGTACCCAGAATCGGTTTGCCCAGCGCGTGCGGCGACCAGAAATTCTGGGTGAAGAGTTCGTGGACCAGGTCTTCGGGATTGTCCTGGGTCATGCGAATTTCTTCCAGAATCACGGACTTCTCGCGATCGATTTCGTCGTCGGCAAATTTCGGGTCCAGAACCATGTCGGCCAGCACGTCGAAGGCTTTGGGCAGATGTTCGTCGAGGACGCGCGTGTTGAAGCAAACCATTTCCTTGGAGGTGAAGGCATCGAGCATGCCGCCAACGCTGTCCACTTCGCGCGCAATATCTTCCGCAGTGCGCCGCGTGGTGCCTTTGAAAACCATGTGCTCGATGAAATGCGAAATGCCGTTTAGCCCGGGAGGTTCGCAGCGCGAGCCGGTGCGCAGCCAAATGCCCACCGAAACGGAGTGCACATGCTCCATGGGCTCGGTGATGACGACGAGCCCATTCGGAAGGGTCTCCGTATGGACCTTATGATTTGTGTCGGGCATGTTGTTGTCTGATTCCATTGTGGCATGGTGGGACCACAAATGTCATGGACGCGACGATTGTTTTATTGCGCATTGTGAACCTTGCGGCGACGCGCATTTCCGCGGCAGACGCGGTGTGCGGCCACCCCCGTGGGCAGCAGACCTAGGTTAATTTCTCGTCCGGCAAAAGCTTGCCGTATGCGCTGGAATAATGCAGCGGCACATCGGCGTATGCGCCTTTATCCATGGAATACACTTCGCAGGAGTCGTATGGATAAGAATAAATGTGCACGCTGGTGGAGGGCTGATTGTATTCCTGCAGATTTTGCACTTGGTGCACGGGCTCTTCGGGGCGCACCACGGCGGGATGCGTTGCGTCCATGAGGTAAGAATCCGAGGGGACCAGCTTGCAGCTTCCGCGCGCGGTGTCCAGATTTTCCACGCGGAAATTCTGCACGCGCAGCCGGCCGATGGGCGTGACCATCCAGCAATTCTGGCCGCGATGATTGTGGATGCGGCTGACCTGGCCGATGTTCCAGCAGATCGCGAGGATTTCGAACAGTTCGCATTTGTAGATCAGGTTCCGCGTGTAATGGCTATTGGCGTAAAAAATGTAGGGAGCCAGCGTCTCCGGCTGGATGGCTTTGCGCTGGACAAAATCCAGCACGTGGGGAATCGTGAATTCTTTTTTCGGGATGGCGCCGAGCTGCTTCACCCATTCATCAATGCTGACCACTTCCATCGGCCTTTTATTTTCCGTTGACGTCACGGTGGTCATTGGCGCGCCTCCCGGTTGGTGCAGATGCGAAACTCAAACGCTCCATTATATCGCTGCGCGACGGGGCTGGCAGCGAAAAATCAGCGCGGGGCCGCGTGCTATCATGATCGTAAGATGCCTGCGAACAACACCCGCGTTCCGGTGAATCTGCTGGGCCAATCTGCGGAAGAGCTGCGGGCGTTCCTGCAATCGCTGGGTGAGCCGGCCTATCGCGGCGCGCAGATGTACCGCGCGCTTTACGCCGAGCGGCGGTTCGACGTCGCGAACATGAGTAATTTGCCGCTGGCGCTGCGCGAGCGACTGGCGCGCGAGACTGTGATCGGGCTGCCGCAGATCGTGCGCCGCTACCAATCCGATGACGCTACCGTGCGTTACGTGCTGGCGTTGCCCGCGGCGGAAGCGAGCGGCGAGGCGAAGGCCAGGAAGTCCGCGACGATCGAGACGGTTTTCATGCCCGAAGAAAATCGCCAGACGATTTGCATCTCGACGCAGGCCGGTTGCGCTGTGGATTGCCATTTTTGCCTGACCGCTACGCTCGGGCTGATCCGTAATCTCACGGCGGGGGAAATTGTCGGGCAAGTGCTGATTGCGCTGCACGAAAATCGCGCCAGCCTGAAGCCGCAGACAAACGTCGTGCTCATGGGCCAGGGTGAACCTCTATTGAATTACGAGCCGGTCATGGCGGCGCTGCGAATCCTGCTCGATGCAAGCGGCATGGCGATCACGGCCAGGCACACCACGCTTTCCACCAGCGGGATTATTCCCGCTATGGAGCGGCTGGGCGGTGAAAAAGTGCGGCCGAAGCTGGCGATTTCGCTGAATGCGTCGTCGAATGAACAGCGCGACAAAATCATGCCCATCAATCGCAAATATCCGATCGAGGATTTGCTCGCAGCGTGCGCGCGCTATCCGCTGCGGCCGTGGGAACACTTGACGTTCGAATATGTGCTGCTCGGCGGATTTAACGATGCTCCGGAAGATGCTCGGCGCGTGGCGAAACTGCTGGCGAATTTGCGCGCGAAAGTCAATTTGATACCGTGGAATCCGGGAGAGCTGCCGTACCGCAAGCCCGAGGAAGCGCGCATTGAAGAATTTCGCGGCATTCTGGAGGAGAAAGGCGTGCGGGCGTTTGTGCGTTACTCGCGCGGGCAGGATGTAATGGCGGCATGCGGGCAACTGGCGCTGCTGGAATCGGCAGCCCCGCCCGCTGCGGCATCGCCGAGCTCGCCGCAAGTCAAGAACGAATTCCGATCGCGGCCATCAGACGGCCCGTCGAGTGCTCGCGGCGGTAACTGAAGAACAGGTCGCGGCGGCATGCCGTGCAGAAGCCGGAAGAGAGAATATTTTTGGGCGCGATCCCGGCGCCGGCAAGAATCCCGCGATTTGCAGCGATCAAATCGAGATGGGCGCGCGGAGCGGGCGGCGCATGTCCGGGCGGACGCATGGTGAGCCAGGGCAGCCAGTTGGGATCGTTATCGCCATTTTCGAGCGCATCGAACGGGCCTGTGAACCAGTCTCGAGCGTTGGAAAATTTTGCGGTGAATTCCTTCACTACTTCGTGGCCGACTTCGTAGCAGCAAGCGCTAATGCCCGGGCCCAGCGCGGCAATCACATCTTGCGGGCGCGTGCCAAATTCCATTCGCATGCGGCCGAGAGTTTTTTCGGCAACGCGCTGCGCCGTGCCGCGCCAGCCGGAATGAATCGCGGCGACGGCGCGCTGCCTGGTATCCGCAAGCAGTATGGGAATGCAATCCGCGGTCTGGATCGTCAGCAGTACGCCAGGCTCGCGGGTGATCAGGGCGTCGCCTTGCAGCGCTTGTTCGCCCTGCCTGGTTTCCGCGGCGCTCACCACATGCACGATGTCGGAATGAATTTGGCGCAAAGCAACGGCGCGCATCTTGCTTGCGCCAAGAGCTAAGAAGAATTGCGCGCGATTTTGCAGGACGCGCTCGCGCGAATCCCAGTCCGTGAATCCCAGGTTGAGTACGTTTTCTGAGGCACTGTTTTTCTTGGCGCCGGAGGTACCGCGATTCTCGGCAAGTTCGCTTGCTCCGCCAGCTCGGGTGCTGAATCCGTGAACGAGCCAGCCGATACGGGCGAGCGGCGGCGCTCCCAGGGTTTGCAAGCCGCCGCTGCGGCGCAATTTCCAGTGCGCGGGATGATGCGCAGTTTTCGCCGTGACTTTTCGCGGCGGCGTTTTTTTCTTTGCAGGACCAGTGGGCATATTCGTTGATTCGCGCCTCAAGCGAAATCGCTGCGCGCATTCAATCTAGGTATAATCGCACCGCGACGCAGAATGCATTCTAACGCACGATTCGGAAGCGAGGCGCATGTGATCGTCGGTCTGGGACTCGACATCGCGGAGATTGACCGCATCGAAGCGGCGCTGACGCGGCACGGAGCGCCGATTCTGGAGCGGCTCTACACACCGGCTGAAGTGGCATACTGCGAAAGTTTTCGCGGCAAATTCGAGCGCTATGCGGGGCGTTTCGCCGCGAAAGAAGCGGCGATGAAAGCGCTGGGAACGGGCTGGCGCTTCGGCGTGCGCTGGCGGGATATCGAAGTGATGCGCGAGCCGACCGGCAAACCGTCGCTGCGTCTCGACGGAGTGGCGGGTGAATTCGCCAAGCAGCTGGGTGTGAAAAACATCTCGCTTTCCATCACGCACAGCGGGAATCTCGCGCTGGCTGAAGTTATCTTCGAGAACTGAACTCTTCCTCGCGTTCCACCGCTTCCGGCGCGGCTTGGATACGCGCTTGGCACCAGATGTTCGCCGGCCGGCGCCCTTCCACACGCACTTTCAGATAATTGCCCGTCAATGCTTGAGTCCAGTTGTCGCCACCGCGCGCCAGCGTGAGAGCGCACACATTTCGCCCTGCCTGGAGGGCGCGAAAAGCCGCGGCCTTCCGCTCGCCGAGAGCACGCAACGCGCGCGCGCGGTCGCGAATGACTGCCGGCGAAACCGGTGCGCCGAGATCGGCGGCTTTCGTGCCGGGCCGAGCCGAGAAGGAGAACACGTGCAAATAAGTGAACGGCAAGCGCGCGATAAAATCGAAGGTAGCGGCGAAATCTTCGCCGCTTTCGCCAGGGAAGCCAGCGATTACGTCTGCGCCGATCGCCGCGTCCGGCTGCGCGCTACGAATCCGCTCGATTCGTTCCGCGTAGTGTGCCGCGCGGTACCAGCGATGCATGGCGCGCAGGATGCGGTCTGAGCCGGACTGCAGCGGCACATGAAAATGCGGAGCGATGCGCGGTGACGCGGCCACGAGCGCGACGAAATCTTCCGTGACGTCCTGCGGCTCGATGGAGCTGAAACGCAGCTGCTCGAGCGCCGTTTCGCTCAGAATGCGCCGCACCAAATCAGCGAGCTCCGCGCGCGGCGTCAGATCACGGCCGTAAGAACCGAGATTAATTCCGCTGAGAACGATTTCCTTCGCGCCTGCGGCAACCAGTTGTCGCGTTTGCTGCAGCACTTCGTCCGGCGGCAAGCTGCGGCTGCGGCCGCGAACGAAGGGGATGACGCAGTAGGAGCAGCGATTGTTGCAGCCATCCTGAATTTTCAGGATGGGCCGGGTGCGGTCGGCCGGAACGGCTTCGAGCGGGCTGACCTGCATCGATGTCTGCTCGAAGATATCTCCCGTGAGGATTTTGGCGGGGCCGCGCGCGAGCGACATGGGTTCAGAGTCGAGGGTTGCGAGCGGAACGAAATCTCGCGCGGGCGCGGAGTGCAGCGATTCGCGAGAAGAATTTGCCCCAGCGCCCACAGCGCTCGGCGTGTCCGCGTTCGGCGCTAACAAGTTTCGCAGCAGCCGCGGAATTTCTGCCTGCTGGGAATTTCCGACCACCCAACAAACCCCGGGAAGCTGCGCGAGGTCTTCCGGCGCGCGCTGAGCATAACAACCAGTAACCACGATGCGCGCGGCCGGATTCTCGCGATGAATTTTGCGCACCGCATCGCGCGCCTGCGAATCGGCAGCCGATGTCACGGTGCAGGTGTTGAGCACCACGACGTCGCAGGCGCCATGCTGATCGAGCATGCTCCATCCGGCGCTGCGAAGAGCGCGGCGCATGGCCGCAGCGTCTGCCTCGGTAGCGCGACAACCAAAATTTTCAAGCGAGAAGGTAGCCATAAATAGCGCGCACGCTCCGGACGGAGAGAATGCGGGAGCAAGATTATAACAGCGTAACGAAGCGGGAGTCACAGCCACTGCGCGAAAGCCATGTGGTTATAACGAAGTGCGGAATTAGACGCCCGCACCGCGCCGCTGGTAGCAGAGCAGGATCAAGTCCGCGCGGCGGCGAACACCGAATTTAGCCAGCAGGTTGGAAACGTGGAATTTCACCGTGCGCTCGGAAATGTGCAAACGGTCCGCGACTTCCTTATTGGCCAGATTTTCCAGCAGTCCGGCAAGGACTTCCTGCTCGCGGCGGCTCAATTCCGCAGGGGAATCTCCGCGCAAACGGCGTCCCTGCGTAGTGCTCAAAATCGAATCCACAAAGCGCGAGAGGACTTCGCGCGGCACCCAGAAACCGCCGGAAGCGACCAGCGGAAGCGCGCGCGGAAGCTGCTCGCGAGCTTCCTTGTAATTCAGAATGCCTTTGACGCCCTGGCGAAGCAGCGTATAGCTGTCCGCTTCCTTCAGATTGTCGCCCACCACGAGCAGGCGAGCGGCCGCATTGTGATCCAGGATATTGCCGAGCAATGCGCCGGTAGCTTGCCGCGCCGCATGCGCATCAATTACATAGACCGAAGCTCGCGGCACTTCCAGGTTGCGCAGATCTGGCGCGAGCATGGAGTCGAGTTGCCGGATCACCAGCTGAAAATTGGAATCGGTGAGCAATCGGCGGAATTCCTCCAGCACCATCGGATGCGGGGAAAGAATGCAGACCTTTAGTAATTTGGAGTTTGCGGTCGCCTTAACCATCGTAGCTAAGGCTAGCGGAATTGGCGCGCAGGGGCAAGAAAGATGGAGGAGCGGATTTCATACCAGACACGGGTCCGCGCAGCGTGAATTTCAAGGCCTGCCAAGTGAAGCTTTGATGAGGGCGGGGCTGCAATCCGGCAAGCAAACAACGGCAAGCCCTCTTAAAGCTATGGACTTAGCAGCCGAGACTGCAGGGTAGAGGTGCTAAGACGATTCGGCGAGTTCACCGGCGGATGGATCACTCCTGCGCGACGGCCGCTTTGCCGGGAGGCCGGCCTGGCGCACCTTATAAAGCAGCGCGCGGTAGCTGATTTTCAGGACTTCTGCGGTTCTGCGGCGATTCCAATGATTGGCCTGCAAGACTTTCAAGATGACGTCATGCTCCATACGGCGCGTGACCTGCTGCGCGATGTGCTTGAGCGGAATGTTTCCTTCTTCGTTCATCTCGTAGGAAATATGCAGCGGTTTCTTTTCCGCGGAAGGATCGCGGTCGCTATGAAAAGCTTCCTCGGAACCGAGGATCACGTAGCGCGCCATGCAATTCTCGAGCTCGCGGATGTTCCCCGGCCACTCGCGCTGTTGCAGCAGCTGCAACGCTTCGCGCGAGACCGGCGCAGCTTCGCGCTGGAAACGGCGGTTGAAAAGTTGCCGGAGATAGTCCACCAGGTAAGGAATGTCGTCGCGGCGGTTGCGCAGGGACGGCAGCGTGATGGTGATCACGTTGATGCGGTAAAAAAGATCAGCGCGAAAGCCGCCACGCGCGATTTCTTGATGCAGCAGGCGATTGGTGGCGCAGATGACGCGCGCGTCCATGCGCCGTTCCTCCTGGTCGCCGATGCGCGTGAAATGACCATCCTGCAGGACGTGCAGCAACTTTGCCTGCAGGCTGGAATCGATCTCCGCAATTTCGTCTAGGAAGAGCGTCCCGCCTTGCGCCAGCTCCATGCGGCCGGGTTTCGCGGCGTGCGCGCCAGTGAACGCGCCCTTCTGAAATCCGAATAGCTCGCTTTCGATCAGGGTAGCTGGAATCGCCGGACAATTCACTTTGACGAAGGGACCCTGATTCCACGGGGAGCGTTCATGGATAAAGCGCGCCAGAACTTCTTTGCCCGTGCCGCTTTCACCCAGCACGAGGATCGGTACGTTAAGGCCAGCGGCGCGTTCGACGCGTTGCCGGACGGCTTGCATGGCCTCGGACGGGCCAAAATAGATGTGCGCAGGGGGTAATTCGGCGGTTTGGGCAGGCGGTACTAGCTTTGCTTCAGCGGCGGATGCCATTGGTATCCAGTAAGCTTGAGTAGGGCTACTGCCGCGCCCCCGACAAGAATATTGCACACCGACCGCCAAACGTGCGAAAAGCCCTGGTACTTTGAGGCCGTAAATTCGGAGCCGCGGATTTTTGTAATTGATTGTTTCTTAGGAAGATAGCTTGGTGGGGAAGGTTCCAAGCCCTAGTACCAAACAGGTAGGCAACAGCGGAACTTAGTACTGTCGTCAGAAAATGCTAGGCACTTTCGGGAACTGGTCTTCCCAGCTGGCCCGGCCGGCAATTCGGCTGAATTGCCAGAGTGTTTCCGCGCCGGAACCCACCGGGAGACTGCCAAGAGCCGAGCCAGGCGATTCGAATGAAATCTCTGCGCCTTCAGCGTTGCGGAAAGATCAATGACTCCAGCATGTCCGCGCGGGCTTTTTGGTCCGAGGCAAATAGCTGCAGCAGGTCGGTCACGGAAATCATGCCGCGAAAGCCCTTGGCATGGTCCAAAACCACCAGGTGGTAGATACTGTGCTGTTCCATCAGTCGCAAACAGTCTTCGAGCGAGGTATCCGGCGTCGCGCTCACCAGTTGCCGCGTCATGATTTCCGAAACACGCATCCAGGCCGGGCACTTGTTTTCGGCCGCGACCTTATCGGAGACGTCGCTTTGCGACACGACTCCCAGCAACACGCCGTGTTGATCGCACACTCCGACGGCGCGCACTTGTTTATCGCGCAGATAGCGCGCCGCATCGTGCACAGTGGTGTCTTCAGCGATGAAATAGACATCGCGGCGGGAAGCAATCAAGTCCGCAACCTTCATGGGACCCTCCTGGCGGCCGGGCTGAAGCGGATGGTAGGGCGATACCCGCAAAGAATGCAACTGAAATTAGGCGCGTGCGGGTGAACAGAGTGAAACGCCGAGGCGGGCGCCGCCACGGCGCGCAACCGCATTCGCGATTCTGATCGGAGGCTTAAAACCATGGCAAACAAAACCACACGAACAGCATTGCTGATACAGCAGAGAAAAATCCTAAATGGGTGAAGCTTCTCCGCGAATAATATCGTAGCGTTCGATGACTGCCGCTACGCCAATCGTTTCACGCGCTTCGTCGTCCTGCTTGTCCACGCGAACCACACGGCCGTGAGCGCGCACGAAGACTTCGGTACCGCGTGTAATTTCCGCCGGCAAAGTGAGCGTGAAATCAACTTCGGTGCCGGGAGCAAGGTCTTTCTGCATCATAAAGTAAACGCCGCGTGTCGAGATATCGCGTGTCTGACCGTTGTGCGTACCCGGCTCTCGATTGATCGGCAGGCGAACGTTTACCGGTAGCGATAAGTCGTACCGGCGTGCCATGCGACGCTCCGTCATCCCCACTGATCCTCCATGCCAAGATTGAAGTACAACACTTCCCCGTATCTAAAAGCAGCAATCGCTCTTCCAAAGGCAACGGACTCTTCAAAGGGTAGACGCCTGCGTGCAGCTGAGCGACTTCCTACACTTTCGGCTACAGCTCAGCCAACAGCAAGTGGCAAACCCTTTGAAAACAGCGCCAAGCGTTGATATGAGTTTCAGATGGGGAGGCTCAAAACCGCTCCTCCTCCAAGGAGCATCGCCTATGCCCCATTTCGGAGCGAATACTAGACCATGCCGAGGGTACATGGGTAGTGCTATTTCGCTGAATGTGCTCTAGATATGCAACTCTTTGCAACCGCGTAGGACTAGTACGTTTGAGTACTACGTGTCGTATTTTGAGACAAGAAGCGCAAAAAAAAAACGACTGCCAGATCTCGCCAATTTCCAGCGCGCGATCGGCAGTCGTTTATTTATTTCGTCAATTTACACACATGGAACTAGGAGCCGCGAATGGCCGGCGCGGATTCTTTCACCGCGGCGTCCTTCGTTTCCGATTCTTTCGCCGTCGCTTCCTTCGCGGCTGCTTCGCGCGCGGCTTTCGCAGCCGCCGAACGGGCGCCACGGCCGGAATCCAGATTGAATTGCCGCATCTTGTAGAGCAGCGCCTTGTAGCTGATGCCCAACATGCGCGCCGCATCTTTGCGGCACCAATTTGTTTTCTCCAGCGCGTCGGCGATGGCTTCCATCTCCGCTTCGTCTTTCAATCCGCGAACCAGAGCCTTCAGCCCCTGTTCCTTGGGGGGAGGAGTTTCTTCGCGCGGAGCGGTGCGGTGTTGTTGGCCGGTCATTTCCAGAAGCTCGCGGAAGCTGCCCTCGTCATCTTCCAAAATCACGTAGCGCTTCACGAAATTCTCGAGTTCGCGCAAATTGCCAGGCCACGGGTAACGCAGCGCTGCTTCCAGCAAATGCTTGGAAGGATCGGGAGCCGGCTTCGCGTACTTCTCGCTGTACTTCGCCAGAAAATGGCGGAAGAGCAGGGGAATTTCGGTGGTGCGTTCACGCAGCGGCGGAATGTGGATGGAAAGCACGTTCAGACGGTAGTAGAGGTCTTCGCGGAAACGCCCGGAGCGCATGGCATCCTTCACGTCCACGTTGGTGGCCGCCAGAACCCGCACGTCCACATTCACAACGGCGCGGGCGCCGAGGCGAGAGAATTGGCCGTCTTGCAGGACGTGCAGAAGTTTCGCCTGAAGGTGCGGGCTCATTTCCGCGATTTCATCCAGGAAAATCGTGCCCTTGTTCGCCAGCTCGAATTTGCCGGGCTTGGCGCGGACCGCACCGGTGAAAGCGCCCTGCTCGTAGCCAAACAGTTCCGATTCCAGCAGCTCGCCCGGCAGCGCTGCGCAGTTCACTTTGATGAAGGGTTGCACGCGGCGCGTCGAACGAAGATGGATCATGCGTGCGATCACTTCCTTGCCCACGCCGCTTTCTCCGCTGATGAAAACAGGTACGTCCACGGGAGCGATCTGCAAAACCTGCTGCCGGATCTTCAGCATCTGCGGGCTGGCGGCGAGGAAAGAAAGATCCTCGGTGAGCGCTTCGCAGTATTCGCGCAGCGATTTGTTTTCCGAGCGCAATTCCTTCTTCTGGCGGCACTTTAAAAACGCCGCATCCAGCTCCGGCTTTTCAAACGGCTTGGTTAGATAATCGAGCGCGCCGATGCGAATCGCTTCGACTACCGTGGTAACTTCGTTCGAGCACGAGAGCATAATCACGTTGAGCGTGCGGTCAATCTGCATCAGTTGACGCAGCGTCTCCAGGCCGTCCATCTCCGGCATCAGCACGTCCAGCACAATGTAGTCCGGGCGCTCGCCGGTTCCAATGCGCTCGAGCGCCTCTTTACCGCTGGAAACAGCCTCGACGCCGTATCCATCCACTTCCAGAAGCGTTTGCAGATACTTTCGAATACTTGGTTCGTCGTCTACGACGAGAATATTTTCTTTGTCAGCCATCGTTTTTCCTAAGGAGCCGAAAACTGCGGTTCCGATTCATCCCCTATCTTATTCTGCGTTCGTCGGAAGTAAAAATGAGAAAGAGCTTCCGTGTCCAACCACGCTGTCCACCCAAACTTTACCGCGATGCGCTTGAATCAAGCGCTTGGTGATGGCCAGGCCCAAGCCCATCCCGGAAGACGATGGATCGACGCGCACAAACTCTTCGAAAATCTCCTGGTGAAACTCGGCGGCGATTCCGCCGCCAGTGTCTGACACAGAAACCAGCACGCTATTCGGACGATTGCGACGGCCGCGCCGGCGGTCGGAGGAAGGCGCTGCTTCTGAAATGCGCCGTTCCCAAAAGTGCGGTTCTGCAATCAAGGTCACACAACCTTGCGCGGGAGTGTGCTTCAGCGCGTTATCCAGAAAATTTGCCACGCACTGCTGCACTTTCTGGTAATCGAACTTGAACGGTCCCAGTTCGGGATGGATTTGGATGTCGAGTCGAACCTTGGCGCGTTGGAACGCATCCTGCCAGCGGCAGGTAAGATCTTTCACGCAGTCGCGCAGATCATTTTCCCGCAGCTGCAGAATCAGTTTACCGCTTTCCAGCGCCGAATAATTCAGGAACATGGAGACCAGCCGGATCAAGCGATCGCAACTGTCTTTCGATTCCAGCAGAATATCTCTCTGGCGATCGTCAAGTTTTCCCAGCGAGCCGGTCAACAACAGATCGTAATAGCCTTTCATCACCGCGAGCGGCGTCTTAAGCTCATGTGCGGCTGATGCCAGGAACACCGTCTTCTGGCGATTGACTTCCTGTAATCGAAGATAGGCGGCCAGCAGGTTCCGGTAGGTGATCTCCCGTTCCTGCATCAATTCCTGAACGGTCTGGCGCATCTCGGCTTCATCCGCCGGAGCCTCGGCCGGAGTGGGCTCAAGGTAGGTCACCAGCCAGTCCGGTTCCGGTAGCCAGCGAATTCGCGCCCGTTGCACCTCGTTTGCGAAATCAACTGGCATATTGAGTTCTTGCTCGCCCGCTTCGAGTTGCTTGAGAATCTCCTGCCGATCCGTACGCAGAATATCCACAAACAAGTTCAAATCCGGCTTAGCGCTTAAGCCTTTCGCGTTTAATCGTTCTTGCGCGTGAAAATTCGTGAACAGAATCTTTCCAGAGCGGTCGCTGACGACCAAAGGCCGGTCAAAGGCATCCAACAGACTGGAAACCAGCTGTAGCACCTGCTGGTTGTTCGCTTGTTGTTCGGCGGTAGCGATTTTCGGCAAGTTGCTCCCCCAAGACGGCGCGAAACGGGTGCAAACACACCACCTTCACGCACCGGTCGGCATTACCAGGGACGAGGTTGTGGATGATTATGCTCGCAAAGGCCCCAAATAGTGTCAATGGTAAATGCGTCCTAGTTTGCACAATGTTGGAAATGTTATGGAGTTAAATTACACAACCGACTAGCGGTCATATGTGCGTGTCGATCGGGACACTCTATAAGGTGCTGTGAGCAAACATCTTATTTAAAATCAAGTTCCCTCTCACACTTGCATTCAAATTGCGATTCAGAAAGGCAGTACTAAAACTGGGGTACCAATGGCCATCCGAGAAGGCGTAATCCAACACCGGGCGGGGTTGTCACCGCTTTACGACGAGCATCGTAGATTTCAGCGCATCAATCTGCAGGTGCCGCTGTTTGTGCGCGGCAAGGATGCTCACGGTGAGCAGTTCTTGGAGCTTGCTAAAACCCTTGATATCAGTGCATTAGGTGCTTTTATTACCTGTCCTCGTCGACTCGTCGTGAATGAAATTGTAACTTTGACGATCCCGGCTCCCTCCATCACCTCCTCCGCTTTGGTTCCGGCCGGAATGCCGCCGATCCAGGCCAGGGTAAAGCGTCAGCAAGAAGCTGGAGATGTGCACCTGGTCGGCGTAGAGTTTCTGAAGCCGATCGGCTAGATTGTTTCCTCGGTTCGGAGCGATCAGACGGTGGGCCACAGGTCGAAAGTGGAACCGAATTGCCACCCTTGCTGCCGTTCAGCATTGCTTCTCCCGCGGCTCGACGCTTTCCCGGCGTAACCTCATTGTTTACACATAACTGTAGTCTCGATTTCCGGGGCTCTCCCATCCCGGATTGGACTTTCTCGTGCTAGTACTTTTCTGCCCCCGCAGTGTCCCTGTTCACAGGGAACAATAAAACGATTGCGGAATCCATTGATGTCTCAGACCGGCGACGCTTCCCAGCCGCAGCCTTCGGCCGAAGACTCTTTCCTGGATCTCCTTGTGGAGACTCTGGACGGGCTCGACGAATCGGCTCGCGGCCAATTTTTAAGACAATTCTTTCGCACCATCGCGCAGATTGATTTCACCGACGCGCAGAGCAATGACTATTGGGAGCGCATCCTGCTGCGCCGGCGCGAGCTCGCTGAAAATCTCGGCAAGCGCGTCTCGTTGAAAACGGCGCTGGTGGACGTGCTGGCCTCGACGAATTTTCTCCGCGTTCCCATCCTGATGGAGTACGACGAATTCAAGAAGTTGCAAATCAACGCCGCCACCGATGCGCTCACCGGCCTCTACAACCGCCGCCTCTTCGACGAATATTGCGACAAAGAATTAAATCGCGCGAAACGCTACGGTCATCAGTTAGCGATCGTGATCCTGGATCTGCACAAGTTGAAGGAAGTGAACGATCGCCATGGACACTTGCAGGGCGACCAGGTGTTGCAACTTGCCGCGACTACTCTGCGCAAGACGATGCGCGCATCAGATTTTGCGTTCCGCATCGGCGGAGATGAGTTCGCGTTGCTTCTGCCGCAGACCGATCCCGAGCAGGCCGTCACGCTTTGCCGCCGCATCCGCACCCAATATGAAACCGATATTCATCCGCTGAAAATGGATATTGGCGTGACCCTGGATTTCGGCGTGGCGGTGCATCCGCACGATGGAGAAACCAAGAGCGCGCTGATGAACCTGGCCGACCAGCGGCTCTATCAACTTAAGAACTCGGGACGCGCGGGGCCGCGAGTAATCCCGCTGGAAACGCAAACGCCGCGCGAAATCCCGACCGCCGTGCCGCCACAGCGCGAGGCTCCCGTGGCGCCTCAAGCGGATCGTCCAGCGGCAGTGACGCCGACGGCAAGAACCGAGGCCACGCCGCCCACCATTCCGTTCCAGCCGCCGCTCGAAGCGAAGCGCGCCACCCCGCCGTACGCGGGGGTTCGCAAATGGGAGCGCGTGTCCCTGGCCGGCACCAAGGCCTACGCCATCCTGACCGACGTGCATCAGAAGACGGCGGCGGTATTGGATCTCAGCTACGGTGGTGTGGCGCTGCTGCTGGACAACCCGGAAGACGTTCCCAATCAATTTCACGCGGTCCTGCACGTGCCGATTTTGCCGCCCGTCCGCGTGGTCCTGCGCAAGACCAATACGCAACACCTGGACAGCGGGCGTTCGCGCATAGGCTGCTCGTTCGTCTCCTGATCGCGCGGTTGCATCGCGCCATCGGCGATCGCATCACACATTTGGCAAATCGCCCAGCCTGCCGTATAATCGAGGTTTCCCGCTAGCCTAGCGACGCGACGGTGCAGCCTTGTTTTCAGAAGTCGCGCAGACCGGCTGGCCGATAGGAGCGCCATGAAGGAAGGAATCCATCCCGATTATCACGTCGTAAAGGTGCACTGCGCCTGCGGCAACCAATTCGACACGCGTTCCACGTTTAAGGGTCAGATGATCCGCGTGGAAATTTGCTCGAACTGCCATCCGTTTTTCACCGGCAAGCAGAAGCTGGTGGATACCGCCGGCCGCGTGGAGCGTTTCACGAAGAAGTACGCCGATAAAGCCGCGGCAATGAAGAAGTAACCAGCCGGCAGCGACGCTGCCATAAAAAATCCAACTGGCTCCGGGTTTCGCGACCCGGAGCTTATTTTTTTTGTGCGGCGCTGTTCTGCTACAGTGAAACCCGACCGCGCGGTGTACAATGCCGCCTAGAAATGGCCACGCATTTGTCCCATTCATCCGATGCTCCGCTGGG
Organism: Candidatus Acidiferrales bacterium; assembly: GCA_035602855.1. Lineage (GTDB taxonomy): Bacteria > Acidobacteriota > Terriglobia > Acidiferrales > UBA7541 > Palsa-295. The sequence goes on from DATNLN010000043.1 coordinate 28,857, forward strand.
TACGGAGGTGGAAACGGCGGCGCCCCGCGTCACTCTGCGGAATTATTTCGCGCACGCGTTCGATTCAGCCATAGCGGCGGCGCGCACCTGCTATGCGCCGCGACTGATCAGGCCCGAAGAAGTCACCGACAAACAGCGGGTGATGATCGGGTCGGCTACCTATTTTGGCGGGCATCACACCGTCTACCAGCACGCTCATTTCGAATTTGGACTGGAAAATGTCAGCCGCCAATTTGTTTGGTCCTTCCTGCACGCGCATCCCTTTTACAATTCGGAGCAGCAAAGCCAGCGCTATGTCCGGCTGGATCGCGCGCAGGCTTACGTCCCGGGCGACGGCCGCGCATTTGGCGCAGCCGAGCGCGCGATTTATGAAAAAGCGGTGGCGCGCGCCTGGGAACACTATCGCGAGCTGACGCGCCTGCTCGAGCCAACTGCACGCGAGATTCTCAGCGATATCTGGCATATCAGCTCGATGTCTCATCCGAAGCGCCTGCAGAAAGTCGAGCGGCAATCCGAAAAACGCTCGATCGAAGTGGCGCGTTACGTTCTGCCCGTGGCGGCGTTCACCACGATGGTGCACACGATTTCGGGGATCGTGCTGCACCGCTTGTACCGCATGCAGGCCGCGAGCGATACCCCCAGCGAAGCGCGCCACGTGATCGGCGAAATGGTGGCGCGGGTGCGCGAAGTGGATCCGCAATTTTTCGATCGCTTCGACAATGAGCCGATGGACGCGCCGCCCGAATGGCACGATTCCGCGCGCAACGGCGAGGCTTTTGCGCGCGAATTTGACGCCAGGCTTGCCGGACTTACTTCTAAGCTCGTAGATTATTCAGCCGGAGCGCTGCCGGTAATGGCAGACGCGTATCGAGCCGTGGTCGGCCTGACGGCGGCAGAATGTCCTGATGCGGAAGCGCTGGACCGCATGCTGAATCCGGCGCGCAATCCATATCGGCGCGAAACGCTGAATATTGGCGTGCATGCCCCGCTGATGCGACCCCTGCAACACGCGAACTTCACCTTTGCAAAAAAAATCAGCCACACCGCCGATAGTCAGGACCAGCGGCACCGGATGGTGCCCGGCTCGCGCCCGCTGCTCACTTTGGCAGATACGCGCTCGCCCGACTACATCACGCCCATGCTGATCCGCGATAATCCGCGCGCGCGGGAGATCTACCAGCTAGCGATGGAAGAGGCCTGGGCCGCGAAAAACGAACTGCTCGACCGCGGCGTCGCTCCGGAATTTGCCTTGTACTTGTTGCCCAACGCAAAAGCAATTCGCCTGGTGGAATCCGGATCGCTGCTGCATCTGCTGCATAAATGGACGATGCGCACCTGCTTCAATGCGCAAGAAGAGATCTACCAGTCTTCGATCGAAGAAGTGGAACAAGTGCGCGCGATATTTCCCGAACTCGCGCGCTACATCGGGCCTCCCTGCCATCTTCGCGCCGGAATTTCCACGCCCATCTGCACCGAGGGCTCGCACTTCTGCGGCGTGAAAGTCTGGCTGGACTTTCCAAACATCCAGCGCCGAATATGACGCGCCGCGGCAGCCTGATTTATTACCTGGCAGCTTGGGCGCTGGGCTGCTTTTTCATGGTGCTGGTGCTGTGGTGCTGGGCCATGGTGCGGGGCTTGTCTCGAGGACTCTTGCGCGGAGGCGCCGAAGGATTCCTGTCGTTAATCTTCTACGGATACTTGGTCGGGGCGCCGACGGCGCTGTTGTACGGCTTTCTCTTGCGCCGGGTCATGCGGACGCTGCAGTGCAAGACTCCGCTGCACTGGGCGATGGCGGGGGGAATTCTGGCGCCGCTGCTCGTCGCGGTGCTCGCGGCCGTCTGCCGGAGCGCGGCGCATGTTCCGCCAGAGTACGATGCGGCAACTGTCTATCCGCTTGCAGCGGCGCAGGCAATTGTGGAAGTTGGGTGGTGGCTGACGATTCCCGCGGGAATCGCAACGGCATATTATCTGGGCCGAATTCAGCGGGTGTTTGCGCCGACAGCCGAAACGACGCCGAGCTCTAGCGTTTGAGAATGCGCGTCATGTTGGGCGAGACCAACTCGTAGCGAATGCCGCGCCAGCGGATGCTCTTGGTCAGCAGCGACATAATAAAATTCCAAGAAAATAAAAATGGCACTAGCGGCGCAAACACCGGGGCAACCCAGCTCCATTCCTGCAGCTTTGCCTTCGATTCCGACATCGCCTCGCCCACGGCGATCGTGCGTATGGCACCTTTCATTGCCGCCAGCAACGGAATCGCCAGAGTGAGCAGCAGGAGTTGGCCCCAAGGATCCACGTCCACCATGCTGTAAAGGATCACGTACACCGCATACAGCAGCGTCAGCGAATAACTCAAATGTGCCGCCGCCCCAAATTGCCAACGCCGCGGCGAATAGATGCGCGTGACCACAATCTGGCGGTTGGTGAATTCCAGCAACTCCGCGCCGGTCCAGGGATGCAGCGTCGCGGCAAGACACTCGGGACAAAAAACGATAGGCTTCCCAGCCGATTCGAGCGCGTAAGTCATCGCAAAATCATCGCTCACCGAACCCTTCCACGCCTCGAGCACATTCACATCTTCAAACGTCTTGCGACGAATGGCCGTGCCGCCGCCCCAGCAGAAATTTCCATCGGGTTTGCCGAGCATCGTCGCGACAGCGCCGTTCCAGGCAGACGCGAAGCAACTCGCCAGCGATTCCATCCCCGACCCACTCGGAATAATCCAGCGATAGGCGGTCGTGGCGCCGATCCGCGCGTCATTGAGCGGCGCAATCAGCTTGGTCAGCCAGGTGCGCGGCAGCCGCACATCAGAATCCGTAAACGCGAGCATTTCGAATTTATCGGCCGGCAAGGCCTCGACGGCGCGCTGCAGGTTGTAAACTTTCTCTCCGCAGTCCGCGGATGGTCCAGCGATCACGATATGCACGGGCTTTTGGCTGGCGGCCTTCACGCGCTCGATGACTTTCAGCGCGGGATCAAGACTGGTTGCCAGCGTGAAATATATTTCGTAGTTCGGATAATCGAAGCGCGTTAGCGCCAGTAGATTTTCCTCCAGTCCGCGCTCGTTGCCCTTGCACGGGCAGATCAGCGCCGTCGCGGGCGTGTAGAATCCAGCGTGCGACGCCAATCGTCGGCGCACCATCTGGAACCAGGCGAACCCATCCCACAGTGAATACAGGCCTACGGCCACCTGCGCGATGACCAAAATGTAAAAAAGTATCTGCACGGGCGCGAGAATAGCAAAATCGCAGCGCGAGTGGCACAACGTTCCACGATTGACTTGCCCTAGACGCAACGATAGACTCGGCGCAATTCCCGAGAGGGTCTCCCAGTCCACGCTCCCGCAGGAGGTACGCTCATGTCCGCTACAGCACCACAAGCGGTAAACGAAGCAAAGCTGCACGAATTCATGATGAAAGCCGTCGGTGAAATGGGCGCGGCCATCAATACCGCGCTCATCGTGATCGGCGACAAACTAGGTCTCTACAAAGCCATGGCCGGCGCGGGACCGATCACGTCGGCTGAACTCGCCGCCAAAACCAATACCAGCGAACGCTATGTGCGCGAATGGCTTTCGGCGCAGGCCGCCGGCGAATTCATCACCTACGACGCCGCCACCGGCCGGTTTACTTTGCCTCCCGAGCAAGCGCTGGCATTGGCCGATGAAAGCAGCCCGGTTTTCCTGCCCGGCTTTTTCCAGGCGGTGGAAGCCACGATCAAGGGCATTCCGAAAATCACGTCCGCGTTCCAGACCGGCAAGGGAGTTGGCTGGCACGAACACGACGCCTGCCTCTTTGTCGGGACCGAGCGATTTTTCCGCCCGAACTACCGCGGCCATTTAATCAACGAATGGATTCCCGCGCTGGAAGACACCGAAGCAAAACTGAAAACCGGCGCGCGCGTCGCCGATGTGGGCTGCGGATTGGGAACGTCTACGATTCTGATGGCCCAGGCGTATCCAAAATCCACCTTCGTTGGTTTCGATTATCACGCAGGCTCGATCGAATTGGCACGAGAGGCAGCTGCCAAGGCCGGCGTTTCCGATCGCGTGAAATTCGAAGTGGCATCGGCGAAGCAATATCCGGGAAAAGGCTACGATTTCGTGGCGTTCTTTGATTGCCTGCACGATATGGGCGATCCCGAAGGCGCCGCGCGGCATGTGCTCGAGACGCTCGATCCGAACGGAACGTGGATGATCGTCGAGCCGTTCGCAAACGACAAGCTCGAGGACAATCTGAATCCAATTGGACGCGTGTTCTACTCCGCGTCAACCATGCTGTGCACTCCGGCTTCGCTTTCGCAGGAGGTTGGTTTGGGTCTGGGAGCGCAGGCAGGCGAGGGCCGACTCAGGAAGGTGCTGCATTCGGCGGGATTCACGCGGGTGCGGCGCGCGACAGAGACGCCCTTCAACATCGTACTCGAAGCCCGGCCGTGAGACCCGGGCGCATTGTCCTGATCGGCTGCTCCGATCCGCCTGCGCGAGCAGCCGATGGGATCAGTTTGCGCGGCGGCGCGAGAACACGCCGCGCAGGACGCGATCGGCGGCAACGTTGAGCTCCAGCTGAAACTTTCCGGCGGCGCGGCGGGCTTGCTCCATCAGTGAAGGATCGAGCAGCAGCGCCGTCCGGTCAACAAAAGGTCCAGAGGCGATGGCGCGTCTTGCCGAGCGGCGCGGCTCCTTCGCTGAGAGGCTTTCGTACAATTCCAAGTCGTGCCAGAAAGCCTGCGCGTCTTCGTCCGTCCAGCGCAGCGCCTGGCCCAGCGCGACGAAGAATTCTTCACGAAAGAGATCGAGCAGCGGGATTGCCAGGTCCATGCCTGGTTTTCGCGCGTGCTTTTTTGCCGCGCGCTTGCCCTTCGCGGATTTCTTTCCTTTTTTCGGTTTCACCCGCCGCTTCGTCTCGCGCACGGTCACCCGCACTTTCAAACGCGTGGGCAACGCCGCTTCGGCTCGCAGCACCATAGCCAGCAGAGATTCGCGGCGGATGGTCTCCAGTTGTTCGCGGTAATGCGCAGGCTGATCGGCGCGTCCCGGGCGGCGATTTTCTGCAGCGTATATATCCAGGAAACGCGGGACCATCTCATTGTGGTCGAGGGTGGCCAGCAATCGTGCGGCAGCTTCGCGTGCGCGCACCACCAGTTCTCTTGGGCGATAGGGCATTGGAACTTTTCAAGCTGTACGCGATTGCGCCGCGCGCCGCAAGAGGAATCACTTTTCGTGCGCGAAATCGGGATGAGCCCTTGGGGGCCCGGAGGTTCGAGTCGTCGTTCGTCACAGGGGCTTTTACCACCAACGTCTTTGACGGATACGTTCCAACCGGACGGGGCGGAAGGGTAGCTAAGCGCAAGAGCGTCGCCGCGAGGCGGGTTCTGAAGAAAGCGTGGAGCAAAGATACGGGCCCATGGACAAGAACCAGACTCGAGGCCTAGGGCGTCGGACGAACAAGCCAAGGATCGCGACGTCCGGAATTCTCACTGGCGAGCTGCCGAACATGCGCGGCCTACCAACAAAAAAGCCCGGGAGAGAATGTTCCCGGGCCTCTTGTTGGCTGTTTCTTATCGCTTTCTGGGGAATTAGTGAATCGGACCCGCAAGCGGCGGACGATCCTCGCCGTGCGCGCCGCCTGTTACCGGCCGCACCGTCTTCTCGAATTTGCCCAGTGCAATTTCAAGAGCCTGTTCGGCCGTGCGTACGAAGTGCACCTTCATGCCTTCCAGCATTTCCTCCGGCAAGTCTTCCTGCACGTTCGGCTCGTTCTCCGAAGGCAGGATGACTTCCCGAATTCCGGCGCGCTTCGCTCCCAACACCTTTTCCTTGATCCCACCCACGGGCAGCACGATCCCGGAGAGAGAAATTTCTCCCGTCATCGCCACTCGCGGACGCACGGCCCTGCCCGTCAGCAAGCTGACCAGTGCCGTAACCATTGCCACGCCCGCCGACGGCCCATCTTTCGGCACCGCGCCCGACGGCACGTGGATGTGGATGTCCTGCTTGCGGAAAAAGTCCGGGTCAATCCCGTACCGCTCGGTATTGGCGCGAACCCAGGTGAGTGCAGCGCGCATGGATTCCTGCATCACGTCGCCCAGATGGCCGGTCATCGTGAACGTCTTCCCGCCGCGCATTTTGCTCGCTTCGATGAAGACGATGTCGCCGCCCACCGGCGTCCAAACCAAGCCGACGGAAACTCCCGGCTTCTGCACCCGCTCTTCCACTTCTTTTTCCAGATGCACCTTGGGAATGCCCAGCACTTCGCGAATCACTTCGGGCGAAACGACCAACTTGTCCGTCTTGCCCTCCGCCAAACGCCGCGCCTGTTTGCGAACCAGCGTGCCGATTTCGCGCTCCAGATTGCGCACGCCCGCTTCCCGCGTGTAGTGGCGGATGAGTTCGTGCAAAGCCTCATCGGTGAATTCGATCTGCTCGCCCAGCGCTAGACCGTTCTCCTTGGCTTGGCGGGCGATCAGGAACATTTTCGCGATGTGGACTTTTTCCTCTTCCGTGTATCCGGAAAGCTCGATGATCTCCATGCGGTCGCGCAGAGGCTCCGGAATCGGATCGAGCCAGTTCGCCGTCGCGATGAAAAGCACCTTGGAAAGATCAAACGGCACGTCCAGGTAGTGATCGCGGAACGTAGCGTTCTGTTCCGGGTCGAGCACTTCCATCAACGCTGCCGAAGGATCACCGCGGAAATCGCGGCCCAGTTTGTCCACCTCGTCCAGCATCAGCACGGGGTCCATCGTCTCGGCGCGGCGGATCCCCTGAATGATCTGTCCAGGCAAAGCGCCGATGTACGTCCGCCGGTGCCCGCGAATTTCCGCTTCGTCATGCATTCCGCCCAGCGAAATGCGCACGAATTTGCGGCCTAAGGCGCGAGCAATCGATTTGCCGAGCGACGTCTTACCGACGCCGGGAGGCCCGATGAAGCACAGGATCGGTCCCTTCATGCCCGGCTGTAATTTCTTCACGGCCAGGTAGTCGAGAATACGTTCCTTGATCTTCACCAAGTCATAGTGGTCTTCATCCAGAATGGCCTGCGCGTTGGGAATGTTGATGTCTTCGGTCCCGGAGGTTTTGTTCCAGGGCAGCGAAGTCATCCATTCCAGATAGGTGCGCGCCACCATGTATTCCGCAGACGCCGGAGTCATCTTCGCCAGGCGCTTCAGCTCGCGGTCGCACTCCTTCTTGGCTTCGGCGGACATGCCGGACGTTTCAACTTTCTTGCGCAATTCATCAATTTCAGCTTGCCCGTCGTCGGACTCGCCGAGTTCCTTCTGAATTGCTTTCATCTGTTCGCGCAGCAGGAATTCACGCTGGCTCTGGTTTACCTGCTCCTGCACCTGATCGTGAATCTTGTTGCGCAGATCCAGTACTTCGCGTTCTTTGGTCAATTCGCTGATCAACGCTTCCAGGCGCTTGCGCACGCTGAAAGTTTCCAGCAATTCCTGGCGAATCATGGTGCTGAGCGAAGGAAGCGTGGAAGTAACGAAGTCCGCCAAACGTCCTGGCGAATCAATACCCATGACTTCGGTCTGCAGATCGTCGGAAAGCTGCGGTGAACGCGCCACCACTTCACGGAACAATTCCTGCACGTTGCGTTCGAGCGCAGTCAATTCGGCGTCGCGTTGATCTTCCAGGTCCGGCTGCGATTCCACCCGCGCCTTGATGAACGGCGTGAATCCCAGGACTTCCATCACGCGGATTCGCTCAATCCCTTCCAGAAACGCGACTACGTTTCCATTGGGCATGCGCACCATCTTGTGGACTTTGGCCAGTGTGCCGACGCTGTGCAGGTCGGTCCCAGTGGGCGCCTCCACCCGAGGATCGAGCTGCGCCACCACGCCTAGAATTTTCTCGGTCCCTTCGAGCGAGTTCAGCAGGGCCAGCGAACTCTCGCGGCCTACCGGCAGCGGCAAGACCGCTCCCGGAAACAGAACCGTGTCGCGGACCGGAAGAATAGGCAGTTCTTGCGGTATAACCCTATTAGATTTAGTCACCATTTTCTCCCTGGGCCTACAAAGCAAGTCGACCCATCAGGCAGCTAATCGGCTGCCATGAAGTTTAGATGCAGAACGACGGAAAAAGATTTCCACGACTTTCGTTGATCTTTAGCAAGCAACCTTATAATATCACACTAAGATTTAGGAACAAGCCAATTTTTGCGTCGACTACTGTCTCATACTGGCATGATAACAATGGCCTTAAGCTAGAGAGAGGGAGCCTGATAATACTTCCGAACCCAGATCATGGCGTCCTCATGGCTGCTGATAATTCCCTCCAGCTGAGCATCCTCGGCCGCATCCAGAATCTCCCTGAACTCAGGCCCCGGCCGGAAGCCCAAGCCGATCAGGTCGTCGCCTGTCAGCAGCCGAACGGGGCGTACCTCCGCTGGGGGCGTCTCGGCCAGGAAGCGCCGCACAAGGTCATAATTCTCCAGATTCCGGTGGCTCGAGGAGCAATCCAGGCGGTGCAGCTCCATGTGCTCTGCAAAGCGTTCCAGCCGCACGAAGCGTTTCAGCGTTGAGCGCTTCATCTGCGGCACGTCTTTGAACCGCAGGTGATTGGCCACCAGGGAGGCGATCTGCGCGGTGTCGTCATTCGAAAAGCGCAGGCGCTCGCAGATCTCCTCCGCCATGCGCGTGCCCACTTCCACGTGACGATCGAAGCGGATGCGCCCGTTCGGTCCAGAAGGCGGCGAAAACGTCGGCGGCTTGCCCACGTCGTGCAACAGCACGCCCCATGCGAGCGTCGGCGAAGTTCGCGGCGGCAGTCCTTCCAGCATGAGCAGCGTGTGAATCCAGACGTCACCCTCGGGATGGAATTGCGGCGGTTGTTGCACGCCCTTCATCTGCGCAATTTGGGGCAGAAGGTGCGGCAGCAACTGCGTCTCGTCCAGCAATTCAAAGCCGCGGCGTGCTGAGCCTTCCGTGAGCAGCTTGGTCAATTCATCGCGCACGCGCTCGGCGGAGACCTGGCCGATTTCCGGCGCCAGTTTCTGAATCGCGCGCATGGTTTCCGGTTCTACCGTGTAGCCGAAGCGCGCGGCGAAGCGCACGGCGCGAAGCATCCTCAACTTGTCTTCGCGGAAACGCTCTTCCGGCCTGCCAATGGCGCGAATAATTCCCCCGCGCAGGTCCTCCCGTCCACCGACGTAGTCAAGAACCTGGTCGGTTTCCGGATCGAGCAGCAAGCCATTGATCGTGAAGTCCCGACGCTGCACGTCTTCTTGCGCCGACGACGCATATACCACTTGGTCGGGATGACGCCCATCGCTGTAGCCGACGTCCGAGCGAAACGTCGCAACTTCCACTGTCGGAGGCGCACTTTTGTCGTCGTAGCTCGCCTCCGGCTGTTGCACTACTACCACGACCCCGAATTTCGCGCCCACCATCAGGCTGTTCGGAAATATTTGCTCCACGCGCTCCGGAGTGGCGTTGGTGGCCACATCGAAATCGGCGGGCTCGCGATGCAGCAGAATGTCACGCACACACCCGCCCACGAAATACGCCCGATAGCCTGCGGCGCGCAGCGTCCGGCAGATGTGTTGCGCAAATGCGCGAGCGTTCATGCCGCGATTATGAGGGAATCGTGCCTGGGTTGGAAGTTTTGAGATTGCGCCTGGGAATGCGGACGCGGCGGAATCCTGCTGCAAATCCCGAGCCCGCTTACGGCACAATGCGCAGGACCAGCGCGGTGATGTCATCATGCTGCCGCGCGTAGCCGACGAAAGTGTTCACGTCGGTCATCACGCGATTCAGGACGGCGGCGGCCGTGCCCGTCGGCATGGATAGAATCGCGGGCACAATTCGCGGCTCGCCGAACTCCTCACCCTTTTCGTTCACCGCTTCAGCCACGCCGTCGGTGAAAATGAAAAGCAGATCGCCCAGCTCCAGCTGGATGCGGCCCACGCCATAGACAATTTCCGTGTCCGTGAATAGCGGCACGCCAAAAGGCGGGCCGCCGGTTTCCAGCCGCTCGACGCTCCCCGTTGCTCGCCGTAGAATCGGATAGTTGTGCCCCGCGTTGATGTAACGCATCGCACGCGTTCGCGGATCGATTTCCGCGATAAACGCTGTGGTGAAGCGGCGGCCTTCCAAGCTGTGTGCGCGCGCGTAACGCTCCAGGCCGGCGACGATTTCATCTAGAGTGGCAGGCGTGGCAGACAGTGCGCGCAGGCCCGACTGAAATGTCGCCATCAGCAGCGCCGCCGGCACGCTTTTGCCCGCAACGTCGGCGACCACAGCCAATAGCGACGGCGTCAGCGCGCCCGCTTCCGGTACGGGCCGCAAAAATGCGTCATAGTAATCGCCCGCCACCGTATTTTGCGGACGCGTGGCAAACGCAATGTCCATGCCAGGAATTTGCGGCGGTTCGCTGGGCACCAGCCATTGCTGAATTTCACGCGCGATTTCCAGATCGCGCTTCATGGTCACGCGATCGGCCAGCTCCAGAGCCAGCAGCATGAAAAGAATCAGCGCGGACAGGCCCACAAAATCAAAATTGACTTCGTTGTTTCCCCAGCGCACGTCCGGATGGAACACCAGCAGCAAGAGCGCGAAAACCAGCAGCACTCGCCGCGCAGGCGAAAGCTTCATCAGGATGGCTTGAAAGAGCGCCCATCCGGAAAGAAGTATCCGTTTGAATTTCGATTTTTCGCGGCCGATGGCTTCCCAATCCACATCTTTCGAGTACAGGACGTAGCCGGCTTGCGCTTCGGATTTGAATTGCCCCCAAAGCTGCTCGAGCTGGAAACCTTCGGTCAGGCGCGCCCAGAATGCGCGCAGGCGCTGGACGACGCTTGGCTTCGGATCTGGTCCGTGCGGGTGAGTCGTGGACATGCGAGCTGCGATTATAAGGCAAGAAACCGAATGCGATGGGAGGATGCGCGTCGCTTGCGGGGCGGCGCGTGCAGCGGCGAAGTTTAGAGTTGCTTATTCCTCGGAACCATCGCGAATCGGCAGCGAGCCGCCAAACTGTACCTTGGAAAAGCCAAAACGGTCGCGCAGCTTGTCGGTGGCTCGCGCCAGGCGCTCGAGTTTTTCGCCGCGTTCCGGATCGAGCAGATCAAATTGCACCGAGCCTGCCGAGAACGAAGTCAGCGCGACACCGACGAGCCGCAGCAGCCTCTTGCCGTTCCAGGCGTGCTGAAAAAGTTCGCGCACGGCTTTGAGAAACACGGTATCGAGGTCGGAAGGCTCCGCCAGCGTGTGGCTGCGCGTGATCGTCGTGAAATCCGCGAAACGCACGGTGAGAGTGACGGTGCGCGCATGCAAGGCCGCGTCGCGCAGGCGCTTCGCTGCTTTCTGGCATAAATAACTCAGCGTGGATTCCAGCAACGGGCGGTCGCGCGTGTCCTCGCCGAAGGTCTGATTGTGCGAAAGCGATTTTGGTTCGGCATCCAGGAAAAATTCGTAGGAATCGATCCCGCGCGCCTTGCGAAACAGCGCCGTGCCCCACAGTCCGAAAGTGTCTTCGAGGCGTTCCAGCGAGACATTCTGCAGTTGCGCGATGGTTTCGATGCCCATGCCGCGCAAAGCCTCGTCGGTGACTTTGCCAATTCCAGGGATGCGCCGCACGGCGAGCGGCGCGAGAAATGCCGCTTCGCTGCCCGGTGGAATCCACACCAAGCCGCGCGGTTTGGCCTGCTCGCTTGCGATTTTCGCCACCAAGCGTGTCGAGCCCAGTCCGCCGGAGCACGGAAGTCCGGTCGTGGCCGTGATTTGTCGCAGAAGTTTGTGGGCTGCAGCAAGCGGAGGGCCGTGCAAGCGCTCCGTTCCGGCGAGGTCGAGATACGCTTCGTCAATCGAAGCCATTTCGACGATCGGTGAAAATTTTCCCAGAATCGCGGCGACGCGATTGCTCCATTGCCCGTAAAGTTCGTGATGCCGATCCAGAAATATTGCGTGCGGGCACAATTGCGCGGCGGTGCGCAGAGCCATCGCCGAATGCACGCCGAATTTTCGCGCTTCGTAGCTGGCGGAAGTGACGACGCCGCGCTGATCGCGCTGGCCGCCCACGATCACCGCTTCACCGCGCAACTCCGGCCGCGCCAGCAGCTCCACCGAAACGAAGAACGCATCCATATCAACGTGCAGGATGGACGCCGAGGCTTCGGCCGGCAACGCGAGCGGCGCATCGTGCTTGGCGCGGTATTGTGCGAGCTTGGTCATCGCGGCAACGCCAAGCTTAAATCACTGCGCCTCTGGGGTGGGCAACAATGTTTCGCGGAGGCTGGCGCGTGCGTTCGGCCGCGAGCACGCGCGGGATGCCAGCCAGGTCCATCGTGATCGCAACTTCGGCCCACCCGGACTGCGCGGCGAAAATTGCGCGCACGTGTTCCGCGGAATCGTGTCCCAGCTCGAGGACCAGAATGCCGCGGTCGAGCAGCAGGTCGCGCGCCTGGTCAATCAGGCGCTGATACAGCTCGACGCCGGTGGGTCCGGCGAAAAGCGCGGCGTGCGGTTCATGGTCGCGTACTTCGCGCTGCAGCTCGGCTGCGTCGTTGCGCGCAATGTAGGGAGGATTGCTGACGATGAGGTCGAATAGCGATCCGTCCTGCGTTGACGCGGGCGCGGCATGCTCGGACCGGGCGGTGCGCCGATCCGTATTCTCAAGATCAAGGAGTAGATCGCATTGCGAGAAATGAATACGAGCGGCGACTTTGTGCCGCGCAGCATTGCGGCGCGCAATCTCGAGCGCCGGCGCGGAAATATCCGTCGCGAATACTTCGGCGTGCGGCAATTCCCATGCCAGCGCGACGGCGAGGCAGCCGGAACCTGTGCCGACGTCAGCGACGCGCAATGTTTCGCGCGGCGCGCCGGTATCCATGTGAATTTTTAGTCCGCGCTCGCCGAGGCGCGCCAGCGCCACTTCCATAACGTGTTCGGTTTCCGGACGCGGGATCAGCACGGCGGGCGTCACCTCGAATTCCAGTCCCCAGAATTCCTGTTTGCCGGTGAGATATTGCACCGGCTCTCCGGCCGCGCGGCGTGCGATCAGCGCTAAAAACTTCTCCGCGGCCGCTCGATCCACCAACTCGTCGGGATGGCTGTAGATCCACGCGCGATCGCGCTGCAGCGCGTGCATTAGCAACAGCTCGGCGGCGAGCGTGTGGGAAGGAATCTGCGCCGCGCGCAGTTGCGCCATTCCTTCTTTCAGTGCGGCGCGTATGTCCATTGGATCTGAATTTACCACGCGGCTCGGGACACGGCTGATTTGGGTCGGACGAAGAAAAACCGCACGGGCTTGATTGCCCATGCTCCCTGCACTCGCACTCACGCTTCGACCAGTTCCTGCTTCAGCCGCTCGGATTCGTAGTGCGTCGAGAGTGCGTCCACGATGGGTCCCAGCTTGCCTTCCATCACTTGATCGAGCTGATGCAGCGTCAAGCCGATACGATGGTCCGACACGCGGTTCTGAGGAAAATTGTAGGTGCGGATCTTTTCCGAGCGGTCGCCGGTCTTGATCTGGTCGCGTCGTTCGGCGGCGATGGCTTCGTGCTGCTTGTTTTGCTCCATTTCGTACAGGCGCGCGCGCAACACGCGCATGGCCTTGGCGCGATTTTTGATTTGCGATTTTTCGTCCTGCTGCGAAACCACCAGCCCGCTGGGAATGTGCGTGATGCGCACCGCGGAATAAGTCGTGTTCACGGATTGTCCGCCCGGACCGGAGGAGCAGAAAGTATCAATGCGCAAATCCTTGGCTTCGATCTTGATGTCGATCTCATCCGCTTCGGGCAGCACCGCGACGGTCGCGGCCGAAGTGTGAATGCGTCCCTGCTGTTCGGTGGCCGGCACGCGCTGCACGCGATGCACACCGCTCTCATATTTCAATTTCGAATACACTTTGTTGCCCTGAATGGCGGCCACCACGTCCTTCATGCCGCCGATGGACGACGGTGAGCTTTCCAGAATTTCTAGCTTCCAGCCTTGCGACTCCGCGTAGCGCGAATACATACGGAAAAGTTCGCCGGCAAAAAGAGAAGCCTCGTCGCCGCCCGTGCCGGCGCGAATTTCCAGGATCACGTTTTTGTCGTCGTTCGGATCTTTGGGCAGCATCAGGAATTTCAGCTCGCGCTCCACGATTTCGCGGCGCGCCTCCAGCTCGTGCTCTTCGTCATGCGCCATCTGCTTCAGTTCGGCGTCTTCCGCTTCCACCAGCATTTGCTTCGTACCCAGCAAGCCTTTCTCGATTTCTTTCCACTCGCGGTATTTCGCCACCATTTCGGCCATGTCCGCGTGCGTCTTGGCAAGCTTCTGGAAACGCGCCGAATCGTTGTGAACTTCGGGCGAGGAAAGCTGCTGCGTCAGCTCTTCATACTTCGACTCGATATTTTCGAGTTTTTGGAACAGCGTCAAATTCGCCATGGCGATACCTCAAAGATGCACCTAAAAAAGGGGAATCGGAAAATGCATGCAGCTGCACAGAAGCGCGGCCCCGGGCGGGGTCGCAAGGTATCGCTAATAGAATGAGGCAAACATCGCAGTCATCGCTAAACCCAGAATATCGGCAATCCCCTGACGCGTCAACTCAAGAGTCGCAAGCGACATCAGAGCCAGAGATTGCACTCCTCTATTCGCTCGTCGCCAGCAGCCAGCATATACTTTGCTCCCACCGCACTGTGTACTAGGATGAATCGCGAAATGGCCGAAACAAATGCTTCCCGCGCGGGCGGGCGCTCCAGCGACATGCTCTGGGGATTCTGGTATCCCGCGCTGCGCAGCGAACAGGTGCGGCGGCATAAGTTGGTGCGCGCGATGCTGCTGGACGTGCCGCTGGTGCTGGGCCGCGACGCTGCCGCAAAACCATTCGCGCTGCGCGACGTCTGCCCGCACCGCGCGTTTCCGCTTTCGTTCGGCCAATTCGACGGCAAGACCGTAGAGTGCGCCTACCACGGCTGGCAATTCGACGCGCACACCGGCCAATGCCAAACCATCCCGTCGCTCAGCGAGGATTCCAAACTCAAATGCGAACGAATCTACGCGGGCAGCTTTCCCTGCCAAGAGCGCGACGGCTACATCTGGGCGTTCATGACCAATCCCGAAGGCCGCACCGTCAGCGAGCAGCCGCCCACAGTGCCGGAATTGCCGGTCTTCAGCTCCGGCTACAAAATCGCGCATCTCTATGCCAACCTGCCCTGCGGCGTAGACCAGGCCATCATCGGCTTGATGGACCCGGCACACGGGCCGTTCGTGCATCAAGCCTGGTGGTGGCGCACCCGCCGCAGCATTCGCAACAAAGAAAAAACTTTCCAGCCGATCCCCAACGGCTTTCGCATGAGCCCGCACGCGCCCTCAGCGAACAGCGCGCCATACAAAATTTTAAAACTGCTCACCGGCGAGCCAGCCACCACGATGATTGACTTCGTCCTACCCAACCAGCGCTTCGAACAGATTCGCGCCGGCCGTTACTGGCTTTCCAGCCGCACCACGGTCACTCCCATCCGCCGCGATTTCTGCCGGCTGGATTTCTGCGCCGCGTGGAACATTCTGCCCTGGTTTCCGATCGTCTCGTTCATCATTAATGTGTTCGGACCGCGCTTCATCCGCCAGGACACCGAAGTGATCAAGAAACAAGCGATCGGATTGCAGTACGAGGACCGCATGATGTTGATTGACGACGCTGACCGCCAGGCACGCTGGTATTTCGAGCTGAAAGCCGCGTTCGTGGAATCTCAGCGCAGCGGCGCGCCGCTGCGTCATCCGATGAACGGCCCGGTCACGCTGCGCTGGCGGTCGTAATCGTTTCTGTGCTGTCAAAGCTAGGCATTGCGAATGTCGGAGGAAGAAAGCGGATACTGCTCTGCGAGCGCGGGAAGCACGATCCGCGCCAAGACGACGAGCGCGGCGAGAAGAATGGCTAACGGGAGCGTGCGGCTGGGTTCGTGGCGGTCTCCCGTGCTGTTGTCTTAAGGCGCTCGCAAGCAACCGAAGGGTACAAGCTTCTTCATTTCGCGATGCTGCTTAGGAAGGGGTAGTGTTCCGCCGCGCCCATGAAGAAAAGCATGGGGAACGACAGCCAGAAACCCACGCGCGAAGCCAGGAATCCCCAACGCGCCAGCCGCGCGGCCTCTTCAGGCATGGGCGTGCCCTGCTCGGCGCTGGCGCGCGTCCAAGCAATCAGCTTTTTCTGCACGCGCCACACCACGCCCCATGCGTTCAGCAGCATCAGAAAGCCCAGCCCGCCGCCAACGCTGATAGACAGATGCGCGTTCGAAACCTCCGCCCCATTGTTCAAATCCAGGATGATCCATGAAGCTGCAATCACGATGGCGGCAATCGCAATCGCGCGCACCCAGGAATTATCGAGCAGCCCTTTACTCGGCAACTGCAACGGATAGATCAGGGCGTATGCCACCAGCCAAACCACCACCCACCATCCGAACCAGCGCAATGCGAGCGCGGGGTTGCCGGAATTTTGCGCGTCGGCGGAAAGAATCGTGAAGTAGTAGCGCAGCCCGACCGCTACGGTGATCAGAGCCGACCAGCGAAACCAGCCCATGGCGCGCGACATCAACACCGGAAACACTTTGCCGCGCACCGGCCCATCCAGTTGCTTCATGGTGGAAAACCCGACAAGATTGAAAAAATACAGCAAGCCGATCCAGATAATTCCAAAAATGAAGTGCAGCCAGCGCAGCATGATCAGTTCGACCGCGGGACCTTGCGGAAAATTAAATTGCGGCCCAAGAACGTGGATGAATAGTGCGAAATGAGAATAATTCATGCGGCGGCCTCCCGAGCATTCTTTGTCGAAGCGATGAACCACCCGAGCCTGCGCCGCTACGCTAGCGGAATCGCGAGCCGCAAGTCAATCAGAGCGGTGCGCTGAATCACGCGGCACGCCGAGGCGCGTCATCGCCCAGCGAGCGTGCTCCGCAATCAGCAAATCATCGGATGCGGCGAGGCGCTCGAGCAACGCTGCGACGCGCGCGCCGGTTTCCGAGCCGCGCGCTATGCGGGAATTTCCCACCGCCACGCAAGCGTTGCGCACCAATCCCCGCCACTTGGCGCGTTTCACAGCGCTGCCACGAAAAATCCGGCTGAATTCTTCCTGTGATAGCGAAGCGAACCACTCCAGCTCCGGCGCAAACAAAGTCGCGCCATTTTCCATTTTCTCTTTTACATTTTCGCCGCCCTGCTCAATTCGCCGCGGCTGAAACGCCGCCAGCTGCGTCACTGGCGACTTGCGATTCCACGGACATACGTCCTGGCAAATGTCGCAGCCGATGACGGCGTTCCCCATCGCCGGCCGCAGCTCTTGCGGAATTGCGCCGCGCAGCTCAATCGTCAGATAGGAAATGCACCGCCGCGCATCCAGCACATAGGGCGCGTCAAAGGCTTGCGTGGGACAGGCATCGAGGCACAGCGTGCAATTACCACATAGATCAGCGGCAGGCGGCTCACCCGGACCAAGCGACGCTTCCAGCTCCAGCGTCGTAAGAATGACGCCGAGAAACAACCAGGAACCAATCTGCTCGTTGATCAAGCAAGTATTTTTCGCGAGCCAACCAAGCCCCGCATATTTTGCCGCCACGCGCTCGACCACCGGCCCCGTGTCCACGTAAGCGCGCGCGTCAAAAGGCTCGGGCCAGTGCGCATGCATTCGCGCGACCAGCGCATTCAGCTTTTCGCGCAGCACTTCGTGATAGTCGTCGCCCCAGGCATAGCGTGAAATCCATCCTCGCGGAGAATCAGCATCGTGTAGAGCAGCCTGTTCGGTCGAATAAGGCTGCGGCGCGTTGTAATTCAACGCCACCACGATCAAACTGCGCGCCCCATCGAGCGCCCGTCGCGGATCCCCGCGGCGCTTATCGTGCAAATAATTCATCTCACCGGCATGCCCGCGCTCCAGCCAAGCAGAAACCTGCGCCAGCTCCGGGAAAGCCTTCGCCGGAGCCACGCCGCACAGTTCAAATCCTATGCCACGTGCCTGCTCGCAAATCCAGCGCGTCCTTGCCGCCAAATCCATGGCGATATCATGCCATCAACGGCCGTCGCAACGCGCCACCGCCAGCAGCTACCACCCGTGCAAGCGTGACTACGCGATAGACAACCAGTGCAGGTACCCTTGAATCACATGAAATCTGCCATGGAGCGATGGCCCAAATACGTCTATTACGGCGCAGTATTGCTTCTGCTCACGGCCGGACCATCCGTTCACGCGCAAAGCCAAAGCGGAGGCCCTTCTGCCGACGCGACTAGCAAACAACAATCGAGCGACACTCCGCAGTCACAAAATCGAATTCGCACAAGCTCGACGGTAGTGCTCGTCCCCGCGTTGGTGAAAACCAAATCCGGCGAAACGGTCTTCTCCCTCACCGCCAACGATTTCATCCTCAAAGATAACGGCTTGCCACAGACGTTGCATCTGGAGAGCGATACAGACTCGCAGCCGCTGGCGCTGGTCGTCATCGTAGAGACTGGCGGGCAGGGCACGCGGCATCTAGGCGACTACGGGAATCTCGGAGCGGAGCTCGATGCCGTCATCGGCGATGTGCGGCATCTGGTCGCGGTGGTCAGCTTCGACAGCAAACCTCGGATCGCACAAGACTTCACCGACAATACAGACATCGCGGCAAAAGCGATTGCCACTCTGAACGAGGGTGACGAGGGGGCGGCCATTCTCGACGCGCTCAATTTCGGCATCGACCTGTTGCGCGATGTGCCCCCGCGCTACCGCCGCGCTGTATTGCTTATCACCGAGACCGCCGACAACGGCAGCCAGACGAGCCTGGATGATGCCGTGCGCTTGGTCAGCGATACCAACACGGCGATTTATAGTTTCGGCTTTTCCACAACCAAAGAGGCCCTGAAGCACGAGGCATCGAAACTGCCGCGGCCGGGAGGAACGCCTTACGGCACCGAGCCATATGGCGCGGGCGGCTGCATGAGTTTGGATCCCGGCGCCGACCCCGACGCGCACGGAAATCGCCGCGTTCAGGCGCTGGACTGCCTTAGCGATCTGATTCCGCCGTTGCGACTAGTGCGCCTTGCGTTTATCGCCGCTAAAGACGGATTGAAGCGCAACGTGCCAGAGTCCGTCGCGCAACTGACCGGAGGCGAATATTTCGCATTTACAAATGCAGCGACGCTGAAGCGGAGCTTACTCACCGTCTCGAATGACGTGCCAAATTATTACTTGCTGAGCTTCCGTCCGGAATCGCCAAGCGCAGGGCTTCATACACTGGAACTGACGTTGAAGAACAGACCAGAGCTCCAACTCAGAGCGCGCAGCACATACTGGTTCGAAGCCGAACCGTCCGTCGCGCCCTGAGCCGCACGCCGATATGCTCGCAGTGAGCCGAAGATACGGCTACCCTGACCTGTGGCTGATAACCGCAGTGATGCGACCCCGACACGGCACCAGGAACTGCTTTCATTAGCCTATCCCCGAATCGGCTGCTACAATGCCGCCATGGCTGATTGGCGGCAAATTCAGGCGCGTATTCGCAAGGCGAAGAACAGCGCCGACCCACTGACGAAACTTTCCGAGCTGTACCAGCGCACTCACGACGCGATGGTGGCCTGGGAGCTGGGAGCCGTCGCAGAAAAAGCCGAAAGAAATGAGGATGCCGTGAAGTGGTACACAATTGCAGCGGAACGATTCCGCCGCGCGGATTGGAAGAAAAAGGCCGAGGAAGCTCTGGCGCGATTGGGCGCGCCGATTCCCGTGGCGGGAGCTAAACCCAGTCCCGAGCCTGTGTTTGCAGCAACAGGCAGCACGGAAATCGAGCCCAGCCACGAATACAGCGGCCCAAGCGATTCAGAACAGACGCAACCGCGCCTGGCGCTCGGCGAAATTCCCGAAGACGGCACGGACTATACGGGCGATGCGATCAAAGTAGAGGTCGTGCATCTTTCCGACGCCACGCCTCCTACCGGCGCCGGCGTAGCCGATACCGACGCGAGCGGCAAGAAGAAGCGCCGCCGCGGTCGCCGTGGTGGGCGAGGCCGCCGTCGCAAAGGCGCGCCCGCGGCATCATCCGGATTACCTTCGCAAGCGTTCGCGGAATCGGGCGCCACGCACGCGCCGTCATCGGTCGCGCCACAAACGCGAGCGCCAGCGCCTACGCCGCGATTTCAGCCTTCGCGACCTGCGCCGCACACCGAAACCTACGAACGCGTTCCGGCTGCAGCTGCGATTACGCCGCCTGAACCGGAATACAGCGCGCACACAGAGCAAGCAGCTCCGATGCTTCCTTCCGAGCGCACCGCGCACGGCCGCGCCGGCGACCCGGCCCTGGCCTCGCGCATGTCCAAGCTGGAGTCCATGCTGCGCCGCCTTGTCTCGAGCCCACTGCATCGTCTGGACGAATCGGATTCGGCTCCAGCGGGTCCGGGAGTGTTCCTGCTCTCAGATTCTGACCAGATAACCTCGTACTACATCGAAGCGTGCCAAACCCTGCGCGTCGGCCTGGGTAATCTTGCGCGCGGCAGCGGGCGCAGCACCACCAAACCCGTTCGCGGCGGACGTCCGGCCTTCGATAGCGGCCTGAAAACGAAGCTCGCCGAGCATTTGGGCATAGGCGAAGCGAAAGTTTCGCAATATCTAAAGGACCACTGCGTGGTCCGCTGGATCCAGCTCGATGACGATGCCCCTCACCTGGCGCATTTCGCGATCGGCGTCCTGCGCACGCCCCTGAACCTGGACTAAAAACAAGGCTAAATACTAGTCGGGACTGGTACTTCGGTCTTACCATTGGCTGCGCCTGAGCGCCATTCACACCTCGAATTGCGCCTTTAGACGCACCTTCCTAGACGCCCGCTTCGAAACCATGCAACTCTAGTACCGTAACTGGTTACGGATCAGACTCATCCGCAGGGACAAACTTTCAGGGGATGCATCGGGCAGCGGGGTCGGTTGAAAGGGAGGGGTGGAATTATGGCGAACGCAGTAAGTACAAAACTTTGGAAGACATTTGACTGGGCGCTCTGCAAGACCGCCGGCGTCACTTACAACACGATTCAGTACTTCAACAAATTTAATCCGAACCCTTCTTTCACGCCGAAGTGGTCGGATAAGCCATTGCTGAAATCCTGGGAAAAATCCAAGCCGACGCTCGGCTGGCCGCGCACTACCGATTCGCTTTGTCCCGATTGCGTGCGCGAAGCGCGCGATCTGATCATCAACGGGAAAAAAGACTGGACCGATCTGGTACACGAGAAGGTCGGCGAAATCAAAGCGCAAATCATCGAGCGCGATGGCCAGGTCTGGATGGTGAAGGAATGCGCCATTCACGGAAAATATGAAGACTTGATGGCCGTCGATTCCAAGTTCCTGGAATGGATCGAAAAGAATTTCCCGGGCCGTGATATCCCGGCGCACAACGACGAGGGCCTGCATCGCCACGGTTCCAGCACGGTGCGCCATGGCCGCGGTTCCGTCCTCACCGTGGACCTCACCAACCGCTGCAACATGATGTGCGATCCCTGCTTCATGGACGCGAACCAGGTCGGCTACGTCCACGAACTGAGCTGGGAAGAAATTCAGGAAATTCTGGAGAACGCCACCAAGATCAAGCCGCGCCGCCAGATGTCCGTGCAGTTCTCCGGGGGCGAACCCACCATGCATCCGCGGTTTATTGACGCGGTGCGTTACGCGCGCAAAGTCGGCTATAACAGCGTGCAGGCCGCGACCAACGGCATTGAGTTCGCGAAGAGCAAGGAATTCTGCAAAGCAGCTTTCGAAGCGGGCATGCGTTACGCCTACCTGCAATTCGACGGTATCGGCAACGACGCCAACAGCCACCGCCAGGTAGGCAACCTGTTTGACGTCAAGTTGCGCGCCATCGAGAACATGCACGAAGCCGGCATCGAAATCGTGCTGGTCACCACCATCGTCAACAACGTGAACAACGATCAAGTTGGTCCGATCGTGAAGTTCGCGATGGAAAACCCGAAGAAGATTTCCTTCGTGTCCTTCCAGCCCGTTTCCTTCACCGGGCGCGACGAGGAAATTACTCCCGAACGCCGCATCCGCCAGCGCTACACGCTTTCGCATCTGGCGAAGGACGTCAGCGCGCAAGTGGGCAAAGTCGAGCCTACGCGCGACTGGTTCCCGATTTCCTTCATCAGCACGTTTGCGGGCTTCTCGGACCTGGTGCACGGCCCCGATTCGCAGTGGGGTTCGCTCTCCTGCGGCTGCCACCCGAACTGCGGCGTCGGCACGGCGCTGATGATCAACAAGGAAACCAAAGAGTGGGCGCCGGTTCCGCGCTTCCTCAATGCCCAGGGCTTGACCAGGGACGTTGCTGCGATCACCGATGCTGCCCGCAGCAAGGGTTTCTCCAACTTCATGATGGCCATGGCGCTGCTGAAGAATTACAGCCCGTTCCAGGCGCCTCCCAGCTTGCGGCTCAAGGACCTGTGGAGGAAGTTCGACAAGACCTGGGCGCTTTCCAAGAATACCGACAAGAAATACGGCAAGGTTTCCGGCGACCGCACGTTCGAAGATGCCATGAAGCGCCGCAAGGAAGATCCTTGGAACTTCCTGTTCATCGCCGGCATGTGGTTCCAGGACCTTTTCAATTACGATTTCCGCCGCACTGAAATGTGCATCATTCCCTACGCCACGCAGCAAGGCGAAATTTCCTTCTGCGCGTACAACACCGGCGTGGGCTGGCGCAAAATCATTGAGAACATGCACAAGAACGCGACCGTCGCGCAGTGGTACAAGGAACATGGCAAGCACGACGTCTTCGCCAAGGGCAAGAAAGTCAATCTGGAGAGTTACGAGCACTCGCTCCGCATTGACTCCGAAGATGCCGCGCGCGTTCGTCACTTGGAGCACGACATTCCAGTCACCGCCGCCGAAGAAGACCGCATTCGCCGCAAGAAGGCGTTCGAAGAGGCCGCCAAGGTTCGGCGCATCTACGAAGAGCTCGTGCTGAAGAAGTCCACCGAGCCCGTCGTACAGATTGGCTCGATGCAGCAGATCCTCAGCGCGGTTCCCGGCGTAACTGTGAAGCCGGTGCAGATTGCTCCGGCAAACGGCAATGGCCACGCGAACGGCAACGGCGCATCCAAAGTCGAAAAGCCCGAAGCAGAAGCCGCAGTAGCCGGCGACTAACTCAACCGGCGATCTCAACCATCTCCGCAGGGTAGGTAAGGTCAACAGCCCCGGCGCAATCCGGGGCTGTTGTGTTTTTGATTTAAGCGCGGGGTTCGTCTAGAGTAGGTGTTGATGACACGGAATGAAATGGCGCGCGGCACGATCCGCTGCCACCTCGGTGGCCTGCGTAAGTCGGGCGAAGACATCCGCTACGAGGACCGAGCACATACTGCGAACTTGCGAGTCGCTCTAAGCGCGTAGATGAGCGCGGTACTTCCGCCGCTCAACCATCGCTTGATGCTAGGGGCGTTATTGCGCTCTCCCATTCTCGCGCTTCTAATTTTCCTGCCAGTTCTCGCTCCCGCCGCGCTCGCGCAAGGCGGGCCCCCGCTACTCACCAATGATCCCGGCACTCCCGGCAACGGCAATTGGGAAATTAATTTGGGCGTCATGCAGGTGTTGCGCTTGCATTCCAACGCGTTTCAAGCGCCGCAGCTCGACTTTAACTACGGTTTGGGCGAGCGCATCCAGCTGACCTACGAAGTTCCTTATGTGGTGCAGAACAGCAGCGGCCAACCGGTGCAGACGGGATGGAGCAACGGCTTCCCCGGAGTGAAATGGCGCTTCTTGCAGCAGGATCACGGTGGCTGGAACATTTCCACCTTTCCCCAGCTGGAAATTCACGGGCCGCAAGCATCGGTGAAGCTGGGGCTGGCCGACGGCGGCACGCGCTTCCTGCTGCCCTTCGAAGTGACCAAAGCGGCGGGGCCGATTCATCTGGATTTCGAGGCGGGCTACTTTTTCCCGCTCGATTCGCCGCATTCGCACGAGGAGCGCATCCTTGGTTTTGCCGCTGGACACGAATTCACGCCGCAATTCGAACTGATCGGCGAGGTTTACAATGATTCGGTGATGGGCGTGCCGCCGCACGACACAATTTTCGACGTGGGCGGGCGTTACCGATTTCACAAAGGGCTCTTGCTGCTGTTCATGGCCGGGCGCAGCTTCTCTGGGAACTCAAGCGGGCAGCCGGAATTTATCGGTTACTTTGGATTGCAGATTCTGTTGCGCAAATATGGCCGCGAGTTGAATCCCGAGCAGTGAAGTGTGCGCCGCCGGGTTGGCGTCAGCGCCGCGTTGTTTTCGCCAAAAAAAAGTTAATTAGAATGCACCGGGGTCGTTTGTTGGCAGCGATTTACGGCATTTTCGAATTGCCGCGCCGTCGATCCGAAAGCTACGTTTGCACCTGTTACGTACGTAGGAGCTTGGCGCTGTGCGAGAACAACCACGCGGCCAGTCCCGGCTCGCTGAACGCTACGTCCCACACGTTGTGACCAATGCTGGGATACTCAGAATACTTCGGAGTGCCGCCAGCCTCGCGCAATTCTGCGACCCATTCGCGGGCGCGCGTGACCGGCACCAACGGATCCTCCTCGCCTTGAAATATCCACACCGGAACCTTCGCGACGCGCGGAATCATGTAGGCATCGCCGTAGGCGCATAGCGCAATGGCGGCCGCAAATCGCAGCGGCGCAATCGACAACGCCGCCCACACACCTTCGCCGCCCATGGACTGGCCCACCACATACTCGCGCGCGCGATCAATGCTGTACTGTTTCTCGATCGTATCCAGGATCTCCAGCGCCAGGCGGATTGCCACCGGCGGCGTATTCGCATGCGGGCGCGCCCATCCTTTGGTAACGTCCACCTGTGGCGCGAGCACGAACGCGTGATATTTCGCCTGATTTTGCGGCGTAGTCCAGAAGTGCGAGCCTGCGGAATTTCCGCCTGAAAGCTGTGAAATATTATCCGAGCCGCGGCCGGCCGCGCCGTGCAACCACAACACAATGGGATATTTTTTCGCGGCGTCGTACTCCGGCGGCACGAACAGCCGGTACGCCATGGCCTCGCCGCTCGGGCTGCGGTAGGAACCAGCGATGAAACCTTGGAGGGCAGAAGGTTTTGCTGGCGCCGACTCCCCCGCCTGCCCCGAATCTGTTGCTTGTGCTTGCGTACGGAGGCAAACGAAAAAAAATAGAAGCAAGAAAAATCCGCTGCGGGTTCCGCGCGAAGTTTGCATACGTCTATCGCGAATATTTCAGGACGTTCTGCGGAGGCACCAGGCCAGCATTCAACTTAGGATCTGGAATCGGCGCGCCAGGCACGACGGGCAAGGGCAACACGCCTGCCCAGATCGGCAGCGCGTAATCCGCTTCGTCATCTTTCGGCGGGCCGGTGCGCACCTTGGCTGATACTTCCTCGAGCGGCATTGCCAGCACCGACGTCGCTTTCAATTCCATCTCCGTGGGTGGGCGAACATCATTCCAGCGCCCGCGCACAATGTGATTCGTAAAAGCTTCCAGCACGCGATTTTTTTCTCCGCTATCTTCCACCGGCATCGCACGGCCCAGCATCACCACCGAGCGGTAATTCGCGGAATGATGGAACGCCGAGCGCGCCAGCACTAATCCATCCACCAGTGTCACCGTGACGCACATCTGCACGCCGCCGGCCAGGGTGCGCAACATGCGGCTGGCTGCTGAGCCGTGCACGTACAGGGTGTCATCCACGCGCGCGTAATTCGTGGGAATCACAAACGGCTGGCCGTCCACGACGAAGCCAACATGGCACACGAATCCTTCATCGAGAATTCGATATACGGTTTGGCGATCGTACTTACCGCGGTCGGGCAGGCGCTGAACTTTGGTGCGTGCTGTGGGGCTGAATGGCTCGGTCATGCATCGAGCGTAAAGCCGAGGGGCATTCGCCGCAAGTGCCAATCTGGATGTGGCCGCGGTTCGCGCATTCGCCCTGCGAGCTAGTTTCGTAGCGGCGGGACCGCGGCCGTCAGATTATTGTCGCGGCGGTTCCGCAGTTGCAGCGGGCTTTGGCGGCGGAGCAATGTGCTCGACGCGAAATCCGGTATAGGCCGGATCCGCAGGGTGGTAGGGCGCTTTGCCGTCCGCGAGACGATCGGCACTGCCGCCCAGCGTCTTGCCGGAGCCGTCCGCAGCAATCACCCATTCAGCCACGTTGCCGCCCAGGTCGAACACCAGCTCCTCGCCTTCATCGCCTGCGGCCGCAAAATTACCCACCTCGCGCAGCAGCGGCGCGTTTCCCGGCAATTCCTTGATCTTGGCTTCCAACCTTTGCGCGTCTTCGGGATTCAGCGCGTAGCCCGCCCAGTAGTCCAACGTATTCTCGCCGCTGCGCGACTTGTAAAACTCGACGGATTCACTTTCGTTCGGAAGCCGGTACGTTTCGCCGGTCAGTTCGCTCAGCCATTTGCAATACGCTTGCGCCTGCTCCAATGTGATGCCGTTCGCTGGATAATTTTCCGTGCCCGGTTCGAGCTTGTAGTCCTTATCGAACACCGCAAACTGCGCCCGCGTAATTTCAAACCGTCCGATTTCGATCGCGCCACGCTTCACTGTTTCGGGAATCAGCACATCCGGCGCGGGATTTTCGGGCGTTGCAGGCGGATGAAATGCCACGCCGTAGGAAGCTCCGGCTTTCTGAACAGTCGCGCGTTTCAACGCGACTTCCAGCGGCGATCCCTTCTTCAGCGCTTCGTTCTCCGGCGGCGTGGTCTTAAACAAATAAGCATCAAACCACGCCTCTTCCTCATTGACCTTGCGCAGCTGGTGCGTCAACTTCTTTGGCCCGTGCGCTTCGCCGGGGAAAAGAATAAATTTCACTGGAGCTTTGCCGATCGTGTACAACGCGCGGTAGTGCGTCCAGCCTTCTTCGGTGGGAACCTGGCGGTCGATGGTGCCGAAGAAAATCAGCGTGGGCGTCTTTACCTTGTCCATTTTGAAGAGCGGCGATTTGTCGATATAAAGCTGCGGGTCTTCCAGCGGCGTTTTTCCGAAATAGTAGTGGTCAAACGATTCGCCGAAATCCACATTGGCCCAATCGCTCAGCCATTCCACGTCTCCTGCACCCACGACCGCTGCTTTATAACGGTCGGGATTGGTGACGGTCAGCTGAATCGAAAGAATCGAGCCGTTGGACCAACCCGCGGCGCCGATCTGGTCGGGATCCACCAGGCCCTGGGCGATCAGGTTGTCCACACCGCGCTCGATATCCGGAATTTCCAGGTCGTAATATTTTCCGCAGCAGATGGCTTCTACGAATTTCAGCCCGTAGCCGGTGCTGCCGTGATAATTCGTTTTCAGGACGAACGCGCCCTTCTGCGTCATCAGATTCGGCGCATAGGCCCAACGTTCGGCCCACTGATCGAGGTCGGCGCTGGCAGGGCCGCCATGCGTCGTTACGATCAGCGGGTAGGCTTTGCCCGCTTTGTAATCGTCCGGATAAAACAGGATGCCTTCCACATCGTCGTCGTTCGCGCCTTTCCAGTGCAGAACTTCTGATTTCGCGACTGGCTTGTTCTTGAAGCCGGGATTTAAATTGGTGATCTGCAGCGGCGATGTGATTTTTGTTCCGTCCAGCTTCGCGCGAAAGAATTGCGTCGGCACGCTGGCGGTGGAGCGATCATAAATCAGCGTCTTGCCGTCCTCGCCCAGCGCGAAACTGAAATAATGCTTTGCATCTTCGCTGGAAATGGATTTGCGCGACCATGTGCCGCCGTGCCGAGTGAAACGCACCGGCTTGGTGTACACGCCGTCGGCCAGCAGCGCGATAAAGCCATCATTGGTCGCTTCCAGCGACCGCGCGAAGCCGCGGTCCCAATCGAGATTCACTTCGCTGGATTTCGCGGCGCCGAGATCGTAGAAATAAATCCTTTCGACGGTCGCCACCAGAAAACGGGCATCGTCCGAGTAGGGCGCCACCACGTAAAATCCGGAATTATCGCGCGCCCAGTTGACCTCCCTGGGCTGGATGCGTTCGTTCGCGAAGACCTGCGTGCGTGCGCCGCTCGCGAGGTCTACGACGTAGGTTACGGGCGGAATCTTCTGGTCCCAGGCAAAGCTTAATTCCCGCCGCGCCACGGCAACCGCTTTTTTCTTGTCGTGCGAAACTTCGAAGCTCTCAATCCAGTCGTCGTTGTCCGTCAGGCGCGTGACTTTGTTATCCTTCACCGAAAATTTGTACAGGCGCACCGGCGCGCGGTGCGCGGTGTCGTCCACCACGGTCGAATCGTCCTTGCGTTCTTTCGTTTGCCGCTCGTAAAGCGTGGGATCCTCTTCCGCACTGAAAATAATGGTGTCGTTGTCCAGCCACTCGAATTGCTGGATGCCGCGCTCGAACTCGGTCACAGTCCAGGGCTCGCCACCCGCCGTATTCAGCAGCCAAAGCTGTGTCGGCGCCAGGTCGGGATTCGGTTTGCGCAGCGCATGAGTGCTGAGGTAAGCAATCGTCTCTCCCGAAGGCGACCAGCGCGGATGCGACACTTCGTCCGTCCCGCGCGTGAGCTGCACTTCCTTGCCATCATTCAAATTGGAAAGATACAAATTGCTGACGAACAGATCCTTCTCTTTATCCGCCGTCCCCTTGATCCACACAGCAAATTTCCCATCCGGCGAAATCCGAAACTGCCCTGCAGTCTCCTGATAGACCACATCCTCCGCCGTCCAACGATTTTTCTTGGCGGCATCCGGCTGCGACGCGTCGGCTGTGGATTGCGCCACCACAACAGGCGCAACCCAGAGCAATATCACCGCGAGAAGGGCCCGGCCTTCCCGGCAACCTGCGAGAATCTTTTTCATGCTTGCCTCGAACTTCAGCACTACCCGAGATGTCGTGCTTGGACAGCCGAAAAACTATCACAGACTCTCAGCCGGCGGTAGCAGCGTCGCGGCGTGACGAGCCGCATAAAGGTCGTTCGTCTCTTCGCGCGAACTCAGCTAGAATGTTTTCATCAGCGTAACGGAGCCCTCCGCATGGCCATCAGCCGCGAACAAGCGCGTAGCGAGCACACCGGGAGCACTTCGCACGATCAATTCAGCGAGACGATTTACGGCGTGGTTTGCTCCACGTGTCACAATTACATTCTGATTGATAAGACGAACTGCCCGGCGTCGTGCCGCGAGCATGAAACCTGCCGCGCCGCTTACGCTTAGATTTCGTCCGCAGTCAGCGCGCTGGCTGCGCTCTTGCCCATAAGCCTCGTTTCACCTTCGGCTAATCCCCACGCGACGCCCGTACATCCTCGCCCAAGTCTCGATTGACGCCTTCTTCGCGCTTGCGTACGATGCGCCGGATACTGCAGAGATAGTGTCTTGGAGCGCGCGGGGAAAAATGAAATCCATTCTCAAAATTATCCTGTGGACCGCGATCGCGCTCGCCGGCGCCGGCGCGCTTGCCGCCATCGCCTTCGAACGCCGCGAGCCGCTCAATGCGGTCTGGTTCGTAGTCGCCGCGGTCTGCACCTATCTGGTCGCTTATCGCTTCTACTCGAAATTCATCGCCGCAAAAGTTCTGGCGCTCGACGACACTCGCGCCACTCCCGCCGAGCGCCTGGAAGACGGACACGATTTCGTTCCCACCAGCAAATGGGTTCTCATCGGCCACCATTTTGCCGCGATTGCCGGGCCCGGCCCGCTGGTAGGCCCCACGCTGGCCGCACAATTCGGCTATCTGCCGGGAACGTTGTGGCTGATCGTCGGCGCGGCGCTGGGCGGCTGCGTGCAGGATTTCATCATTCTTTTTTGCTCGATTCGCCGCGACGGAAAATCGCTGGGACAGATGGCGCGCGAAGAAGTTTCCAAGCGCGGCGGAATGATCGCGCTGCTGGCCGTCCTGGCGATCATGATCATTCTGCTGGCGGTGGTCGCGCTGGTGATCGTGAAAGCGCTGAAAGAATCGCCCTGGGGCACTTTCACGCTGGCAATGACGATTCCCATCGCGCTGCTGATGGGAATTTATTTGCGCTACGTGCGTCCAGGCCGCGTGCTGGAGGCTTCGCTCGGCGGCGTCGCGCTGGTGATGCTGGCGGTCGTATCCGGCCAATGGGTAAACGCATCGCCCGCCTGGTCCAGCGCCTTCACGCTTTCCGGCCCGGCGCTGGCGATTGCGATCATTGCCTACGGTTACGCTGCTTCCGCGCTGCCGGTGTGGTTGCTGCTGGCTCCGCGCGATTACCTAAGCGCGTTCATCAAGGTGGGCGCGATCGCCGCGCTGGCTATTGGCGTGATCTTCGTGCGGCCCACACTGGAAATGCCCGCCCTAACGCGCTTCGTGGACGGCAACGGTCCGGTGTTCGCCGGCAAAATCTTTCCGTTCTGCTTCATCACCATCGCGTGCGGCGCCATCAGCGGCTTCCACGCGCTGATTTCCTCCGGCACCACTCCTAAAATGATCCTGCGCGAAAGCCATGCGCGCATGATCGGTTATGGCGCGATGCTGATGGAATCTTTCGTCGGCGTGATGGCCATGATCGCCGCCTGCGCGCTGCAACCCGGCGTCTATTTCGCGATCAATAGTCCCGCTGGAATTGTAGGTAAGACCACGGACGCCGCAGCCGCGACGATTCGCAGCTGGGGATTCACGCTCGACCCGCAAACGATGTCCGCGCTCGCGCAACGCGTCGGCGAACACACACTGCTGGACCGCACCGGAGGCGCGCCTTCGCTGGCCGTGGGTATGGCGCAAATTTTCAGCGGCACCATCGGCGGCGAGCGATTGCTGAGTATCTGGTATCACTTCGCCATCATGTTCGAAGCGCTCTTCATTCTCACGGTGCTGGACGCCGGCACGCGCGTGGGCCGCTTCATGGTGCAGGAACTCGGCGGACACCTCTGGAAGCCGCTCGGTAAATCCGGTTCAACTGCCGGGATTCTTGCCACCAGCGCGCTGATGGTCGGCGCATGGGGCTATTTTTTGTGGCAAGGCGTGCAGGACCCGCTGGGCGGAATTAACTCTCTATGGCCGCTCTTCGGCATTGCGAACCAGTTGCTCGCCTGCGTCGCGCTGGCGGTGGCCACGACGATCCTGCTGAAAATGGGCCGCGCGCGGTGGATTTGGGTGACGCTGGCGCCGATGGTCTGGCTCGTCGCCATCACCATGACCGCCAGTTACCAGAAAATTTTCTCCGCGAACTTTCGGATCGGCTTCCTGTCGCAAGCCAATGCTCTGGCGGCGCAGATTTCATCGGGCTCGATTCCTGCTGACAAAATCGCAGTCACGCAGCGGCTGATTTTCAATAATCGGCTCGATGCCGCCGTCACCGCGGTTCTGGCCGTGATGATTCTGGTGCTCCTGGTCGAGGCCATCGGCGAATGGATTGCGATTCTCAGCGGACGGAAGGCGGCGGTGCTGCATGAATCGCCCTACGTCGCGACGCGCTGGGCCGAAGGAGGGGACTGACATGAAAA
Source organism: Candidatus Acidiferrales bacterium (assembly GCA_035602855.1). GTDB lineage: Bacteria > Acidobacteriota > Terriglobia > Acidiferrales > UBA7541 > Palsa-295. Next base: position 60,186 of record DATNLN010000043.1, read on the forward strand.
TCGTGCGGAATTGCGCGCGGAATATTTGGTCGTGGATTCGTCAAGTCAGCGGCGACGCGGCCTACGAAAATTATGTGCGGTCGACGCGGCGCGTCGCGCAAGCGGAAATGGCACGCGTTGATTCTCGCACAATGCACGCAGGCTGCTGCTCAACGCATGCCAGGTCCGCTCTACTACTAACGCGCGAAGAGTTTTATCTCCACGCGCTGCGGCGCCGTTACTCCACCATCTCCCGCTGCTGCTAATCTGCAGCCGCAGCGCTCGGATACCCGCCGCCCGCTAACTGTTTCCCAGGTATTCCACGTGGCAGTAGGTGCCCAGCCTTACGTTGTACGCCAGGTACCAGCCCACGTGATCAGGATCCTCGTAAATCACGATCTGGTCGGAATCCCACAGCCAGTCACCGCAATAGCCCAGGTCGAACGGCGCGACGCTGAAGTAGAAGCCTCCGAACCAGAATCGCGACGGGCCTCCTCCTGCCAGGTGCCAGACGTGATGCGGACCGAATCCGCCGGTGAAATGGCCGTGCTCCCAGGGATGATCGAGGTGGTAATGCGGATCGTTGCGGCCGGTATCGTGGCCGATTCACGCGCCGTCCGGATGAACGTGGGGAGCATTCGGATGGCCCTCTTTATCCGCAAAGGAATGATTTTCCTCGATCGGGTGGCCGGCTCCCCTGACGGGAGCGGGACCGTGAGCAGGCGGATGCGCGGCGGCGCCTTCATGACCGTCTTGGTGAGCTTGCGCAAACACGGGAAGACTGCATAGCAACAACACTGCGAAAAGTCCTGCAAAATGCCTCATAATCACCTCCGAGGATAATTTACCACCGGCTGTCAGGGTGCGTTCAGGCGCCCGCAGTCCGCCGACCCGATCCCATAACGGGCCGCCCACACAAGAACAAACCCCGTGGCCTGCACTAAGTTTTGCGCCCGGGCTCGACCGAAACCCTTGTTGCGGGCTTTCTTATGCCGCTGGAGGGTAAAAACGTTACGTACTTCGTTGACGGAACCGCCCGCCGGCACGTACAATTGGGGTTTGTCACTAGCTTCAGGAGGCAGCATGTACGCCGTAATTCGCACTGGGGGAAAGCAGTATCGCGTCGAGCCCGGCAAGACCATTCGCATCGAGCGGCTCGAGGGCAAAGTCGGCGGCAAGGTTACTTTCGATGAAGTGCTCGCCGTCCGCAACGACGACAAGAAATTCGCTTCCGGCGCAGACATTGCCAAGGCAAAAGTCATCGGCAAAATCGTCGCCCAGGATCGCGGGCCGAAGATGCTCACTTTGAAGTACAAGACGGGCGGTCAGTACAATATCAAGCGCGGCCACCGGCAGAATTACACTTCTGTCGAAGTCAGCGATATTCAAATTTCGTAGGGGTTTGCTATGGCACATAAAAAGGGCGGCGGCTCTTCCACAAACGGACGCGATTCGCATGGACAGCGGCTGGGCATCAAGCGTTTCGGCGGCCAGCTGGTAAGCGGCGGCAGCATTCTGATTCGCCAGCGCGGCACGCGCTACAAGGCCGGCAAGAACGTCAGCCGCGCGAAAGACGACAGCCTGTTCGCCACCATTACGGGCGTCGTGCGCTTCGAAGATAAGGGCGCGCACGGCAAGTTCATCAGCGTGTTCCCGGCGGAAGAATCCGCGGTCGGCGGCGCGGACCGCGCGGCGTCCACAGCAGAGCCCGCGGCAGCCAACTAGCGATTCGTTTTCCGATACGCGCCCTGCTCTCCAGGGCGCGTATTTTTGTTTTTGCTCCCAACCCTGGCATATGCTTTCTTCGAGCGATTCCAAATCAGGTGACCCGTGTTTGCGGATGAAGCAAAAATCTCCATCAAAGCCGGCGACGGCGGCAACGGCTGCGTCGCGTTTCGCAGGGAGAAGTACGTCCCGCGCGGCGGCCCTTCGGGCGGAGATGGCGGCAAGGGCGGCGACATCTACATCGAAGCCAATCCGCACGACAATACCCTGCTGCGATATCGTTACAATCGCGAATTCAAAGCCGGCCGCGGCGGTCATGGCGAAGGCTCCAATTGCTCCGGCAAGTCCGCGGATGATCTGGTACTCAAAGTTCCCGTCGGCACCGTTATTTTCGATCTGAATAGCAACGAGCAGCTTTTCGATCTGACCCAGCCGGGCCAGCGTTATCTGGCAGCTCGCGGCGGCCAGGGTGGACGCGGCAACGGCAATCCCCATTTCGTACGGCCCTGGCATCAAGCTCCGCGGGAACACGAAGATGGCAAACCCGGTGAAGAACTCGCGCTGCGGCTTGAATTGAAATTGCTTGCGGACGTAGGCCTGGTCGGCTTCCCGAACGCTGGAAAATCCACGCTGATTTCGCGTATCTCGGCGGCGCGTCCAAAGATCGCGGCGTATCCTTTCACCACGCTGGAGCCACATCTGGGTGTGGTTTCCGCCGATCCCGATGCCGCACCGGGCCAGGGACGCTCGTTTGTCGTGGCTGATGTCCCCGGCTTGATCGAAGGCGCGCACGAAGGCGTCGGCCTCGGCACGCGCTTTCTAAAACATCTGGAGCGCACGCGCTTGATCGCGCATCTAGTGGATACCAGCGATGCCAACGACCGCGACCCTATCCGCGATTACGAAATCATCATGCACGAGCTGGCTTCGTTCAGCCCGGAACTGGCGGCGAAGCCCATGATTCTGGTGGCCACGAAACTGGATGCCACCATCAACCAGGATCATCTGGAAGAGTTGCGCGCCTTTGCCGCCGAGCGCGGTTTGGAATTTCACGCGATTTCTTCGGCGACGGGTGAAGGCATCGTGGAACTGGTGCGCGCGATGGCCGATGCGCTCGATCGCCTGCCCAAGCCCGCCGCGCCGGCTGAAGCCCAAGAGTCGCGCGATGGTGCGAATTTCACCACGCATGTTTCGTCGCAGGATTCCTCCGACGCCGAAGCAGAATCGGAAGCAGCCCACACCGCGCCGCCCAGGGAGGAGAGTTGAGCCCGCACGCCGCGCATAAACCGCACGGCTCCGCGCATCGCCGTTCGGTCGCGCTCTTTGGCGGCACGTTTGACCCGGTCCACTCCGGCCATATCGCCGTGGCGCAAGCCGCGGAGAAGCGTTTTCATCTGGACGCGGTTTATTTTGTGCCTTCCTCGCGCCCGCCGCACAAGGCCAAGCCCGCGCTCACTCCTTTCCTGCATCGCTACACCATGGTCGCGCTGGCCTGCTCCCATCAGAGTGATTTCCATCCCTCACTGGCCGAAGCGCCTTCGGACGGCGCCGCTCCGCACATTTTCTACACTTTTGATACCGTCCGCCGCTATCGCCGCGAACATCCGGACGATCAGCTCTACTTCATCGTCGGCGCGGACCAGTTTCTGGAAATCCCCACCTGGAAAAATTACGAAGGACTGCTGGATACTTGCGATTTCATCATCGCCAGCCGCCCCGGATTCCGGCTGGAGGCGTTGCGCCTGGTAATTCCTCCCGAAAAACTGGGCCGCGCGAAATCCGAAGATCCGAGCAAAATTGTGCTGCGCAAATCCACCATTCATTTGCTCACCACCGTCTCCAGCCACATCTCTTCCACCGAAATTCGCATGCGCCTCGGTCGCGGCCAATCCATTCACGGGCTTGTGCCCGCGCCCGTGGAGGGTTACATTCTGGGACAGGCCCTTTACCGGTGACCCTTAACTCTCTCGATCCCGAAATCCTGCTGGCTGTGAAAGCCGCTCAGGAAAAACAGGCCCTGGACGTTTCTGTCTTGAACCTTTCCGGTTCCGGCGCGTTCGCGGATTATTTTCTGCTGTGCTCTGGCTCGAGCCAGCCGCAGATCCAGGCGATCGGCGAGGCCATTGAGGAGAAGCTGGATCGTCATGGGCGCCGCGCCGCGCATCGCGAAGGCAAATCCAGCGCCGAATGGGTGCTGCTCGATTACGGATTTTTCGTTGTACACATTTTCAGCGAACGCGCGCGGCAGTATTACGACCTGGAACGCCTGTGGCGCAATGCCGAGCGCATCGAGTTTCACGAGACTGCCGGGGAGCCTGCGGCAGCACGCCCCAAATCCCACGATGAGCGCCACAACGAATCCGAAGGCAACGCCACGCAGCAATGAGCGCTTCTGTGTCTTCGTGGCGCAGCCGCTCCCGGCTGTGCTCTTCGCTTTTTTCGCGGCGTACAGCGAGCGCAAGCCCGCAACTGTGGTTCTTCTGCAGACTCCCGTTTGGTGCGAGTAAGAATCCATGAGCACGTCCGCTGCGATTCCCTGGATTGCGGCGGACCCCGCTTCCCGGCGCGTCCTGGAACTTGCGGAAAAAGTAGCCGGCGCTTCGACCACTGTCTTGATTACCGGCGAGAGCGGCACGGGCAAAGACCAGCTCGCGCGCTGGATCCACCAGCGCAGCCCGCGCCACGATGCGCCGCTCCTGAAAATTGATTGCGCCAGCCTGCCTTCCGAGCTGGTCGAATCCGAATTGTTCGGCCACGAGCGCGGCGCATTCACCGGCGCCGTCGCGCGCAAACCCGGCCGCCTGGAAATGGCGCAGACCGGAACGATCGTCCTCGACGAAGTCGCCGCGCTAACCTCCGGCATGCAGGCCAAGCTGCTGCGCGTGCTCGAAGAGCGCACCTTCGAGCGTTTGGGCGGAACGGAAACGCTGCATATGGAAGCGCGCCTGATGGCGCTAACCAACACGGATTTAACCAAGGCAGTGGCCGCCGGACGTTTCCGCGAGGATCTTTTCTTTCGCCTGAACGTGCTTTCGATCGTCGTCCCGCCACTGCGCGAACGCCGCGCCGACATACCGGAATTGGCGGCGCATTTTTTGCAGCGCCTCGGCCCAGTGCACGGCTGTCCCGATGCCGTGTTCGATCCCTCCGCGCTGCGCCTCCTGGAATCCTACGATTGGCCGGGCAATATTCGCGAACTTAAGAACGCCGTGGAACACGCGCTGGTATTCGCAAAACAGCCGCAACTCGGCGCCGAGGATTTCCCGGAAATTGTGCGCGCCGGCAGCGGCGGCAGTCAGGGCCCCGGCGGCCCGCTGCGCTCGCTCGAAGATCTCGAGCGCGATGCGATTAAAGTCACGCTCGATGCCACGCACTACAAAATCGGCCGCGCCGCCGAAGTCCTGGGCATCAGCCGCAAAACGCTGCTTGAGAAACGCAAGAGGTTCGGCCTGTTGTAGCGAGGCGCAGCGCTAAGCGATGAAAATCCGACTCATCATGCTCGGAAAGACCCGCCGCGAAGAAGCTCGCGCCATGGTAAACGACTACGTCCGGCGCATCCAGCACTACGCCGAAATTGAGATCGGCGAGCTGCGCGACGCCGGCCCCGCCGCGCTGCGCAAATTGAAGATCGAGCCGTCTGCCACGGTCGTCCTGCTCGACGCCGCCGGAAAGCAATTCACTTCGCAGCAATTCGCGCAATGGCTAGCAGATCTGCGCGATCGTGGCACACGCGAACTGGTCTTCCTGTGCGGCGACGCCGCAGGTTTTCCCGCGGAACTGTGCTCCAGCGCCAAACAAAAAATCTCGCTCTCCACGCTAACCATGCCGCACGAATTCGCGCGCGTGATCCTGGCCGAGCAAATCTATCGCGCCTTCGCCATCCTCGCCGGCCATCCTTACCCGAAGTGAGCAGCATCCGGTGTTCAGGGAGTTTTGCGGAAACCAGCAGACGTCTTATGGGAGAATATTCGCACCATGGCAATCAAAATCACGCACGACACCGGCGCGCCAACCGCTTCCATCGAATTCATGATTACGCAGCCGCTGCCGGACTACGATCTGGAAGAAGTCGAAGCGCCCATCCCGCGCGACGTTGACCCCATGCTCGCTTCCCAGGGATTCAAGGATTTGCTCGATGAGACGCGCACCGTCCTCGACCGCGAGCTACCCGGCGCCAATCTGGAAATCGCGCAGCTGACGGGCGCGATCTGTCATGACAAGTCGGTTCACCGTCCGGGAATCTGGCTGGTCCTGCGCGAACGCGGCACCGGCAAAGAAATGTCCGCCGCGGCGATGGAACAAGTAGCTCGCATCGCGGAAACGATTCGCGCCACATTCAGCCTTTCCTAGGCCTTAAAAAATAAACGGCATAGAGGCGAAGTACGCAGACAGGACTCGACAACTAGGGAAGGACTTACTCCCCGCAGTCTGCGTCTCTACGGTAAGCTTCCGCAAAGCTGCGATCAGCGGCTACCTCGCCTCCGCAATCTCAACGGAAGCCCGCGTCGTTTCCCAATCCATTCGCAACGACGCGCCATTTCCCACTTTGTCCAAAGCGATCGTGAAATTCTCCACCGCCGCCGGCAGCGAGGAAACTTTCATATCTGTGCGCGCGAGATCCTGCGCCTCTCCAGGATAATCGGTGCCCCACAGGGGCCCGCCCTTCTCGTTTTTCGTCTTCTTGCTGATGATCAGGGTCCACTTACCCTGGTTCGGAATCGTGAAAAGCGTATAACTGCCCGCCGGTACGGTCGTGCCGCCCACGGTCACTGCCGTATCGGTCACAAATGTAGTCGCTTCGTTTGCGCCGGCGCGCCACACCTGGCCGTAAGGAACGAGCTCACCGAATATCTTGCGCCCTTTGGCGCGCGGGCTCGAATAATCCACCGTCACGGTTTTGCCGTCCGCGAAACTAAACTGCGCTTGCGCCGGAGGGCTGGGCCGCTGGCTTTTGTCTTGCTGCCCGCTGCTGCGCGGGGCCAACACACTCGCACTTAGTAGAATCGCGCTACAACACAAGACCAAAAATTTCTGCATGTGATTTTCTCCTGACCAATCATTGATTGGTTTTTCGATCTTTTGCACCTGGCACATCATATCTGAATTTTCGTTGCACAGGCATGGTGAGCGCACCCGCATACCCCCCGTGCGCCATGCTGACTCACCAGGTTATTTTGATGCGTCATATTGAGACCGCCCAGGCGATTCCACTACGAAATCCCGCATTTTCCATGGTTTTTGCGGCAGTTCAGCCCTGCTAACCGATGCTGTGCATCCCCGGTGGGTATTACAGAAGTATTACAAACACGTTCGCCCTCGCCTGCTAATCTGGGGAAGTTGTGAGCACCACAAAGAACGGACCCGAGGCCCCCATGACCCAGTCACTCGAAGTCTTGAAGAAAAAATCGAAGAACAACGGTGAAATCAACTGGGTCACTTCGATTTTCATGGGCCTGTTCCACGTGGGCGCCATCGCTGCTCTGTTTTTCTTTTCCTGGAAAGCGTTCTTCGTCGCCATCGTCCTCTGGTGGGTCGCCACCAGCCTGGGCATCGGAATGTGCTATCACCGCCTGCTCACGCACCGCGGATACAAGGTTCCGAAATGGCTGGAATACACGCTGACGGTTTTCGCCACACTTGCTCTGGAGGGCGGCCCGATTTTCTGGGTCGCGACGCACCGTATTCACCATAAGTATTCCGATCAGGAAGGCGATCCGCATTCTCCCGTGGACGGCACCTGGTGGTCGCACATGGGCTGGATTCTGACGGGCAAGTCCATGCATCACGACACCACCACGCTTTCGCGTTACGTTCCCGACCTCGCGGAAGATAAATTCCACGTGTGGATCACCAAATATCATTACGTGCCGATGATTGCTCTCGGCCTGCTGCTGCTCGCTTTCGGCGGCATCAAGTTCGTGCTGTGGGGAATTTTTCTGCGCACGGTGATCGGACTGCACTTCACCTGGCTGGTGAATTCCGCGACGCACAGCTGGGGCACGCGCCGTTTTCAGACGCGCGATCTATCCACGAACAGCTGGTGGGTGGCGCTGGTCACATGGGGCGAAGGCTGGCACAACAATCATCACGCGCACCCCGTTTCCGCGCGCCATGGGCTGGCTTGGTACGAAGTTGATTTCAACTGGTACGTGATCTGGACGCTGGAAAAAATCGGCATCGCCCAAAAAGTCTATACCGCGAAAATTTCCGAAATTAAGCGCGCCAACCAGGCTGTTGTGGCCAAGACGCTGACGCGGGAAAATCCTCGCGCGCTAGCTCCAGCCGAGATGTAACTTCGATTCGCTCTGAGGGCCTGCTGCCCCGGCGGGTTGTGGGCTGTAAGATTGCTCTGTCACTCAGCGTTTCGATATCGCGTGAGCTTTTGATTTGTTTGCCTCTCCTTCAGCACGTTCCCCCGGCTCCGGTGTGTCGCGCGCGCCCGCTTCTTCGCGGTACAATCCTCGTTAGACACCGTGCAAATCGCGAGCCGCAGAAAAACGATCGCCTTCTTCGTCGTGCTGGGCTGCTCCCTGGTGGCCCTGGCCATAGCCCTCACCGTTGGCTGGACCATCCTGAACTGGCGCGAAGGCGTGCTGCTATTTTTCGGCGTGATCTTTTTTGCCGCGATCATCGCTGGAATGATTCTGAACACGATCTTCCTGGTGCGCGAAATCCGCCGCAACGAGCAGCACGACGGCTTCATCAACGCCGTCACGCACGAACTGAAAACGCCCATCACTTCCATCCGGCTGTATCTGGAAACGATGCAGCGCCGCGAAGTCGGCGAACCGCAGCGCCAGCAATTTTATAATCTGATGCTGCTCGATACCGACCGGCTGTTGGGGACCGTCGAGCAGGTGCTAAAGGCCGGCGAAGCCAGTTACCGGCGCGGTAAGCGCCACCATGTGGAACTGGATTTCACGGAACTGGTGCGCGAATGCATCGAGCTGGCGCGCGTTCGTCATCACCTGGCGCCCGGCGTGCTGCATTTTGATGCGATTTCAGCCAATGCCCTGCCTGTTATTTTGCGCGGCGATCCCGCCGAGCTGCGCACTGCGGTTTCCAACTTGCTCGACAACGCCGTGAAATATTCACGCGACCAGGTGGATGTCGCGGTGCGCATCGAAATTCCCGACGACGAACACATCGCGCTGCGCGTCAGCGATCGCGGCATCGGCATTCCCGCGCCCGAACTCAAACGTATCTTCAAACGTTTTTATCGCGTTCCCGGCCGGCCCAGTTTTCAGGTGAAGGGAACCGGGCTAGGCCTTTTCATCGTGCGCGCCGTGGCGCGCGCGCATGGCGGAAAAGTGTACGCTGCCAGCGAAGGCGAGGGACGCGGCTCCACCATTTCGCTGGAGTTGCCGAGGAATATCGCATGAGCCGGGTGCTGGTGGTGGAAGATGAAGCGCACCTGGCCAAGGGATTGCGCTTCAACCTCGAAGCGGAAGGCCACTCCGTGGAAGTTTCCGGCGATGGCGAATCCGCGCTCGAGCGCTTGGTCACAGAAAAAGAAGATTTCGACGCAGTCGTGCTCGACGTCATGCTGCCCGGCAAAGACGGTTTCGCGGTCGTCGCATCTTTGCGCAAGGCTCAGAATTACGTTCCGGTGCTGATTTTGACCGCGCGCGGCCGCCCCGAAGATGTGCTGCAGGGATTTGCCGCCGGCGCGGACGACTATTTGCCGAAACCGTTTCAGCTGCCGATTTTTCTCGCCCGATTGCAGGGCTTGCTGCGGCGCAGCCAGTGGCTCGTCGCTGAAAAAAATGCAGCGAAGGCTCGCGCGGCCAATGGCAAGGATACTGCTGCGAACGCCAACGCCGCCGGCGCAAACGTTGCCGGGGATTCCGAAGTTTTTTCTTTCAACGGCAAGACCATCGACTTCGGAACGCTGGAACTGCGCGTCAATGGCATCACCATCCAGCTCACTCTGATGGAAGCGAAACTGCTGCGGCACCTGATTCGCAGCAAAGGCCGCACTGTCTCGCGCAAGTCCATCCTGGAAGATGTCTGGGGCCTGCACGAAGACACCGACACGCGCGCCATAGACAATTTCATCGTGCGCCTCCGCCGCTACATTGAAAAAGACCCTTCCAAGCCGAAGCATCTGCTAACCGTCCGCGGCGTTGGCTACCGCTTCCTCGCATAAAGCCCGCGCATTGCTTGACGTTTCCGCAGCCTGCGCTCACTATTCTGAACTGCACTGGTAGCGTCGGCATCTCGCCGGCTCCTTTGATTTACGTTTGTCGCAGCCGCGGTAAGCGAAGCGCAAGGAATCGAACCCATGCCCGAAGGAAAAGGACTGCTGATCGTTTACACTGGGCCGGGCAAGGGCAAGACGACTTGCGCGCTGGGGACTGCTTTTCGCGCCGTTGGCCAGGGAATGCGCGTGATGATGGTGCAGTTCATCAAGGGTTCGTGGCACTATGGCGAACTGGACGCCGCGAAAATGCTGGGCGACTCTAAATTTGAAATTCGCCCCATGGGTCGCGGCTTCGTGAAGATTGGCGGCGCGGAAACCGACCCTGAAGACGTGAAAATGTGCGAAGAGGCGTGGGAATTCGGCCGCGCGCAGATTTACAGTGATCAATATGACCTGGTCGTGCTCGACGAAATCAATTACGTGATCGGGTACAAAATGCTGGATGTCGAGCGCGTCGTGCAGGCGCTCACGCAGCGTCCCGAACGCGTGCACGTCATCTGCACGGGCCGCAGCGCGCATCCCAAACTGATCGAAGCTGCCGACCTGGTGACGGAAATGCGCGAAGTGAAGCATCCGTACACGAAAGGCGTGCTCGCGCAGCGCGGCATTGATTACTGATTCCAACAGACGACGCCGGAACGCGAGCGGCCATTTTTTAGCTTTCAACTTTCAACGATGAACTGTTAACTTCGTAAAGGGCTGTCCAGCCCAAAAACCGCAACCCATGGCCTGGTTCAAGCGCGAAAAAAAACCGATCGAAAATCCCACGCCGGCCGAGGAACGCCGCGTGCACACCGAAGGCATGTGGACGAAGTGCAATTCCTGCCGCGCCATCATTTGGAAAAAAGACCTGGAAACGAATTGGGAAGTCTGCCCCAAGTGTGAGCACCATTTCCGCCTCAGTTCGCGGCGCCGCCTGGAAATGCTTCTCGACGAGGAACCGTGGACCGAGCTGGACGCAGACCTGGCCTCCAGCGACCCGCTCCAATTCACCGATACCAAGCCCTACGCGCAGCGCCTGAAAGAAGCGCAGCGCAAACTCAATATGAAGGATGCGATCATCACCGCCGAAGGCCGCTTGAATGGACGGCCCGTGGTCTGCTGCGCGATGGAATTTGGTTTTATCGGTGGTTCCATGGGCGCCGTCGTCGGCGAAAAAGTTGCGCGCGCGATCGACCGCTCCCTCGGACAGAAGGAGCCGCTCATCGTGGTTTCCTGTTCCGGCGGCGCGCGCATGATGGAGGGCGTGGTCAGCCTGATGCAACTCGCGAAAGTTTCCGCGGCGCTCGGCCGCATGGACGAAGCCAAGCTCCCGTTCATTTCCATACTCACCGATCCCACCACCGGCGGCGTCACCGCCAGCTACGCGATGCTGGGTGACCTGAATATCGCGGAGCCTGGCGCGCTGATCGGTTTCGCCGGCCCGCGCGTGATCGAGCAAACCATCCGTCAGAAACTGCCCGATGGTTTTCAAACTGCGGAATTCCTCCTCGAGCACGGTTTCCTCGACGCCGTCGTCCCGCGCAAGGAAATGAAGCCTTATATCGCACAAGCTCTCGACTTCTTCGTCGGTTAGCGTCATGACGTACGAAGAGTCCGTACGGGCGTTATTTTCGCTGGGACGGGAACTCGCCTCTCCGCAACAGGCTCGGGTGCAGAAGTTTGGCCTCGCGAATATTTCGGTTCTCGCCGAAGATCTCGGCCAGCCTCAGCGCTCCTCGCCCTGCGTGCACATCGCCGGAACCAACGGCAAAGGTTCCACGGCCGCGATGCTTGAATCCATCTTGCGCACGGCCGGGTTGCGCACAGGTCTGTACACCTCGCCGCACCTGGAACGCATCAACGAGCGCATCCGCATCAACGGCGAAAATATTTCGGATCAGGATTTCGCCGCGGCATGGTCCCGCGTCCACTCTTCCATTGAATCGCTGATGGCTTCCGGAAAACTCACCGCGCACCCCACCTTCTTTGAATGCGTCACGGCCATCGCTTTTCTTGCTTTCGCCCAGCATCCAGTGGATTTTGCGATCTACGAAGTGGGCCTGGGCGGCCGCCTGGATGCCACCAACATCGTCGAGCCGGAAGTCGCCATCATTACTCCGATTGATTTCGATCACGAAAATTTTCTCGGCCACTCCATCGAGGAAATCGCCGACGAAAAAGCCGGCATCATCAAACCCGGCGCCTGGGTGGTCAGCGCCAGCGAACGCCCGGAGGCTCGCGCCGTGATTGCGCGACGCTGCACCGAAATGGACGCGCGTTTGGTGGAAGTGGACGTGACAGTGCGCGCCGAAGACGTGCACAGCGACGGCGGCTTGTATAGCGCTGTCGCGGCGTTCACGCATTCGCGCAAACAACTTGCCCTGGCTCCGCGGTTACCCGGGCGCTTTCAGATTCGCAACGCGCTCACTGCTGTCGCCGCCGCCCGCCTTCTCGCGGAACGCAGTTTTCCAGTTTCTGACGCCGCCATCGAGCGCGGCATCGCCACCGCCAATTGGGCCGGACGTCTGGAACGGCTCGCCACGCAACCGGATCTGTACCTGGACGGTGCGCACAATCCCGCGGGCGCACGGGAATTGTTGAAATTCTGGCAAGAAAACTACGACGGCCGCCGCATTTTTCTAGTCTATGGAGCGATGCGAGATAAAGCGGTGGACGAGATTTCCGGGCTGCTTTTCCCTCACGCGAGCGCCGTCATCCTGACGGAACCGCACCAGCCGCGCGCCATTTCCGCTCCGCTGCTAGCGGAAATGACCAGCCACGACGCCAGAGATACAATCGTGGTCCGCGATCCCGGCGAGGCTCTGGAAACTGCCCTAGAACGGGCCGGCCCGCAGGACGCCGTGTTCGCCACGGGCTCGCTATACCTGGTCGGAGAATTGCGTACCTACTGGAGCAAACGCGCGACGAAGCAAAGTTCCGCTCTCAGCGGGAATCCCCCCTCCAGAAGCTAGTATATTTCTCTACCGAAGTTTGCAGACTTCTCCAACAATTCGTAGCCTGTTGGTTCCACTTGCCGAATTACACCCGTCGCATCTCGCGTTCTCCCAAAAACGTGCATTGTTGCCAATTGCGAACACGCATCGCGTCCCATCAGCGAACAGGTTTTCCCACTCGCGCACGCCCAGATATTGTTTATGAAAAGTAAAACCTTTTTGTGAACAACTCGTCCATTTTCTTCGTTTATCTGTCCGTGATCGCGAGGCAAAACGGCAGCTCGTACGTCTAAAGAAAACAAGCAGGAGGGTCCTATGAGGCAGGATGCGAGAAGGCAAAAACTGGAATCATTCGGCCGCGCGCCGGCTTTGTTGTCCGCCGCGCTGCGTCAATTTCCCAAGAAGATGTGGATCTATAAACCAGCTAGTGAGCGCTGGAGCATTCACGAAATTATTCTGCATCTCGCCGACAGCGAAGCCAGCGCGTATGTACGCTGTCGCGCCTATATCGCCGAGCCCGCCGTCAGTCAATCGGCAAAATTCAGCGCCTCGCGCTGGGCCGGTTCGCTTGGTTATTTTCACCAGAGCACACGCGAAGCTTTGGAAATTATCCGCCGCCTCAGGAAAATGACTTATCAATTGCTGATCGCGATTCCCGAGGAAGTCTGGGACAACACCATCACCCATCCGCGCGACGGCGTTATCAGCCTCGATCGTTGGGTGGATCTGCAGGAACGCCACATCCCGCACCACATTGACCAGATGCGCCAGAACTATGAGACATGGCTCAAGACGCATCCCCCCAGGCGCCGCCCTTCGCCATCGCGCGCTACGGGAATTTCGTCAGGGATGGTCTCTATGACAGCTGGGATCGGCTAGGAGCGCGACGCTCTGCTGCGCAGCGCGCAGCGTAGGTTCTGTGTCACCCGCGCGCACGCGCGAAATACGCGCTTGCTGCCGTCGGAAACCCCTTCGCCGCCCCCCAAGCCTTCGTAGCCCTTGCCCCCGCTCGGCCAACGAGAGAGAATGAGTCACGCTGTGGCGCTCGGTTCTTAGTTTGCCCAGCCTCAGCCGGGGGAGGATAGTCGTGGCGGAAAACCAGACACCAGAACAGAAGAATAATTTGATCATCCGCGTGCCGTTGTCAGCGGATGGCTACGTCTCGATTTATTTTTCGAGCAACGATGGCCGGCTGATGAGCGAACGCGAGTGGTGGCATCTGAAACAGGTGATCGAACTGGCGAGTAAAGCCTTCGTGAAGCCTGAAGAACGGGCGCAAGCCGCTGCAGCCAGCGCATAGTCGACCTAGCCTCGAATCATTCGCGGCAAGTCAAAGCCGTGCAGCGCTGAAGCTCTGAGCGTTCAAGGCCCAAAACCGGCCAAGGAGTTGGAATGTACCCTGAAGAGTTGCTTACAGGAATGCGCCAGGAATTGACGAGTATCGGTTTTCGCGAGTTGCGCACGGCCCAAGACGTGGACGCGACGCTGCAGAAGGAAAAGCGCACCGTGCTCGTCGTCGTGAATTCCGTCTGCGGATGCGCCGCAGGCCGCGCTCGTCCGGCGGTCGCCATGGCCCTCTCGCACCAAGCGCGCCCGGAAATTCTCGCCACCGTTTTCGCCGGCCAGGATCGCGAAGCCACCGAGCAAGCGCGTAGTTACTTCACGGGGTACGGCCCCTCGTCCCCCTGCATCGCGTTGCTGCGCGATGGCAAAGTCACCTTCATGCTGGAAAGGCACGCCATCGAAGGCCGCGACCCGCAAGCCATCGCGGCAGATCTCACGCGCGCGTTCGACCGTTTCTGCACTCCGGCCGTTGCGCGAACCAGTCTGTAACCAGATCGCAGCGCAAGACTGCGCGCGTCACAGGTCACGAATCACAGCATAGCGTTCGCGAGTCGCCAATTCCTCGCGCGGAACCCGTCCGCAACCTCCAGCCACCTGCACCGGTTGTTCACCAAAACGTACGAAGTCGCACCGCCCGTGTTTCTCCGCAAACGTTATCAGATTACTCTGTTGTCTTGAGGACAAGCATGACCTGCACCGCGTGCGGAGCAAAGACCGCAGAGGGAAAACCATTTTGCAGTTCCTGCGGCGCGCCGCTGGTAGGCTTTTCTCTGGGCCGCGCCGCCCAGCAATCTCCCGCGCCTGATTTTTTGCCCGCGGCTTCTCCCGCGCAATCTCCGGCGACTCCTGCGGCCAAACAGTATGCCGGTTTCTGGCTGCGCGTGCCCGCGGCAATAATTGACTTGATCATCCTCGCCATCCCGCTCGCCATGGCCGTTTCCTATTTGTCCGTGGCGATGGGCAGCTGGCAAGCATTCTTGCAGCTGCATCCCGGGCAATCGCCGCTACAGATCGTCGCGGCGTTCGGCCACACCTACCTGTTCGCGATTCTTTTTTTCTTCATCGTCACCGGCTGGCTCTATTTCGCGCTGTTTGAAAGCTCGCGCTGGCAAGGGACGCTGGGCAAGAAATTCATCGGCCTCAGCGTCGCGGACCTGCGCGGCAATCGCGTGACGTTTGCGCGCGCCAGCGGACGGTTCTTCGGCGGACGTTTCATGGCCCACGCTCCGTTCATCGGCTCGCTCTACATCGCAGTGGATTGCATCTGCGCTGGACTAACCTCCCGCAAACAGGCGCTGCACGACATGTTCTCGGGCTGCCTTGTCCTGCGCAAGAACGAGGGCATGCTATATCGCAAGTAGTTCGCTGCCAGCAATTCCCCCACGGGAAGTGCGTCATAAGCGCTAAGAGAACGGGAGATTGCCGCGCCCACCGCGCAATGATAGGATGGCACTTCATGAGCCCGGCGCCAGCCCAAAAAATTCGCGTAGGCATCCCCTATCGCACTAGAAAAGAAGAACTTAGCAAGAAACGGGACGCTTACGACAAGTACGTCGCAGCCGTCCAGTCGCAGGGCGCCGAAGCCGTCGAAATCTCGCTTGGCCTCTCTCGCACAGAATTGCAGCACCTGGCGCAAACCCTGGACGCGGTCGTCCTTCCGGGCAGCCCCGCGGATGTCGAGCCGTCGCTTTTTCACGCCGCGCGTCAGCTCAAAACCGCTGAATCCGACGCCGATCGCGAGCGCACCGATTTCGCGCTGCTCGGCCACGCCGTCACAGAACAGAAGCCCGTCCTCGCCATCTGCTACGGGGTGCAAAGTCTGAACGTTTTCCTGGGCGGCCCGCTGGTGCAGGACATTCCCAGCGCAATCCACACTAAAATCCAGCACGCATGGTCTGGCCACGAAGGTCCTGAGCCGCATCACGAGGTCACTTTTGAAGCAGGCTCTCGCCTGGCGCAGCTGGCCGGCGCGACGAAAGCAGGCGTGAACAGCTCGCATCATCAATCCGTGCTTCAGCCGGGGAAAAATCTTCGCGTCGTGGCGCACGCGCCGGATGGCGTGATCGAAGCGGTCGAATGGACCGGCGACGCCAACTGGATCGTCGGCGTGCAGTGGCATCCTGAACGCATGGTCGCGGCGGACCAGCTGGCGCGGTCGCTGTTTCGCGAGCTGGTCGTTGCGGCCGCCGCGCGCAAAGCGCCGGTACACTCTTAGCGGCGCAGCGGCTGCCAATTCATGCAAGGTTTCAGATTTTGCGAATTTAGCTTTCGACTCTGAACTTTTAACTCTCAACTCTGGACTGATCTCAAAACGCCATTCATCGGGGGAAAAATGATTTCGCTCGCAGGCAAGGCTGCACTGGTTACCGGAGGCTCCCGCGGCATCGGCGCCGCCACCGTAAAACTCTTCGCGCAGGCCGGCGCAGATGTCGTGTTCAATTACCATCGCAGCAAGGAAGCAGCCGCGCAAGTGGAGCAGGAAGCCCGCAAACACGGTACGCGCATCGAATCTTTGAAGGCCGACCTGGGCAAAATGGCCGACGCCAAGAAGTTGGTCGACTACACGCGCGAGCGCCTCGGCCGGCTCGACATTCTTGTCGCCAACGCAGGCATCTGGAACAAACAGGACGCGCCCATCGAAAAAATGACCGAGCGCGAGTGGGACGAAATGATCCAGGTCAACCTGAAGAGCGTGTACTCGGTGATTCACTATTCCGTGCCGCACATGATCGCGCAGAAGAGCGGCAGAATCGTGGCCATCAGTTCCACCGCCGGACAACGCGGCGAAGCATTTCACACTCATTACGGCGCCACCAAAGGCGCCATCATCAGCTTCGTGAAAGGCCTCGCCAGCGAGCTGGGCCGTTACAACATCATCGTAAATTGCGTCGCGCCCGGCTGGGTGGATACGGACATGTCCGCTTCGGTCCTGCGCACGAAAAATGGATTGAAGTCCGCGCTCGTGCCCATTCCGCTGAAGCGCGTCGGCACCGCCGAAGAAATCGCCGGCCCCATCCTGTTCGCCGCTTCCGACCTGGCAACCTTTATCACCGGAGAAGTGATCAACGTTAATGGAGGCTCGGTACTTTGCGGCTGATTTCTACGCTCAGGAATACGCACGGAAGGAAATTTCATCCCATGACGGTTCGCTCAGCTATCGTTCGCGCCCTTGCATCGTCGCTGTTACTGGTTTGCGCCTGCCTGGCTGCTTCGCCGCGGGCTCTGGCGCAGGATGACACCGTCCTTCTCCCCGAGCAGAGCGCAGCGAAAGCCAAGGCCATTCTGCAGCAAGCCATTGACGGGCTCGGCGGCCCTGCCTATCTGAACGTCCACGACGTCACCTGCCAGGGCCGTATCAGCCAGTTTGGACATTCCGGTGAACTCAACGGCTTCGGGCATTTTGTTGACTACGCCCAGCCTCCGTTCAAAGATCGCACCGAAAATCTTCCCAAGCGCAACATCATCTCGGTTTTCAACGGCGATAAAGGCTGGCAGCTGGATCGCGGCGGCGTCTCCGAGGCCACCATCACGGATCTGGCCACGTTTCAGGAAGACACCAAGAAGGACATCGACAATATTCTCCGCCATCGCATCCACGAGCAGGGGATGATTTTCCGCTACGGTGGTCTGGACGTGGTGGACTACCAGGAATCCGACTGGGTCGAGCTGGTGGATAGCGACAATCGCACGTTCCGCATCGCCATCGCACGCACCACTCACCTGCCCGTGCGCAAAGTCGTGGACACGCGCAACGCCAACACACGCATGCGCACCGAGGAAGTCGAGTACTACTCGAACTATCACCCCATCAACGGCGTCCAGACACCGTATCAAATCACGCGCGAACGCAATGGCATCAAGGTCTATCAGGTTTTCTTCGACAAGTTTGAGTACAACACCAGCGTGCCTGACTCGCTCTTTACCAAGGAATCCCTCGATGAGCGATGGGAAAAAGTCGGCAAGAAAGAAAAACCATCCAAGAACAACCCCAGCAACAAAAACAACGACAAGAACTGACGATGCGACCAGCATCGTGATCCTGAGGCGGGCGCTTTGCTTCCATCGGCCGAAGGATCTTTCGCGCTTTCTCTGTGCCCCCGCCTTTGCTCGCTACCCTCGGTAGAAATCTTTAGCTTCTCGCTGTGTCTCTGTGCCGCTGTGGCGCTTTGGATTGAATTCCGGCACCTCCCGGTCGCAGTGGCCCATTCGCGCAGCGGCGGGGTATAATTGTCGGATGCCATTAACGCACAAAAGCGAACAGATGCACGGCACCACGGTGCTGTGCGTGCGCAAAGACAATAAAGTCGTGCTCACCGCCGACGGCCAGGTCACTCTGGGCGACGGCGTGATCAAGCACAGCGCGCGCAAGACTCGCCGCATCTACAACGACAAAATCATCGCGGGCTTCGCCGGCAGCACCGCCGATGCGCTCTCGCTCTTCGGCCGCTTCGAAGGAAAATTGCAGGAGTTTCACGGGAACCTCGCGCGCGCCGCCGTCGAACTCGCCAAGGAATGGCGCACGGACCGTTCTCTCCGCCATCTGGACGCGCTGCTTATCGTCGCCGACACCAAATCCACGTTCCTGCTTTCCGGCAATGGCGACGTGATCGAGCCCGATGACGGCATCTGCGCCATCGGTTCCGGCGGCTCTTACGCCCTAGCCGCCGCGCGCGCTCTTTCCAAGTTCACCAAGCTCAGCGCCAAGGATATCGCCGCCGAGGCCATGCGCATCGCCAGCGAAATCTGCATCTACACGAATGACAACTTCAGCGTGGAAGAGCTATGACGGAGAAATCGGAGAAAGACATGGTCATCTACCTATCCGGAAACGAATCGCAAGCCCCCGAGCCGGAGCCG
>DATNLN010000044.1:0-28988 GCA_035602855.1 Candidatus Acidiferrales bacterium
CCTGATGGCCAGAACATGACGCGAGTCTTGGATGAGCCGGCTCGGTAGATAGAAAAACCAAATCACTCCCTTACAACTCAGCGAAAACTCAAAACTGAGAACGAAAAAGCTTCAAAAACTAAATTCTTCAACAAGCTGCTAGTGGGGGAAGTGAACTTTTCTGTACCGATAAGGGGTAGTCGGTGGAAGTCCTCGGTGGTCGCGTCTGCAGCAGCAGCTCGACGGACGCTTCCGACAGGGCAGAATTTGAAGGTTTGTTCGGATTGTAATGGACTGCGACGGGCTTTCCTTTCAGGTCTTCTTGAAACTCCAATGCCTCTTCATCCGTATCGAAATCGCGTTTGTAAGTACCTGTCGCTGTGTTTCCCGCCGCCGAGTACGAATAACTGATTTCCACCACAAATGTTGGCGAACTGCCGCGCGGTGTGGATGAAAAGAAACTTCGTTTGGATTCCGTCAGGGTCAGCGATTCGATTCGTCCCGTTGCGGTGGGCCACCTCTCTGCTCTACGGCGCTGTATCCATCGCCAAAGCGGCCTCAGCTGGCCAGCAACGACCAGAGCGAGCCAAACGTAGAACATCCATGGCCAGGTGCGTGGGTCAGCCCATCGGAAGGGATTTGCCAAAATCATGTTCTTCATCTTAATTGCATCCAGCGCAGGAGGGCACCGCGGAATGGCGAGCAGATGCTGGAACGTAACGGGACAACCGAAGGGCCAGATTCAGGAACTGATTAATTTTTCGACGCTCGTGCGGAAAAACGCAGACGCAAGCTCCAGGTCGAATGCCCGTGTTTATTCGTTCCACAGTCTGAAGCCGTACTGTTCACCGCTGGAACAAATGCACACCGGCCCCACAAGAACAGTTTAATCGTTGTACGATATCCCGCCTCCAGACCCAGGGTGCTTCCGCTGCCCGATGTGTATTCGTTCCAGATGGGAGTCGAGCGACCACGGTCTCCGGACTTGTTTATTCGTTCCACGTACCGAATTACTCGGGCGAAAGCAGCGACTGTGCAAACATTCCACTTGGCCTGCGGTGCTATCGCAACCGGGGCGAGCCGCGGGGTCAAAAGAATGAAAAAATCAGACTCCGGGAGGGATTCGAAGCTCAATGGAATACGGCTGGGCGCTGATAGGAACCGATATGGCGAGCGTTGCAGTTGGGATGCAGGGAATATGGTGGTCGCGGAGGAAGGAATTCGCTTGTGGTTCAGGGAGAGCCTAAAGACGGATTCGCGCAAAAAGATTCGGGTAATCGGTATCTGCTAGCCGACAAACTCAATTGCTTCCCGCTTTCTGAATCCCATACTTTCACTATCAAGAGCTACATCCCGGGTTCCATCCGTCACTACCTATACTGTGCTTATCAGTAGATAGTATTTACCTCTGCTCGGATGTGACAAATCCTGGTGCACCGCTGTGCATTCGTTCCACGTCGCAATCGCCAGGACGCAGTTCAGCAGTGACCCGAAGCTACCCTATTTGCCGACCATTCTGCTCTCGGGTTTTGGATACGCCTGATGCTCGCCGGTGGATTCTGGGGTAACGTCAATTTCTGTTGCTTGCCGGGCCGACTATTGCTTTTTGCTTCTTGTGTGGGAGTGCCCGCTGGACGTGACCCGAAGGCAACGCCCTGCGAGCTTCGTCACGCCTCACCTTCTGCTCCGCTAACTGGCGAATTCTTTTCTCCTCCAGGCCATCGTTCAAGCATATTTCGAGAAAACGCCCGCCCGTCATTTCGTCAGCAACTGTGGCAACTTCTCGAAGGTGACGATACTCCGCTGCGGTCGGCAAAGACGTACCAAAACACCTTGCGCTTTCCTCCATCGCGCAAGCCGTTCCGTATGCAACTCGGTTTATTTGACCGTCGTCATCCTCAGCGACTGCGATTTCAAAGGGAGTCAGCGTAGCTTTGTCAGGCTGGCTAGCGATTGCATATATTTCCCCTGATGACGGAGCCACTCCGATATCGACGAGAAGGTGACGACCGAGCTGTCCGTCTTTGCGAAATTGCAAGGCATGCTGAACAGCGTCCAGAGCGTCGAAACCCAGACCGTAATATCTTTCTCGCATGTGACGAACGTACGCCTGCATCTCCTCGCTCTTGACGATTCTTGCGATTGTCGGGCGGGACCTTCCCTCTGCGCGTGCGATTTCTCTCTGGCTCTGACCCAAAATGTGCCGTTCCTTGATGCGCTCGACCTGCGGCGGAGGGACCCGAGAACACGGCTTTTTGGTAAACGATGGTGCGGGTCGGTAATTTGTCTTTGGTTGACGCTCCAGGTACGTCTGCTCCGACGGCCGAGTGCTTGCGCTATCCAGTGGAACTGTTTGTGGAATATTCCGTGACATGCATGTTGCCTTCGAATCGGGATTTCACAACGTCTGGCGTGCTGGGAGGCGTTCTATTCGGACGAATCCATTGCTGCAATCATTTTATCACGGCGTTTCATCGAGGAGCGAACCACAGCAATCTTCCGGATGCCTCGGACGGAATCTGTACAATTCATTGAGGGTCAGCAGGCACCTAGCACGACAGACGGAGTGAAATGCATGATTCACCGAGCAAACAGTGTCGAAGTGCAAATTTTCCGCATCAGAGGAGTGCTGTTCAGTAGGTCAAGTACCCGCTGTACGAAAAGTATTCTCGCCTGGCGACCAACAGCAAGCAACGGTTGGAGATTTTCCGGGGGCGAGCGCCGCTAGAGCATCCGACGCTGGACCCCAGCACGGTCTGTTGCGTTCGCCAGCATCAGCTTCTACACTCACCCCATGCACAGGGGACGCCAATTCGACAGCTACACGGAGAAAATCCATGAGCCGTCGAATCATCGTCGCAGCAGGAAACACGGAGCCGGAAATTCGGCAACGTGGGTACGCGTATCAGAAAGGCCGGAAGCAATCGGATGCCTGGGTTCCTACCGAACGGGCTTACGGCTTCTTTCGGAAGGATATACCCGGCCAGACCAAACAAGTCGAGGTTCGCTGTCCGCTTGGGTTCTGTCGGGACAGAATCGCCGCCATGCTTAAACTTCATCGAGTCATGCAAGAGGCAGGCGTGCTCAACGTGGAGAAGATTCGGGAGCGCATCGCGCCCGTTACCACATTCGAGTCGCAGGCTGCTTGGTGGCTTGCAGAAATCAAAGCAGGGCGAATCGTCAACAAGAAAAGTCGCAAGCTGATTCGCCCCCGCACGATTGATGCCTATTCGACCGCAGTTGGCTATCTCAATGGTGTGGTCCGCAACAAGTCCCTCGCCTCGCTCGACAATCCCGAAGCGAAAGAGCTGGTCGCCCGGATGAAAGCCGAGACCTCAGACGGGGAGCCGCGGTTCTCGGCCAAGACCATCTGCAATTACTTCAAGGTGTTCACCCACGTCATCGCATCGGTGAAAGACGACAAGGCGAAGCAGGTCTTTCCTCGGGAGTGGGATTTGGCGTACATCGCGTTGCCGATGGTTTGCCCGCGGGAACAACACCGTCCGACCTTGGAGCCAGAAGAAATCGAAACCCTTCTCGCCAAGTGCAAACGTTTCATCTACAGGACGGCGGCCGCTCTTCTGGCCGGGACGGGAGTCAGAATCAGCGAACTGTTGGCGCTCGAACTCGGGAAGCACATCTCTACAGACGGCACGATAATCACCATCCGCCAGCAACGCGGCAAGTGGGGTGACATTGAATCAACTCCGAAATCCGATGCCGGTTTTCGGGATATTGACCTTTGCCCCCAGCTGGCCAAAGTGCTGCGGACCCACATCGGAGACCGCAAGTCAGGCTTCCTGTTCGAGACCGAAACCGGCAAGATGCTCAGTCCCGCTAACCTTTGGCGGGATGGCTTCGCTACAATCGTCCGGGAGATGGGGCGGGTAGGCGTCCGTTACCATGCCTTCCGGCGATTCCGTGAAGCGGTCTTGCAGGCAAGCGACTGCCGGGAACTGCTCATCGACTATTGGATGGGACACTCGAACACGGGGATGGGGACCCGGTACGCAAAGCAGTTGGTGGAGAACCGAAAATTCCGCGCAGAATGGGCCGAAAAGGTAGGGCTCGGCTTCGAGATTCCTATGTCTGTTATCTCGGAGCCGGGCTTAATTGCGCTACATGCGCTACAAAATAAGGAGGGCATAGTTGCAGCCTAGCGTCGCATCTCGGTATAGTTGAGGGACTTACGGAACGCGCCCGTAGCTCAGCTGGATAGAGCATCTGGCTTCGAACCAGAGGGTCGGGAGTTCGAATCTCTCCGGGCGCGCCACTCTAACCCGCGCAATGATTATGATTTACGTTTCCACAGCAGCCGTCCTTTCGTCCGGTTTTCTAGGCACTCGCTGGGATAGACCGCGAGTAACGCGCATGTCGTCATCGACGGGCCGGTTCCCGATTTTCGAAAACTCGGATACCGCCAGGTGTCTTGAGGCTCTTCCTATGATCGTTAACGGTCTGTGGCCGTGCGATGGAGAACGGCCAGCGATTGTGTATGGGTGCAGGATCGTGCAGGGTTTTCCGGAATTCTCCTCCGAAAGGACCCTTCTCGAAGAGCTTTGGAGAGGCTCTACATCAGGCTACACCCTACACCCCCATGTCGCTCTCGAATGCTTTGAGCGCTGGCAGATGGGACCCTTGTCCGCAACACGCACGTAATTATCAGGCGCGAGGTCAAGAGACAGGCCCGACGGATCCTCGGCTCGGTCAATTATCTTCCGTTGAGAACTTTGCCACCGCTTTTCGTCGAGGTGATAGATACAAGAATCGCGCATTGAAGACTTAAAGAGCAGACTACCCTACCAGGGAGAAAGCCCCAGACTGATCGAACTAACCTCCGAATCCTCCGGTTGAAATTCCAAATTCAAGGGAACTGTTGTGAAAAGAATTTCGATTAGAACGTGTATCCCACTCCGAACAACGGCGAAACGTTTGATCTGAGTCCACCGTCATCCAGTCTCACGAGAACGTTGGCAGTAAACACCAGTCTTGACAGCTTGGGAAACGGGCGTGCCTTGATCCCCATGGACGCGTTTGTAATGTTATAAGTCGAGTTCGGATGGGTAGCCAAAGAGGGCAGAGTCTCCGTATTGGGATTGGGGTTCGCGGTGCACGTCCCGCAATTTGCAAGAAACTGCTGTGACGTGATACTGACGGTGTCAGTTCCAAATACTCTTTGTCCGACGATATCAAAATCGCCCGTCAACCATCTTGTTATCCGTGCGTCGGCTCCGACGGTATAAACGAAATCACTCGGAATGCTTCCTTTCACACCCGTCGTCAGATCGCCGCCGGTGATCGAGTCGGTGTTCCACTCATAGCCGACAAGGACATGGGGAGAGATTCGAGCCCGATACGAAAATACTGCGAACGGCTTGAGGCCGTACGACCCAGAACCAAGATAATTTACGGCATCGCCCGTCGGAAAACGCACGTCCATACCTACGGCGATGCCTGCCCGTTCGCCTTCCCATGCATTCCACTTCACTCGTGCGATCACGTCACTAATGCCAGTTGCCGAATTTTGAGACACGCTTCCGCTGCCCGTGAAGTTAAAATCCGGAAAAGTATGATTCAAGCACGACGCATCAAGTCCGGCCAGACCAGACGCAGGACTCGTATTCGGGCAATTCTTGAACAAATGGAAAAAGTAAGGAGGTCCGTTCGTATTTGTCAGGTTTTGGTTATGTGCCGTCGCGTCGGGACTGCCTGGCGCGGGCACAATGAATCCGTTTGTGCCCGGAACAATTGTGTCCTGAGACGTTAAATCCATGCTGACGTTTTCGACAGGAATCACTACTGAGACATCGATGCGATTCGTAAGCCCAAATGTCACATAAGAGGTATACTGATTTACTTTGAGATTAATTGAATTTACAGTGTCTATCCGGTCTCGAACGAACGCACAGCCACTGAGGTTATTTGCAGTTGTGATCGAACAGGTCACGGGTGCCGGTGGAGCGGGTGGTTGAGGAGAATTATCGAAAGAATCATCTGTGTGCGTGAGAACAGCAGGAAAGTTATGCAGGTTCACGCCGTCTATTTTGTTGAAATTAAAATATTGATAGCTAAACCCGATGAATAAGCGATGACGTCCGACGGTTTCCGCGCGTTCACCAAGAATCGGTCCCAAGCTGTCGGTGCTTGTGACGAATGTCTTAAGAGACGGGTCATAGGTGAGGGTGAACCCAGATGAGGGCGAGGCGAGTGGCAAGAGGTTAGTTTGACGGCCTATATCCTCCGTTAAAGGTTTTAAAGTGGACGTGAAGTCGCTAACGAAGTGGAATGGATGCCCCCCGACCGGGTACAGGATCTGTTCGAACGCGGCGCCTGTGCCATACTCTTGCGGAATCACGCACCCTAGCTTGCTGCCCGAGTTTGGCAACGAGCAGGGACCCTGCGCGAAGGCACTCGAGTAACTCAAGAACACCAAGAAAATTAAGAAAACGGCGCGCTTCAGCATGATGTTCTCCCCTTCAGTCGCTGAAGTGTATCCGGTCTTCTTGTTTTGTCAAGGCGACGGGCGTATGGCTTCACATCCATGATAAGCCGCGCCCGTCGCGTCTCCAAAGCGCGGTCACGGGTTCCCTTATTCAAAATGGGGGGCGCGAATGCAGTCGATGAACTTAGCTACTGAACATCCGTGAGCACCCAGACGCCGTTCTTCTTGACCAGTTGAAACTTCCAGGAGGCCTCTGATTTCTTCGATGATTTCCCAAACTTCGGCGTGTACTGCTGTTGCGATTCAGTTGAAACTGTAGCAGTCCCACCGTCGGGACTGACATTCACGCTCTGACTGACAATTTGCATGGTTATCGATCTTGCGTCCGCGAATGAACTCTTGTAGCCATCATATCTCTTCTGCGGAATGGCGGGCCAAACCTGTCTCAATTCATCGGGATTTCTTTCTTCGAACGCCCGGAAAAAAGTTTGAACCACATTGCGCACCGCCGCCTCGTCCACAGCGGTCGCGCTCTGCGTCTCCCGTTTCGCCGGCAGAGTCGGGGGAGAGGGGACCACGGCGGCAGGAGGCTGATTCAGTGCGCTCAACTTGGCGGTGATATCACTAACGCATTTTTGCGCTTCGTCGGCATGGAGTCCGGTCTGTGTGAACGATTGCATGGACTCGCGGGCGGCTGCCAATCCGCTCTTGTCGTTTCCCGCTAGAACCTGTTGACATTTCTGAGAAGCCACCTGAAACGCGAGTTCGAGGCGCTTCGACTGCGCGCGAGCCAGGACATCGGAAATTGAGGACGGAATGCTATTGACGTAACTCTGCGCTTCAGCCGATTTGGGGCCTCCGCTATTTACAAGCGCCTGGAACTTTGACTGCAAAGCCTTCAGTTGCTGCACGGCTGAATCGTCATCACCCTGCTTGAATTGGTTAAATTGACTCTCGAGCTGAGCAAGGCGATCCCCTTCGGACTTTTCGATTTCGTCGTTCAACTCGCTCGCCTCGCCGCCGCTCGCCTGAAGCTGCGAAGCAAATTTTCGGGCTGACTCGAAATCACCCTGCTCGAGAGACCGCCTAGCTTCTGTAAGCAGTTTTCCCTGCAACTTCAATTTGGGGATGACATCGACGAGGTATCGTTGGGCATCCTCACGGTGCACGCCCCCATCTGGTAATGCCTCGACCTGTTTCAGCTCAGTCTCGGCTTGAGAGAGATGCTTGGCGCGTACACTCTCGGTGGCTTGCTGCCAGAGCTGCGCTTCACGCTGGCGAAGCTGGCGAAGCTGTGCGTCCTTCATCGAATCTTCGATTTGTCCTCGCATCTTTTGAACGGCTGGGGCAAGCGGCCCGTTCAGTTTTTCGGCGTCGAGGAGGAGCTGGTCAGCCTTCTCAAGATCGTTCGCCGCAACGAGTTCCTCCGCGGCTGCCATTGCGTCACGCTGCTTAACCTCCAGCGGGTTCGCCGGTGGGACAAATAAGGCGGGCTTCGTCGCGATGACTTGAGGAGCTTTCGCCGGCGGAGTGTGCGGCCGCAGGAAATACCCAGCCGCCAAGGCGGCGGCTAACGCTAGGACAACCACAGTTGGCAGTAGAGGTTTCTTCGCTGGCGCCTTCTGTTGCGCAGGCTCCTCAAGGGGAGCAATCGGTTCGGTAGCCGCAACGTCTATTGGCTGCTTCGGAGAACCGAAAACTGGAGGTGATGCAGTTACTTCCCGTTTAACGGACTTATCGGCCGTGATTGGCTTGTCCGACTTGGCAGGTTTGACCGGAGTCTGCGACCCCCGAACAGGTTCGAGCGATTTCTTTGGCACCGACGTCTCATCTGTTTTTGGCGGCGTGACCTGAGACGGTTTGCTCGGCTGAGCGGGTCCAACCACAGGAGGTGAAAAGAGCTGAGGGGAAATATTGGAATGAGTGGCGGATGCGTAAGTTCCCGGTCCCTCGGGAGCGGGAACGCCCGTTTTTGGAGGGGCATCGCTCGAAGGCGGTCCCTGCCGGAATGCATATTCGTTTCTAAAGTCTTGCGAAAGAGTGGGAGTGGAGGACGGCTCAAGCGGTTGCTTGGCAGCTTGCCGGGCCGCCGAAATCTCGTCGGCAGCCCTCTGGGCGCGAGAATCGAAAGCTTCAAAAATCTTCGCTGCAAGTGCTTCGTCCAGCGTTTTCGTGGCCTCGTCGAATTTGCGAGAGTCTACAAACCCACGAACGTTTTCGAGCGCTTTTTCCTGTTGCCGCTTCCTTTCGCGAGCCTTCATCTCCACGTGCGCGGAATTAAGAAGTTGAGTTACGTCCGTATCGGGCCCAAGGCTGGCAATTGTTTGCTTGGCCAGGTCGACCGCTTCGCTAAACCTCTCGCGGTTGATTTTGAACTTGATCTCGCGGATGCGCCGCTCCATTTCCTGACGCGTAATGGATTTCTTCTTTTTGGTTTCGATCTCTTCCAGGAGCTTCTGCAAGTCGCGGTTGGCGGGATCGGCTTTCAAGCCTGTCTGGACGGTACTGGTCGCGTCATCGTATTTAGCTGCCTTTAAGAGCGACTTGCCTTCATCGAGCGCCTTGCGGGCTGCCAGTTCGCGATCAATTTCCGCCTGCTGGCTGCGCGCAAAATCGATCAAGCGAGCCAGGTCGGTGTCGCCAGGATGCTCAGCGAGCAGACTTTCGGCGCGTGCAATCACTTCGGGATACTTCTTACTACCGACTAGCTTTTTAACTGTGGCGATATCGTTCTTTAGGTTTTCGGCCTTTGCGTGCTTTTCTTTCTCCTCCGAGACAACGGCGCGCAGTTTGTGGACAGCAGTGTCCTTGGGGTGCGCGGCGCTGACGGAATCGATGAGCGCCAAAGCTTCGTCGAACTTCTCGGCGACAAGCAGAGACCTGGCGTCGACGAGTTTCTGTTGCTTGCGAACTTCTTCCTGTTCCTCATGGGCCGTGTGGAGAAGCCTGGCAATGTCGTCGTCGGCAGGAAACGCCTTTTGAAGCTGTTTGAGAAC
The DNA here is from genome assembly GCA_035602855.1 of Candidatus Acidiferrales bacterium. Lineage (GTDB taxonomy): Bacteria > Acidobacteriota > Terriglobia > Acidiferrales > UBA7541 > Palsa-295. The sequence continues at coordinate 9,418 of DATNLN010000044.1, forward strand.
GGTGATGGATTCGTCGAACCGCCGAGACGCGAGCATATTGCGCGCTTCAACCATGGTCTGGAGCTTTCGCTGCTGGACTTCGTCCTCGCAAACGGTTTTAAGAAGCTTCTCAACGTCGGGGTCACCGGGAAATTCCTTCAGAAATCCGTTCAACAATGTGATTGATGCCTTATGGTTGCGAGCGGTAAGCAGCTTGCGTGCCTCTGCCACTGCTTCCCGCTTGTGCTGTTCCTTTTGCTGCTCAGCAAGTTCCTGGAACAACTGGGGAATTTCATCATCGTTGGGAAATTGCTTGCGCAGGTCCTCGAGGATTACTTCGCATTCCTTATAATGCCGGGAAGCACGCAGCTTTCGGGCGTTCGAAAGTCCCTCTTGTTTGCGCTCTTCCAGTTGATCGTGCCGCGCCGTACCAAGCAACCGGCCTGGTTCTTCTTCCGTGGGATATTCTTGCAGTAAGGCCGTCGAAAGAGCGATGCAATCTTCAAAGCGGTGCGCCGCCAACAGATCTCTGGCTTCCGCGAAGCGATGCAACTTGCGCTGTATCGCTTCGTCCTCCTCGAGCTCGCGGATTAGATCCGAAATCTCTTCGTTCGTGGGAAATCTTTTTTGCAAGTCCGCCAGTACCGACCGGCATTCCTCGTAACGGCGTACCGCGAAAAGATTGCGGGCCTGATCGAGGTTCTGTCGTTTTTCCTGCTCTGCTTGATCTTCGCGAGCCGTCCGGAGGAGACGAGGAATCTCTTCGTCCCCGGGATACTCTTTCTGCATGTCGGTGAGCGCCCGAATGCAGTCGGAGTATTTCTGTTGCGTCCACAAGCCGCGCGCTTCCTGCATTCTTTCGATCAACTCCAAGCGACGTTGGCGTTCCTTTTTTTCTTCGGCTGCTTGCTGTAGGAGCTTATTGACTTGTTTGTTTGACGGTTCGATCTCGATTACTTTTGCGAGAAGCGTTTCGGCTTCATCCGGCAGGCCTTCTGCAAGGCGCTGTTTTGCGCCGTCAAGCCAGTCGGCCACTCGCTGAACACGGTCTAACTCTTTTTGAATCGACCGTTGCAGTTCGTGGGCTGGCTCGAAGCTCGAGTCCATCTGCAGAGCGCCTTCGGCGGCCGCCCTGGCTTCCTGAAGTTTTCCTTCCCCGAGCAGCGACTCGCCCTTCTCGACTTCCTTCTGAATCTTCGGCCGGATTATCACTCGCCGCAACTCGGCGTTTACTTTGTCCAATAGCATCCGCGCTGTTTGGTTTTTCGGATCTACTTGCAAAGCCTGGCGCAAGAGATCGCGGGCGCGCGAAAATTCTCCCTGCTCGGCAAGTTCGCGGCTTTCCGTCACCATTCCTGCTACCGATTCTCCCTGGAGGCCCTTACAGATAGGATCGAGCTCGACTAGGACGTCTTCCATGGACTGATAGCGATTCCCCGGGGACTTTTGGAGCAGCCTAGACGCCACGATTTCGAGGTCCACCGGTAGCGCAGGATCTATAGAACGCAATGAAGGCGCGTCCTGCGAACATATGCTGTGCATCAAAGCGGCGGGCGTAGTCCCAATGAAAGGCCGCCGGTAGCAGAGCAGTTCGTAGAGGAGCACACCGAAGGACCAGATGTCGGACCGTTCGTCTGCATGCTCGCCGTGATATTGCTCGGGCGACATGTATGCGAAAGTTCCGATCAGCGTTCCGGTTTGAGTCTTCGAAGTCTCGAGCACGCGAGCGATCCCGAAATCGACGACCTTCACCGCGCCGTCTTTGTTCACCATGATGTTGCCGGGCTTGATATCGCGGTGAACGATGCCTCGTTTATGGGCGTAGTCGAATGCGCTGCACGCCTGCGCGGCGTAAAGGAGTTTCAGAGAGACTGGAATTGGCATGCGCTGGGAGATCATCTGCTCAAGATTTTCCCCCTCGACCAGTTCCATGGCGATGTAGGGCACGCCAGCTTCATCGCCCATATCAAAGATGGTGACGATATTAGGGTGCTGCAAGCCGCCGGCGGATTGCGCTTCGCGATAAAAGTGCTCAAGCAGATTTTGGTTGTCTGAGCCAGAAGTGGTAATCGTTTTGAGAGCGACGAGGCGATTGATGATCGGATCGCGCGCACGATAGACCACGCCCATGGCCCCACGACCGAGTTCGCCGATTACTTCGTATTTGCCCAGCGTCTTCAGGACGCACTCCGCGAACCGCTGTGCTGGATCGACCCTCTTGCTCGCAAACGACTGATTTTAGCAGATACACGCTCGACTTTGGCTCATTTCATAGTTGAAAGTTCTATTTCTACGCTCCCACGAATCGCGAAGTCGTCATAACTGACCGCAACAAAGTCGTGCTTGTATATAGAAGCGTCAGAGAACATTACGACAAAATTTAAACGAGATGTCGATATCGCCTGAGATGTTAACTATCTTAGAAAATAACCGCAAAGCGGAGGCACGGTTTGTGCTTGGTGTGGATCTGGACGGAGTCGCGGCAACCCGGAAACTATCCCGGTGCCTTGCGGCACCCCTTATGGCAGCTGACGATCCGGGGCCGCGCGGTAGAGAGGATCAGCCAAAGATGTATGGGTGCAGGGTCGTGTACCGTTTTCCGGAACCCTTCTCACACAGGCTCTCCCCGAGAAGCTTTTAGGAAAGCCTACATTAATCGACACCCCTACACATCCCGAGCGTTGGGTAGCCCTCCGACAGACTGTCAAACTGACTTCTGCTCTCTTTCATCTTTGGAGCTTTTGCGTCGGGAGCCGATAGGACCCTTACAAATTGTTCGCGCTGGGTCCTCCTTGGTCTGTGCAGGTAATTATTGCGGTGGTAATGGGTGGGGCGGCGGGGGTATGCAGTGCCTGGTCAATCCGTTGGTCCCCCTTGGTGGAACTGCTCCGAACCCGCGTCCGACAAGGATTTCGAATATCTTAGTACCCGCCTCGATAACTCTTGTGACACGTAGGTGACGCCGAGGTTGAAAGCCAGGCGAGTCCGCGAAACATCTCGGGAATGTTCCACGGCTGCGAAGCCGCGCTCAATGGTCGGTATTTGCAGCAGTCGCGCCAGCGATCCGTTGCAACATCCTAAAGCTATCTTTGGCAGAACGAGAACGACGGGCCCGCTGCGCCATAGCAGACCCGTCGTACCGTGCCTGTCAACTGGCTGCCAGCGCCTCAAGAGCCGTCTGCACCAGACCGATGACTTGATTGGGATCTATGCCAGTCGGCGTGTAGTTCTCCATAAGGTATTGGAGAACAGCTTTCTGTCCGGCATTCAACAATTCCTGTTGTGCACTCGGGTTGTGGCACTGCGTCATTAAAACAAGCGTGTAGGCCTGCCCAAAGTCCTGATGATATGCAGCGAACAGCGCCGCATTCATGACGGCTGACCTTCCGCCCACGGCGATCGCATAGGGAACGCCATTGCTAATATACTGGTCTGGGCAATCGACGCTACCTCCAGCATCGCCGTTCCCGACGGCCCAGTCAATGTCACCTTGCCAAGGCTGTTGAGCTGCCGTTCCTTTTGCCGTTGCGGTTATGGCCAGGAAACCAAAAATTGTGGTTAGCGCAACTTTCTTGCAGAACTCTTGGATCGTCATCTCCGTTTCTCCTTTCAGCCATTCGGCCGATTTTCAGGACTTGGTAAGTGCTTCCTGGTAAAGATTCATGACCTCGGGTTGCAACGTGATCGTGAACTGCGGCCACTCTCGCTCCGTCGCATTCAAAGCTCAATGCAACGAAGGTCCATCATTTGTCATCAAAAGGAAAAGCCTTAAGCCGTAGACGCAGTTCGACTTGAAGGCAGGAAGGAGTGCCTGCATCGGTCATCATCTATCAGCTTCTGCGTATTCGTCTTTTTCCACGAAAGCACTTCGTCAACATTTGCCGGATGGACGGTTCAATAGCGACGAATTCTCTCTTACGAGTTTGGAATGTCGTTCGGTCTGGTGGTTCTGAACTTTGGCCTTGTGTGCTGGTTGAGTGATCCGGAGGCGCGATGTGTGCTACCACACAGAATAAGAACACTTGCGGGCGGCTAATCTCGAAATCTATACAGGGATTCGCGCATCCAATACGCGGTCCACGCAAGAAGAATGACTACTGAATAAGCCACGGCGCATCCCATCGCCGAAGCTGGCCAAGCACGTATGGCGGGAGTTGGAAAAGGGACGCATCTTCGCCTCGTACGGACTGGATGCAGCAGATGCACTTGCATTCACAGCCCGCAGTGCTCATTGGCGTGGGTATTCTAATCGAGTTCTCTTACTCTATGGGTCCGCCTCCTACAATTATGACGTGCGGATCGATCTCCTTGCTGTCTACACTTAGGGCATATTTATAGACGTCGGCGTCATTGGGAGTAGCGGCTTTGGCTACGGGAGGATTTGTATCGCAGTCCTTGTCGGTAAATTTTGTCCTACCGTCCTTGAACGGCGAATTTTTGAATTCGACCGAAAAGCTACCGGTTTCTGGGCGGCACCAAGTCACCGTGTCATTCTCTGACACGAGCAACGCGTGAGGCACCGCACCTAGGGCAGCTGAAACAATAACCTTGTGAGGTCCTGCGACGATTTTAACGGATCTGTAATCCAGCGGCCTTGCTGTCGCTAGTAGAAGTACGCCTACCCCAATTATCACGACTAACGCGATGGCAAATGTATGGAGGACCCTGCGCGCATAGCGAGGATTCGACTGCATTAGTTCCTCCTATTGTGAGTGGGCGAGTTGTTCAAACCGTAAATCATCGCGGAGGTTATCAAAGTTTGGAGAGTCGCGCAATGTGCTGGGCGAGATCCCTGCCGCGATCGCCTTTTGCAACGAGCTGATAGCGGCGTCCTTTTCACCGAGTTGATTGTGAACCTGCGCAGCATCGAGCAGCACATCCGGACTGCGAGTTGCAATTTGAAGCGCTTGATTCAGGTACTTCAGGGAGTTGTCTCGGTCTCCGACCATGGCGCAGTAACCCGCTAAGTAGCCCAGTAAGTTGGCGTCGCGAGGATTCACTCTTAGTTGTTCTTGTGCCAGCGAGATTGCGGTCTGATAGGCGGGAAACGCCAATTTGCGCCTCCCTGGAGCCCAGTAGTAGGCGTCGGCGAGATTTCCCCAGACCTCGTAATTGCGACTATCGAGTTTTGTTGCTTGCTCATACGTCCGCGCTGCGTTTTCAAATTGACGCAATCCAAAATATGCGGTGCCGAGGTTTGAACTTGTCTCCGCGGTCTGACGGATATTGGTCGATCTTTGCAGAAGTGGGATCGCTTCTACGTAGCGTCCCTGGCTCAGATACGTCGAACCCAGGTTCGTATACCCGACAAAGCTGTCAGGCGCCAGCGCGATAACCTCATTGAACATGCCTTCGGCATCTTTGAACTTTCCTTGCCGGAGGTATAGTTCACCCAACCAGTTATAGCCCGCCCAGTAATTTGGACGGAGGCTTATTGCTGCCTGAAATGTCTTTTCTGCATCTACTGGCCTGCTCAGGCGCGAGTAAGCGATCGCTAACCCGTGGTATGCACTGTCATCCGTCGGTTGAATCGCTACGGAGAGCTTGTACTGTTCAACGGCGTTCTCGTACGCACCTGTTCCCAAATAGACTAACCCGAGACAGTTATGGCCCTCGGCTTGATCATTTCTTAAAGAGATGCCGCGCTCGCAGGCAGATTTTGCTCGATTGACCCATTCAGGGTCCTTTGAATATTGGTACTTACGCCAGAACGCTTCACCTAGCCCGGCATATGCCGGTGCGAAATTCGGATCCTGCTCGAGTGCATGATCGAATTCAGCGATCGCGCTCTCGATATTTTCCGATTTGTGGAAGTCCTGTAGATACCCGCGTCCTTGGAGATAATAGTCGAAGGCTCGGGGCTGAGATGTTCCGTGCTCAGCAAATGTGAGTCGCTCACTCGGGCTCAACTCAATTTGCAGTGCATTCACAACGCTGTCGGCAACCTTATCCTCTAAGCTGAAGGGGTCGGCCGCGGACGCGGTGATCGTGCCCCCGCGCAACTGTCGGTGTCGTTTTGCGTCGAGGAGAGCGTAATTAACACGTACCAGCTGACCGGAGCGTTCGACGTTAAGTTCCAATCCAAGTGTCGCGCCGACCTGTTGCTGCGCTTCTTCCAAGTTTGTAATTCCAAGTGCTCGAATTTCGCTTGCCGGAACGACCTGTAGGGGATGGTCGCCGGTCAGTTGGGTGAGCCTAGAAGTGAGCGTCTCGATGAGTCCGTTGTTGAAGGCAGCCGCATCGCCGTCGCTTTGAGCTGGATTCATCGGCAGAATTGCCAATTCATTCGGCCGCGACGCATCCACCGTAGGTATGCTCGCGTGTCTTCGCCAAACCACGGTGACGCCAACCATCACGATCATCACTATGACAACCAATGAAAGAGCCCTTCGGAAGCCTCTATTCCTCACCGGTTGAGAACCTTGCTTCGAACCAGTTGAGCTGTGGATCGATTCGAGAGCAATGCTGAGCTCCGATGCCCTCTGATACCGTCGGGCAGGTTCTTTGGCCACGCAACGCAAAATAATGGCTTCAAATCCGATTGAAACACTTGGGTTAAGTTTGCTGGGTGGTTCGGGGGTTTTATTAAGAATCTCGGCGATTAATGCCGTCGAATTCGTTGAAATGAAGGGCCGTTTCCCGACGGCTGCCTCATACAACACGACGCCGAGGGAATAAATATCGCTACGAAAATCGGCAGGTTCGCCTCTGAGTTGTTCGGGCGACATATAAGGCAGAGTTCCCGCAGCATTAGGAATCTCATCGCGACTCTGCGTGACTTCCGTTTCGTTGGTTCGTAACAACTTCGCCAAACCGAAATCCAGGATCTTCACCTCTTTCTTCAACGAGAGCATGACATTAGACGGCTTAAGATCCCGATGGATGATGCCGACCTCCGCAGCGTCGCACAACGCGCTCGCAATCTCTAAACCGACGCTTATCGCTTCTTCTTCAGGGAGAGGGCCTTCCGTTAGCGCCTTGGCCAAAGTATTTCCGCGAATGTATTCCATAACAAGGAACGCGATGCCATTTTGTATGTCGAAGTCGTAAATCTGAGCGATATTCGGATGGCTGAGCCTAGACAGAGCTAGAGCTTCTCTGTGGAGTCGCTTTCGATCACGTTCGCAGTTTGTTGTTTCGGCAGGCAGGACCTTCAAGGCAACGTCGCGATTCAGTCTCTCATCGTGGGCTCGGTACACGACGCCCATGCCGCCGGTACCGAGTTTGTCCAAAATGCGGTAATGCGAAATGATCTGGCCAATCATCGATATGAAACTGCGCTTGGCGAGGCATGTTAGGCCGGGCACGATGCCAAGTCAACGCTGACAAAAAAGATCGACGCTCGACACAGGTTGTTCACCCAGATCGAAACATGGCGTCGGACGACATCGTGGTGGGCCGTCAGAGCAAAGCCGCGGCCGATCAGTTTCGGGTGGAACTCACGGAACGAAGCAACGCCGAATCAATAATAGACTCGTAGGCTACAGGCTCGGCTGCCACTTGCGACCGGCTGCCGACGTATCCCAGCAAGCCATCGCTCAACACTTGTTGTCCATCGAAATTGAGCGGATGGCGCTTGGGGAACGCCGATCAACCAACTGCTCGATGGGGCCGCGAGCTGACGCAGCCTTCAGTTGCCACCTTTGGACGTCTCGCCACACAAATGATCGACGACGGGCTGTTTTCCTAGGTCTCGCTAGGTATCATCGCGCGGATAAGAGGGAGCTTCTGGCCTCGTAAGCGACACCAAACAAGCTATTTGGATTTGACCGCAGCTTGCTTCGAACCAGAGGGTCGGGAGTTCGAATCTCTCCGGGCGCGCCACTCTTTTCAATAACTTACAGATACTCACCATCAGTTCACCCGCTCGACTGTAGTGACTTTTGTAGGGACCTCGTGATTTTGAATAGCCGCCGCTGCACTGATAACTCCTTCTGCGCGGAACCTTTCAAATTTCTGCATCGCTCGCCGTTTCTCCTCGGCCGCAGGATGAACGTATCGCATCGTCATTTGAATGCTCGAATGCCCCAAGATCGCGGCTAGGGTGGGAAGGCTCATGTCGGCGGCCGCCGCCCTCGTCGCGAACGTGTGCCGCAGGTCGTACAGCCGGAAGTGGCCCTTGATATTTGCCCGAGTGGCAGCAGCCCGGTGTGCCTTCTTCACGCTACCGATCGGTCTCTGAGCGTTGAGCGGTGACGGAAACACAAACGGCGTTGCGAGGCGCTCAGTTTCTTTCGCTCGGCGATTCAGCAGAGACGAAACTTCATCAGTCATTGGGATCGCTCGGTGCGCGGCTTTGGTTTTCCCAAACGGGTTGAAGATTATTTTCTGCTTGAAATCAACGTTCTCAACTGTGATTCGAAAGACTTCTTCGGGTCGCATGCCCGTATCTAGCATGATATCGGCGATATCGTGCAACGGTTGACTGGTCTCCGCGAGATAGCCTCGCTGTTCGTCAAATGTGATGACTCGCATGGAATCGAGTGGCTGTCTGAACATCGGCACGCCCACCACCGGATTTTTCACGAAATAGCCCATTCTCTCGGCGTGATAAAACATCGCCTTCAGAGTCTCCAGAGCCCGGTTCACGGTTGTCCCCGTCACAAGCCGTAAATCCTTCGCCTTCTGTCTCACCTCGTGTTTGCGTGTGGATTTGAACCTCTCGACCATTTCGGTTGTGATTTCATCGAGGTACTTGCCACCGAAAAACCGCTTCAACGTCTTGATGTTCCACGCGTGAAGCTCGAAAGTTTTCGGTCTGTGCTGCTGCTTTGACGACTGGAGGAATTGTTCAGAAAAGTCGTCAAACTTCGGAATCGGTTTAGGCTTCGTGAATCCTGCACGTCGTTCCATCAAATCAGTCTTGCGTTTTGCCTCGGCGCGTATCGCGGCCGTCTTGTTTCGGAAGCCGGAGGATTCCTGAATCTTGCGACCCCCAAATTCAAAGACGTACCACCACGTCTTGCCGCGTCGGTAGACCGCCATTGCCAGATTACCTCCGATCCAAAGGATGTTCGTCGGTGCGGACTATACGCTCCGCAAGCCAACCGTCAAGGTCACTCTGCCGGTAACGCACGCAGTTGCGGCTAATCTTGACGTACGGAATTCCCTTTTTTTGGCTCCGCCATTGCGCGAGAGTCTCGGTCGAAAGCCCGGTGATCTGCGCAACGTCCTCCGCCGTAAGCAATCGGGACGACCGCATTTCAGCCGGATTTGACCTGGATCCGATCTTTACCCTTGATTCCAACTTTATCCTTGTTGGGGAATCGTCGCTTCCCGCGTATTCGTTGGAACTCCAAGATCTGCAGAAACGTTCACGACTCGTCCGTTTCTTCGCGCGGCGGTTCAGTTTGCGGGGAGCGCGCTGGTATATCTTTTTCCATCTCCGGGAAGGTTTCGTTCGCGACGGCTTTCCACTCTTCCTCATCGCCACGCAGGAAGATGTCCCAGAGCCGCGCGTCGCGCCCATCCTGTTGACACTTGGCATGAGCGCTCTCGATTGCCTGACGAGTGGCCTCCTCGCCGATCGACTCCCAAATCCTGTCAATCCGGCATAAAGCAAATTCTTTCAGACGCCAATCACTGCTACCGGATTGGCCTGTGACGAAGAAGTACCACGCTCTGTCGATCGCGACACCCTGCCAGTATTCCGCAAGTTTTATCAGCTCGTGACGAGTAGGTGTTTGCGTAGTACCGCCGCCCGCAGCACTAAACGCTACAGCATAGCTACCGGCTGGCGTTCCGAAGTCTATGTGGCTGCTCCCGCCACCACCGCTGGCGCAGATGCTTAGGGTCACCCCCAGAAAAACGAGCACAAGCGGTCCAAGCGACGTTGACCATTGCTTTCGCGGCCTAGAAAGTCCCAGCATGAAAATCGATGCGAAAACGAGTCCCACACTAGCGGCGAAGAAAGCCGGCATGTGCGGCATGGGAATAGCTGACGAACTGCTAGAGCAATACAACCACCAAACCTGTACTTGGCGCTACCTCTATATGAATCTAATAGATACTCAAATTTACGATTCAGTTATCGTATCCGGATGGTGACTGCCAATCCTGCCCGTCAGCTAGTTTCGGATACGGTGACATGAGACGGGTCGGTAGCTTGCAAACTGACTGCATGCAATGACAGGGAGTTTGGACACCTGGGCCGCCGCGTCTCCAGAGCTGGAGAAGTCTCTTTCGCCATCAACAGACGCGGGTTACAGCGCGAACGGACCACAACCTTCCGGGCGGAAAACTTGAGTGGATGGCAGAGGCGCTTCCTATCCAGCGAATTGGCAGAGGACTGCGCGTATCCGAGACATTGGCTTCTGAATTGCGAATGATAGGATTGCGGGCAATAACGGGCAGGCAACCCGTCCCCACCAAAGGCGGCAACCCCTGGGGAGTCCCAGAACCACCCGAATAGCCCGCCCACACCCTGCTTCGCTAGTTCTCACTGTTCAACTACAACAACCCGCTGTGTGTGCTCACTTCTCGTTCAACCCAGACTTCTAAAGACGTTCCCGTAGCTACAAAACCAGCAAAAACTGATTTCGTAGGTTTTGATACTCATGCCTAGGCCTATTTATCCAAAATCGTTATTGCGAGGAGGTTCTGTACGATTCGACACAGGAAGAAACAACTACACGGGGCGAGATATCCAGCAGTGTATACTCCGGCCACCGAGATATTCCCACACGATGGAACACGAACGGCGTCGGGCTCCTCGATATCCACTCATTGCTTCTGTGGAAGTAATCGAGCCACATACGAATACGCATCTCAGGGCGCGGACTTCAGACCTGAGCCTCGTCGGCTGCTATCTCGACATGACATATACACCCCTCCAGAGGGCACGGAAGTCAGATTGCATATCTTCCATGAAGATGCAAATTTCACCGCATTCGGTGTCGTCATTCATTGCCAACCGAACATGGGCATGGGCGTCAGATTCACAAACGTCCAGTTGGACCAGCACGAGATGCGGGAGAAGTGGCTTGCAGCGCTTGTGCGGACTGACGCTGCGCTCACGTAAAAACGAATGAACGGCTCCAAACAACCATTTCCACTCTTGCTGGTTGACGATTCGCCGGTCGCCCGGAAACTGGTGCAGCACGCCCTCCCGCCGGAACAATTCGCGATTCTCCCTGCGAAAACGGGCCGTGAAGCCCTGGACCTCTTTGCATTGCACCGCCCCGGCTTGGTTTTAACGGATTGGCTCATGCCAGACATCAGTGGCATAGAACTTTGCCAGAGCCTTCGTGCCAACTTCAAAGATTTCTTTACCTACATCATCCTGCTCACCTCCGTCTCGGAGAAATCGAACGTTGTGAAAGGACTGGAGGCCGGAGCCGACGATTACCTTACGAAGCCGTTCGACGCACAGGAACTGTTGGCGCGAGCAAAAGTAGGCCGGAGAATCGTCGAGCTTCACCGGGAAATCGAGGCGAAAAATCGCTTTCTGGAGCAGCTGGCACTTACCGACGAGCTAACTGGGCTCCCGAATCGTCGTGCGCTTGAACAGTGGGCAGTCCGGCAAGTAAGCGGAGCCGTGAGGCACAATTTTTCTTTTTGGGTCGTCATGGCCGACCTGGACCAGTTCAAGTCCATAAACGATGCGCATGGCCACAAGGCTGGCGATGCTGTTCTCAAGACGTTCGCTCAACTCCTCCAAGGCAGTACGCGGCAGTGTGATATATGCGGGCGGCTTGGAGGAGATGAATTCTTGTGGGTCATGACCTATTCCGAAGAGGAGGGCGTGAGGTTGGCTGTTGAACGTCTCCGCCAACAGGTCGAAGCAGAACGGCTCACGTTCGGTGAACGCACCGTGGTGATAACGGCAAGTTTTGGTATAGCAGGTTGTCGTCGAGGCGAGCAACCGGACTTCCAACGCGTGCTCGTGCAGGCAGACGTGGCTTTACACTCAGCAAAACGACTGGGCCGGAACAGGGCCGAAATCGTATGGAGTAAAGGCCACTAAGGCAAAGTTTCTTGGAAAGGTCCATCGCCGTAGCTGCAACCAAATAACTCCTAACGTCGGCGGGTTTTGCCTCAGACTGGCGGCAGGATTTTGAGCGCGGCAATTACTTCAGCTTTGCGTATTCCGCCTCAGCAGCAATGAGAATAGGGATGTCGGGGTCGGCGTCTTTCCAGAGCGTGAGGAAATCCTGATATGCCGCGCGGGCTTTTACGGTGTCGCCCTGCATGGCATAGGCGCGGGCGATTTGGAGATGCGCGAGCGCACCGATGGGTTCGTTGAGCACGAGTCCGCGATGGTCGAGGATTTTCTGGAACTCGGCGGCGGCTTCATTCCCCTTACGCGCTGCGAGATAAGCTTCTCCGCGCACATACACGGGATACATGACTGTACAACGGTAAATACTGTATGTCGTCTGTCCTAGCTCATACGGCGCTGCGGCTCTGAGACTCTCTATGGCCTCAGAGGTATTTCCGTTGCTGAGCGCAAGCTTCGCACGGAGGGTCGGCAGGTAGTTGTACTGCACGATTGTGGCCTCCGGGAAGCTCTGGGCCAAACCGGCAGTCAGGGCTTGTGCTTGCCTATCGTCCCCGGCATATGCCAACGCAAGCGCAGAGACACACTGCACATCGTGGCCCGCCCGACGCTTCATTGCCAAACTAGCACGCCGCCGTGCTGCGTCTGCGTAACCGAACAAGGCTTCCCGCAGACCAGACCCGGCGGAGTACGTTGCAGCAGCTTCTTCTTCCCCTGCCCGTTGGGCGGAATCCATCGCCTGGTGGGAAAACTCCCGTGCCGCCCTGAGCCGCCCGGAATAGGCTGCGGTGTCGGCTTCCAAGCCCAGCAGCCAGTCCTCTACTCCCGGCGTGCCCACCGACGATGCTACCTGCCGCGCCATTCCCGCCGTATCGTTCTGCAAGAAAGCAATTTGATACAGGAGAAGAGGAAAGAAACCGTTTCTCAGTTTGCGTTCGATAGCTTGCTCGTAGGTGGCCTTCGCCTCATCGAGGCGATTCAGAGCGATGTAGTCAAACATCGGGAGTGCGTAGGAGGGGGAAAAGTTCGGACTCAAACGGATTGCTTCTTTGCCATGCTCAATCGCTTTCGCATATTGGCCGGTGACCGGGTAGATTGCTCCCGCCAAGTAAATATGCGGCAGCGCAGAGCGGGGATAAGCCCGTATCCAAAGCAGGAGGGCTTCTTCGGCCTTTTCCAAGTTTCCAGTAACCACCTTATGGAAGCGAGCTGTGATGAAATACTTCTCCGGCTCACTCGCTCGGTCGCGCAGGTCGTATGCCTGTCGCGTGGATTCGACATCCTTGCTGAGTTCACCAATATCGTTAAACGAGACGCCCAACCAGGCGTAGGCGAGTGCGAAATTCGGGTCGAGTTCGATGGCGTGCTTATAAAACGGGATAGCCGCAGCATCCCCAGTAGTATGAATTTCGAAACCCGAGCTGAAGGCTTTCAGCGCTTCGAGCGACGGCGTAGTCGCCTGTTCAAGAGGGGTATCGAACTTCTGGACAGTGCTCAGCGATTCGCCCAGTTTGTTCCGAATTTCCGAAGCTGTCTTTCCCAGAGCATCGAGCACGTGGCTCTTGTCGCTCGCCTCAGCTTCCGTGCTCGCCAGCGATTCTCCGCTAACGCAATTGAGAGCTTTGAGGGTCAGGAGATACTGCGCTCCAATCTGCGCAATCGAGCCGTCAAGGACTGCCGCACTGCTTGTTCGCTGGCAGAGTTCCCGCGCTACCTCCGGCGTGAGTCTTGCATCGGGCTTCTCCCCCATCATTTGTAGGGTCTGCTGGATTTGTTGGTCAGAGATAATGCTCAGAAATGGCGACTGCTCAAGCTGCACGGAAAGCCCCTGCCGCAGCGTGCCGTCGAAAACCGGGTCGCCGGTCGCGTTCGTGAACTCAGCGAGGACAATGGTGTCTTTGTCCGTGAGCGCATGGGCCTTGCGCGAGAAAAATAGCCAGCCGCATACGGCCAGCCCGACAACCACAACTGCTGTAACATTGACCATCCATCGAAACCGAACAGACTTCGCCGCCGGTTTCGACTCGACTCTTGCGGCCGTGGCGGATACGCGTCCCGACTCGGAATCGCGTTTCAGCCGCTGCAAGTCTGTGCGAATTTCCGATGCACTCTGGTATCGCAGCTTCCGGTCTTTCTCCAGCGCCTTGTCGATGATTTCTTCCAGCTTGGGCGGGACGTCGGGATTCAGCCGCACCGGCGCAACTGGAGTCCGATTCAGAATTGTTTCCGCAATCACGCCTGAGGTTTCGCCCCGGAAAGGCATTACGCCCGTCACCATCTCGTAGAGCACCACGCCAAACGAAAACAAGTCCGTGCGTGCATCGAGCTCTTCGCCCCGCACCTGCTCCGGTGACATGTACGTGATGGTGCCTATTGCCGTGCCCGGACGAGTGAGCATTTCTGGCTCGCTCGCTGTCGGCATCGCCGAAAGATTGACAGCACCGCCAGCCGGTGTCAGCTTTGCCAGACCAAAATCCAAAATCTTAGCGTGACCGCGCTCGGTAACAAAAATGTTGGCAGGCTTAATGTCGCGATGGACGATTCCTTTGGCGTGCGCCGCATCTAGTCCGTCCGCAATCTCAATCCCTAACTCCAGCAACTGCTCAACCGGGAGCGGCTTTCCGGAAATGCGGTGCTTCAGAGTTTGACCATCCAAAAACTCCATCGCGATGAAGGGTTGACCGCTGTGCTCGCCGATTTCATAGATGGTGCAAATATTTGGATGGTTCAGGGCGGAAGCAGCGTGTGCCTCACGGTCGAAGCGGCTCAGAGATTGGGAGTCTGGCGCGAAGCCATCAGGAAGAAACTTCAAGGCAACGAAACGGTGGAGCTTGGTGTCCTCGGCCTTGTAGACCACACCCATGCCGCCGCCACCAAGCTTCTCAATAATTCGGTAGTGAGAGACGGTCTGGCCAATCATGTCTGGAAAGCCTTTGATTGAGGCGGATGTTAGGCTGCGTCATCAGGCAAGTCAATCTCGGCTGGTTGGGCAACGAACAACCCAGCAGAGTTCCGTGTCGCAACCAGGATTTATTTCTGGCTCAAAAAATAGAGGTCGGCGTGACCGCCGGGCCGCGCGTAGATGATGGTGGAAAGGTCGCTGGAAAAATCGTAGGCGTTACCGGTGGCGTAACCTAGGGGAAAAGAGAAGGGGACCGTCAATGCGGCTTTGGGCGCCCCGATGAGTTTACCGGCTCTCCAAGACTGACGGAAAACCGTGACTTCACCGCGAGAAGCAACTGCATACAAGAACGACTTGCCATCGTGCGCAAAAGTTGCGTTGAAAGTTGCTACGCCGGGAAGCAATGAGATGCATTTCCTGTCGGAGATGGACACCTCGTAAATTCCAGCGTTTTCTCCGGTCAGTACGACGCCAATCAGGTACTGCCCGCTGGGGTCAATGTCAGAAACTTGGGCACAGTTGTCCACGAACTTCTCCGAATTCGAACCGTCCGCGTTCAATTTCCAAACGGTCAGTATCTGACTCCCCTTCTCCGGGCCAGCCACGTAAAAGGATTTCTGGTCAGGGCTCCATACCACATCCCAGATACTATTCTTCGTCCGCAGGAGCTGACGAAGACCGCTGCCATCGGCCCCTACGATGTAGGCTTTGTCTTCTGCGCTGGCTCCTGACTCATCAAAAGACAAGTGAAAATTGTCCTGGGCCCAGGTCCCGGTTCCTAGGATTTCTCCGCGGGCGATTTTCACTTTGTTGCCGCCGTCAATGTCCGATACCCAGAGTTCGCTCCTATCGCGTGCGGGGAGAGTGATGTACATCACACGTTTCCCGTCTGGCGAGATGATTGGCTGAGTTGCATCCTCGGAGGCGATGTCCTTCGATTCCTTTGAATGAACGTCGTATGCGGTCAGGAACCCGGAGGATTTACCATTCACATAGTAAACCCCTTTCGCTTCCGGGTCTGGCATGGGCGAGAAGTCAGGTCCCGCTCCGAAAGTAATCTGCGTCAGACTTTGGTCCTTCAAGTTGTAACGCCAGATGTTGGTGAGCCCATTTACGTTCCGGCTGAACAGAACGGTATTGCCAGGTTCCTCCCAAGCGACGTCATCATTCCCGGACACGTCGCCTAAATCAACCGCCTTGTGGCTGGTCATGTTTATTCTGTAGAAACGGAAATTCGGCGAGTACATTTGACCAGCAGCAGCAAGCAAGTCGCTGCCGCCGGGAAATAGCAGAAGCGGGATGAAGGACATACCACTACCTTCGGGGTTGTACACTAATTCTTCATTCAGTCCGGATTTTCCAGTACGAAATATCCCGGCGCTGTCAGACTTCCAATAATAAATAAACGCGCCATCCGGCGAAGGGACCACGGAGTATGCAGACACCACAGGGCGGGGTGCCCCACCGAGCGTCGGCACCGCCCAAACCTCGTCGCGGCCGAGAAATCTCGCATAATAGACCTCTTTGCCGTCGGGCGAAAATGCATTCACAAACTTGTCGCCTTCGTCATTCGTGAGCTGAAGAGGCTCGCCGCCAGAAGAGAGCATTAGGAACACTTGTGCGATGCCGCCTACCGGTGAGACGAACGCAACGGCGTGGCCGTCGGGAGAAAGCCTCGCGTCGTTCATCGGTTTGTTCCACTGGCTGATTTGCGTAACTTTTGAGGGGCCGCTCGGAGTGTTCGAGCGGGGCCAAAAGTGATACGCCGCAATAACCGCTGCCAGAAGTGCGACGCAAGCAAGCACGAGGACGTAATTCGTACGTGCAGGTTTTTCGAAACGCTGGACGGCAACAGCGGAGGCCGAGCTACTCGCGGTCTCTGGAGCAAGACCCTGAACCTCTCCGCTTCCCGATGATGAAATTCGGCCCGAATCCGTATCTCGCCGTAGGCGCTTCAAGTCAGCACGCATTTCCGAGGCGTGCTGGTAACGCAAATCGCGGTCTTTCTCCAGAGCCTTGTTGATGATTTCTTCTAGCTTTGCCGGAGCTTCCGGGTTCAGCCGCACGGGAGCGACAGGGATTCTGTTCAGAATCGCGTCCGTAATCACTCCGGATGTGTCACCACGAAACGGGAGAGCGCCCGTCGCCATCTCGTAGAGGACCACACCAAACGAGAATAAATCGGTGCGTGCATCCAGTTCCTTGCCGCGCACCTGCTCCGGCGACATATAAGCCACTGTGCCAACTGCGGTGCCAGGGCTGGTGAGCAGTTCTTCCGCAGTGGCCGTCAGCATTGCGGAAACACCGATACCCGTCGCCACAGGAGTGAGCTTGGCTAAGCCGAAATCTAGAATCTTGGCGTGACCACGCTTCGTCACGAAGAGGTTCGCTGGTTTGATGTCCCGGTGGATGATGCCCTGTGCGTGGGCGGCGTCCAACGCATCGGCAATCTGAACCCCCAATTCCAGCACCTGTTCGGGAGGAAGTGGTCTCCCGCTGATGAGATGCTTCAGCGTCTGACCATCCAGAAATTGCATAGCGATGAATCGCCGGCCTTCGTGTTCACTAATTTCGTAAATGGTGCAGATATTTGGATGGTCCAGCGCAGAAGCAGCCTGCGCCTCGCGCTCGCAGCGTTCCAGGGCCTGATGGTCTCTGGCTACATCGTCCGGCAGGAATTTTAGAGCGACAAAACGATGGAGGCGTGTGTCCTCGGCTTTGTAGACGACACCCATACCGCCACCACCGAGCTTTTCGATGATGCGGTAGTGCGAGACGGTCTGGCCGATTGGAGATGAGGAATCCGCCATTTGGGCAGATATTAGGTTGCGTACTCCGGCAAGTCAACGTGAAGAAATATCCCCTCCGACAGTAGTCAAGGCGGCCGCTCAGGCTAGAATTCGGCAGTAGACATATGTATGCCTGTATGATATCATGTTGGCTTATGAAACGGACAGCTCTGTTTTTGAAGGAACAGCAGTTGGCAAAGCTCCAGAAGCTCTCCGAGAAAACCGGTGCACCCGTCGCGGAATTGGTCCGACGCGCTATTGACGCGTATCTGATTTCGAGGAAGAAGGAATTGAAATGAAGAAACGCGCTGCTATCTACGCACGTGTCAGCACCGGCGACCAGCACGTCGAAACGCAGTTGCTCGACCTTCGCGAACTGGTCAAAGTGCGCGGATACGAAATTGTGCGCGAATACAGCGACATAATTTCTGGGAGCAAAGCGAAGCGAGCTGGACTCGACCAGCTGATGGCCGACGCTCGGCGACACCGCTTCGACATCGTGCTCGTCGCTGCTTTTGACCGCATCGCACGAAACGTCAGGCATTTCTTGGACGTGTTGGATGAACTGAATCATCTCGGAATCGAATTTGTGAGCAAGCGCGAAAACATCGACACGTCGGGACCGCTGGGACGTGCGATGTTAACAATTGTCGGAGCGATATCGGAGCTGGAGCGAAGTCTTAGCGTCGAGCGGGTTCGAGCCGGAATGCGGAGAGCGAAATTGGAAGGCCGACGAATCGGTCGTGCGCCTCTCGACATCGACCGACAGCAGGTCGTTGCAGACCGCCGCTCGGGAATGTCGCTTTCACAGGTTGCAAAGAAGCGCAGGATTTCGCGAGCGAGCGTCTGCCGTTTGGTCAACGAAGCTCGCGGACTGAAGTCGCACGCAGGAAGTCTAGAAGAAGCAGTCCCCCTCACCGAAACAGGCAATCTGCAGGCTGCCGCGTAGCTTGCGCGTCCGCGTCTGGTTCGTCACCCGAGCGTAGTTCCCAGCGCAACTGGCCTAGCGACGCAGGATGAACTGGACCACTACCAGAAGGCCGAGAAAGAGCAGGATTCCAATCAGAAACCACTCGCTCGCTCCTTGCTTCAATTCGCTTCGGTTCACCGGAGTATCCGCCTTAGCGGTAAACGTCACCGCTGGAAAATCAGGCCTATTAGGGTTACCCGTTGGCTTTCAAACGCGTCCTTCAGATTTGGGATTGCGGGACGCCGATACTATGGGGAGATGCTCTTGACCATTTCCGGCTCTTAAAGTGTGGGTGGATTGGTCCGGGGGAGCGCTCCGGCGTGCATCGCATCAAGCGCCCCCGCGACCGGAGGCTACGCCCGAGTTCCTGTGGAAATCAAGCAGAAAGGTACGGCGCAGGTTGGTGCAAAGTCAGTTTCCGGTGACGGCGTTTGAACGCGCATCCGGTGAAGCACTAGCGTTTATCAGATGGGATGAGAAGGACTTTGCTGCTTGGCCTCAATACCTTTGGCGCTTTGCGCGATTGCGGCCAGCGCCCGGGAAGAAAAAGAGGTGTAGACTTGTGGCGTTCGTCCCCCGCAGGGAATCCCATCCCAGGAGATTAAACATATGGCGCGACGCACGTTCCTGACTCAGCTGGCGGGTTTACCTTTTCTAGCGTTGGGTATGAAGGTCGAGGAGTCAAAAAAATCTCTCAAAATTATGATGAAAAGCGCGTGGGGTCCCGATGACCCAACAAGGGCGGCTTTTCCGTTCGCGCACGGGCTCGTGCTCGCAGAAGCGGGTCACGAAGTACAAATCTTCCTCCTCGCGGAGGCGACTTCTCTGATGCGAAAGTCCATGGTGAACGCGATACTGCCGGTTGGCTGGCCGCCGCTGAGCGAAACACTCGACAAGGTTGTGGCAAGACACATTCCGATATTTGCTTGAGGA
>DATNLN010000056.1:0-77256 GCA_035602855.1 Candidatus Acidiferrales bacterium
TCCCTCGACCAGCAGATTCGCTCCGCCAATCTCTGCGCCCGACATCCGCAAACTCGCCGCCACTCCCAGCACGTAGGCGCTCCAGTGCCGCCGCACGCGCAGATTCAAATCCTGCAAATCCATTTCCGCGCGCTCGCGCAAATTCTGCGAATACACCTGCACGCGCGAATCCTCCCGCGCAGCCGCCGCCACCCAGGTATACAAATCCATCGCGACGGGCATCACGAATCCCTCGTTGTAATCCGTGTGCTCGCCGATCAGGTTCACGCGCCCCGGCGCGCGAAATACCCGCGCCTCCTCCCCATACAGTTTCTGAAATTGCTCGCGCAATCCCTGCGCTTCCCGCTGCACCGGGCTCGCCGACGACACGTCATTCCCAACCAGTTTTTCGGTCATGGTAATGAATCAATCTTCCTCAGTCTTTCAGAACGACACCGGGTCTGGCGGCTCGCGCAGCGGCTTACTCGACTGATACCGGCTCAGATGAGCCTCGAGCGTCGCTGCGAGCGCGGTCTTGCCTTGCTGCGTTGCGACGGTTATAGCCTGTCGTTCGACTTCCATGGCTTCAGAAAAGCGGCCCGTTTCGGCATAGGCGGCCGACAAGGTGTCAAGGATTGCGGGATCTTGCGCGTGGGTAAGGGTCTGCGCGTGATCCGCAAGGGCGACGGCGTCCGCTCCATTGCGAATGGACGCGTCGGGAGAAGTTGCGAGCAGGCTGGCGGCCAGATTGAGATCGGAGACACGATCGGGATCGGCCTCCAGCGCCAGGCGCAAATGAGTGAGCGAATCCGAGAACTTTCCCTGCAGATAAAATGCGTAGCCGAGATTTTCGTGACCGGCGGCAAAACTCGGCCGAATGCGTACGGTATTTAGCCACGCATCAATGGCCTCGTTAACGCGATTCTTTTTTGCCAGCTCGAGACCCAGATTGTAGTAGGCCTCAAAAAAATCCGGGCTGATCTGCACGGCTTTGCCCAAATAGCCGATGGCGCCATCGGAATCTCCCGAGACGGACAGCGCGATCGCGATTCCGTTATTGGCGCGGGCATCGTTCGCATCAATTTCCAGCGCTTTTTTCCACTCGGCCAGTGCGGCGGAATTATCGCCCGCCTGCTGCAGCGCGAGCGCATTATCAATGATGCGATAGAGATCAGACGCTGGAACCTCGATCGACTGCATTTGATCGGGCTTGATATTTACAAATTCGGGAAGATTGACGGCGCGATTCGAGGCCGTGGAATTTTCGATATAGATCGGTGGACTGTCCTGACCCCGCTCGTCAATGTGAGTCAGGTACATCTGCGTGTAAACCGAACGGCTCTTGGAAGAAAAGACCAGCCAGCGTCCGTTGGGCGAGAAACTGTGCCAGGAATTCATCAGCGAAGTGTTGCAGCGCATGCGGCGCGCGACTCCGCCGTTCACAGGAACGATGTAAAGCTGGCTGTCCGGCCGCATCAACTGGCCGTTGCGGCACTTCACGAAAACGATCCAGCGGCCGTCCGGTGAAATTTTCGGAAAATTGTTGCTCATGCCGTTGTGGGAGGCGCCCAGAATCGGTTCGGGCTGACCGCCCTTCCCGCCATTGAAAGGAATGCGGTACAAGTTGTACTGGATTTGCACTTCGCTCGGATCGTTGGCGTGGGTTGGAAGCTCCTGGCCTTCCGGATAAGGATCTTTGGCTTCGGCGCGCGCGAAAACGATGAATTTTCCGTCGGGACTCCACACACCGTCTGTTTGCACGTAACGTGGATCATCGGCGCCCGCAAGCGGCTCTCTGCGGCCGGTGGTGCGGTTGTACACGGCTAAAATGCCGCGCGTGGGAAAGAACACCTGCAGAAAACGATAATCTTTGAAATTCTGCACGAAAAACGAACTGGGAATATTCTGGCCGATGCCCGCAAAGGTGGAGAGAACATATTGCCCGTCGGGTGAAACCTGCGACATGAAGCCGACGCGCGACTTCCCGACGCTCATGTCGCTGTTCCAGGAAACCATGTCCTGATTGCGAATGGACATGTTCGCGCGAATGGGAACCACGGCGTAGAGGCCCTTATCGTTCTTAGGGCCATCCACATCGATGCCCATCGTCTTGCCATCGCTCGAGAACGAGTGGCAATTGGCGCAGCTGTGCAGATCATGGATGAGCAGGCGGCTCTCCGGTTGATCGATGAAGCGCAGGCGCCAGTTGATGAGAAATAAGGAAGACGGGGCGAGAGGCTGGATGAAATTCTTCGCGCCTTCGGAAGGCATCAGCGGCACGTCACGATAAAAAATCGGCGCGCCTACGGGATCTTTCGAGGTGGTTAGCGTGATGCGACCTCCGGAGACCCTCGCATCTGGGGCTGCTTCGGTGCTGCCGGTAATTGCAACCGTTGCGGGATGCTCGACCGAGTGTCGCTTGATGGCGGCCCACGTCTCGGCGTCGGGGGTCCAGGTGTGCGCGGCGGCCTGTTCCGGAGTCAGTGCCGGAAGTTTGTTGTTTTCGGAAACGCAGCGCGGATCAATCTTGCCGATCTGAATGGGCTCGCCGCGGGAGGTGAATTCGATTGGTTTCGAGCCGTCCGCGAAGGTGATGGCGATGTGCCACGATTGGGCGGACTCGTCTGCATCGCGCCAGATAAAGGTTGGTGGAATGATGTCGGGCGGGAAAATGGAGCCGTCTTGGGGATAATCAATCGTGATGGATGCGTTGTCTGCGGACGCTCGGCGTGGAAATGAAGCGGCCCAGTGCGAATCATCAGCCATTGCGCTCGAAACTGTCAGCTGCAAAGAATAACCTGACGACTTGCGGGCTAGGAAAGGCGCAAGGAGCAGAGCGATTGCGGCGAGTGGAATCGCGAGCCGCGCGACGCTGCGGCCGATGATGCGGGCGTCTTCCCGGATCACGCTATTCCTCCGGCACTTCGCGGAACATCGCGATGGCTTCGATTTCGACCAGCAATTCGGGCCGGCAAAGCTTGGCCTGAACGCCGGTGGACGCAGGCAAGGGATCCAGGCCCTGCTCTTTGTAAAACGCAGTGCGCTCTTCGTTGAACTGAGCATAGTCGCGATCGATGTCGCGCAGATAGCACGTCGTGCGGACAACGTCCTTCCAGGTAACGCCTTCGGATGCAAGCAGCGCCGTAATATTCTGGAAAGTGCGGCGACACTGCGCGCGGAAATCGCCGACGTGAACGGTAGCTCCCTGTTCGTCAATGCTGGCGGTGCCGGAAATGAGCAGCATGACCGCGCCGCCGCCCAGCTCGACGCGCATGCCGCGCGAGAAGGAACTGGGTTTGGCGTAATCGTAGGCCTCGTTGAGGACGCGATGATTGGTGATGGCGCGCTTTGCCACCGGTTCGATGACTACATTTTGCGTGGATTTTTTGACGATGGCCATGAAAGTCTCCCGAAAAACTCGCTCGCCCACATACTCGCGAAGGCGCTTGCGCCCGTCACGGAGGCGCGCGCCGCGACTTTGAAATTATCGCAACCGCAGCCCATTAAGCAATTTTCACCGGCGCTTTCGTTTCACTAGCGTCGCAAACCGTGCCGCCCGATGTGCTCTCACAAAGAGCAAGCCTAGAAAGCGATCCGGATTTCGTACTCTGGCACAGCCGTAATGGCTCGTACATCTGAAATCTGTTCGGCGGATCCGAAATCGGGCCGGGCTTTGGGTGAGAAGTAAATGGGAGCGTCTTTGCGCAGGGGAAGAACATCCAGAGTGAGATTTTGACCGGCAAGCGGGGCAAACCGCTTCAGCCCGATTTCCCAGATATCGCCATGGTAAAAATCGTCATCGAGCAAGCGCTGGCCGGCGTAAATGCGCCCGATATCGCCGACATAATTGATGCGCAAGAAAACGTCGCTCAGGCCCGCCATTTCATTCGCGGGCAGGCTGATGCGCCAGGCGGCTGCGTTTTTAAACGCGGAATCGTCCGGCGCGACGGCTACAGGAACTTTGCGCTGCAACGCACTGGTCTGGACCGGGTCGACGTGTCCGGCCTGCTGCGTTTGTTTCCACTCGATGTCAAACGGCCGTGCGTCCACGCTCGCGGCGTAGGAGGTAAAAATTCCGTCGCTGCCGGATTTTCGCAAGGGCGCGTTGGCTTTGGGTTCCGCAGCCAAGGCGGGGAATATCGAGAACGAAAGAGCCGCATGATCCCGCGAGCGGAGATACAGGGTTGAGTCATCGAAAAAAACATCCGCGCCAGAAAGAAGCAGGTATGGCTTGCCGTTTAGCTGAATCTTCCAGAGGTCTTCTGCTTGTTCTTGCGAAAGCAACAAAATGTGAATCATCTTGCCCGAGGGCGATTGAATCGAGATCGCTTCCTGGGTACTTGGCTTGAGGCCGTCAAGATACAGAATGCCGTCCTCGCGGGCTTTGGTGGCCCGATCGGCAGTGATCTTGCCGGCCGTTTTTTCGTCGAAGGCAAATTCCGGCGCAACGCCGGGAATCGCGAAGAAGACGTAGTCGGTGGAGTTCGCCGAGTCCAGCTTCGTAAGCAACTCCGCCGTGCTGAAGACTAGCCGCGTCGACCCCATGGACAGATGGAACGGCCAGATGAAGCAGGCGCCCGCAGGAACATCCGTCGCTTTGCGTGGCAGCTGAATCGTCTCCTTTGCCAGACGAACACGGAAAGCGACCCCCTGGCGCTCGGGCATGGGCAGGTTGTGCACGTAGTTGTTGACGAAGAGAAATCCTCCCTCGCCATCGCTGCGCACGGCGCTGCGCAATGTACCCGAATCCGCGGCGCCTTCGGGCGTCTGCTCCGGCAGAAATGCCACCATCGGCGCAAGCTGTGGCCCGAATTCATTGTAAAACTGATGCAGCAGTTTCAGTTTGCGGAACGACGGATGCATCTGTCCGTATTCGCCCAGAGGCGCCTGAAAGTCGTAGGAAATTTGCGGGAGGTCGTTGGGATATCCCGTCGCATGAGTTTCCTGCAGCGTGGTGAGCTTTCCCTGCGGGTTCGCGCCGCCGTGAAACATGTAGTAGCCGAAGAGATTCGCGCCTGATCCCACGTGCGTCACATTCACCGCGGCGATGTCAGCCGGTTGCATGAGCGGACGACGATGATAGGAAAATTCCATGCCGCCGCCAGCCTCCGCCAAAAAATATGGATCGTGCGCGAAGGCTTTATCTTCCTGGCCGGCGAAGCGGGCCAAGTCGGCGGGATTGTCGTTGATGTCACGCTTGAGCGTAAACAGAAAAGCTTCGTCATGCGGTGCGTCGCCCCGAAAGTCCTGCCAAAAACCATCCGGATAGGCGCCGAAAACCGGAATGACCTCTTGCGGAGGGAAATCGGCGCTGGGCCATCCGGTTACGGTGAATAGCGGAGGATTGATGCCGCTCTCGACGGCGAGTTTTTTCAGGGCGCTGATGTGCGCCGCTCCGGCATCCGGTCCACGCTTGCCGTATTCGTTCTCCAGTTGAACGCCGATGATTGGTCCATCCTCCTTCCAGTACAGACCTTGCAGCTGTTTGCCGATTTCGCCGTAGAAACGCTGCACGTACGACAAATAGGCAGGATCGTTGGTGCGCACTTTTGATTTTGCGAGCACCCAATCCGGGAACCCGCCGTTGCGTGCCTCGCCGTGGACCCATGGGCCAATGCGCACGACTACATACATTCCATGTTTCCCGCAGAGCTCGACAAAATGCCTGAGATTTCGCTGGCCGGACCAATCGAACTGACCTTCTATCTCTTCGTGATGAATCCAGAAAATGTAGGTCGAGACAACTTGCACCCCGCCCGCCTTCATTTTCAGAATTTCTTCTTCCCAGTACGCCTCGGGGTAGCGGGCAAAGTGGAACTCGCCCATCACGGGCAGCCAAGGCTCGGAATTTTTCACAAGGTAGCGGCTGTTAACGGTGAGAGAGTTCCCCGATCTAGAAACGCCACCCAGATGGAAGTAACCCGTTTCC
Organism: Candidatus Acidiferrales bacterium; assembly: GCA_035602855.1. Classification (GTDB taxonomy): domain Bacteria; phylum Acidobacteriota; class Terriglobia; order Acidiferrales; family UBA7541; genus Palsa-295. Next base: position 5,909 of record DATNLN010000056.1, read on the forward strand.
GGAGGCGCTATAGGCCGTTGCGCATCGATGATGATGATGGAGTCGCCGGACTGTTGGAAGGCGGACGCCAGGATTGCAAACGCCGGAAGGAAAGACAGGCACGCCGCCGTGAGTATCGCTTGCTTGAACTTTTTCATAGCTCCGAAATCAAATGGTCCCAAGGCCTGAAGATCTGCTCGCCACCCGTCGAACGGCCGCGCAGTGCCGGACTCATTGACGGTCGTCGTGCGAAACGTGCTGCCCCTCTTCGCCTGCCCGTAAGAAGTCGCGCTTGCCCACAAAATGCCTGGGCAGCCCCGGGGGTGGGCCGGGACTGCCCAGCTGGGGGTTAACAACGTCAGAATGCAAATTTCAGACCAGCCTGCATGACCCGGGGTGGAATCGCACCGATGCTGGTAATTTTGCCGAAGTTTCCATCGCCCACCGTGTTATCGGGATTGGAAAAGCTCGGCGTGTTGAGAGCATTGAACATCTCCCAGCGGAACTGGAGACTGTAGCGCTCGTGCAAGTACCAGTTCTTTGCGATCACCGCATCCATGGTCTTGATGGGCGGGCCCTGGAACATATTCTTGCCGCTGTCGCCAAAGGTACCAACGGCGTTATTGGTGAACGCTGCGGTATTAAAATATTGATTCAACCATTGAGACTTGCCGCCCTGTCGGACGTCCAGGGCCTCGCCGGAAACGATGTCGGCGCGATCTCCGAACTGCAGCGAGCCGGAGTTGTTATTCCCCTCGCCGCCGCTAATCCCGAACGGAAAGCCCGATTGGAGGGTAACGATCCCACCAACCTCCCAGCTCCCTAGCGTCTGCCTAATGAACGGATTCTTATCACGCAGCGATGGCGTGGTGTAGATGAGATTGGTCACCCAGATAAAGGGAACGTTCTCGGCCGAAATTCCGCGGTTGTAACCCAGATCGAAGGGATTGGGCAGCTGATTGGTGCCGAAGGAAATGTTACCCGACGAGGCGGTGTCCATGGTTTTTGACCAAGTGAAGCTGGATTGGAACTGCAGTCCGTGGTTCAAGTGCCGTTCGACGCTCAACTGCAGAGCGTTGTAGCTGGACGTTCCGTTGCTGAAATTGTCGAGAATGTTGAGGAAGTTCGTAAACGTGGTGCGTCCGCCGTTTGAGCAAGCTCCGGCAACGATCGGGCCGCAGATCCCCGGATTTTGGTCAATGATGTCCGATTGGTGGTAGCTTTCGCTGCCCACATAAGCGCCGCGGACAACGAGATTCGCCCCAAATTGGTGTTCGATCGACAGGTTCCAACTTTGCGTCACTCCCAGCTTGAAGTCTTGATCGAAGACCGCCGGGATCGTAAATGGCGTCGCGAAGGGGGCGTTCGCAGGTGGTTTAAACGGCGCGAACGGCGGAAACGGGCTTACAAAACTCGTGCCCGCGTTTTGGGACCACGGATCGCTGAGTGAAAGGGGTGTGTTCAGACCTCCCTGCAGGGTGTAGGTTGGGCTGAACGGACTGATGTCGGCGGTGTGGTTGTACATCGAGTACTGCAGCGGCGCTGTAAACATCCCAAATGCCGCGCGAATCGATGTGTTCGGCAAGAAAGCCGGCTGCCACGCAAGACCGAGGCGAGGCTCCCAATAGGCCCTGTAGCTGTTGGGCATTAGGCCATCGCTGATTCCCTTGTCTCCCGGAAATACCAGGCCGAGCGGCGAGTTTGGGAAAAGCGTGCTCTGTTGTCCAGGTACGAATGCAGCGCCGCGACCGCCCGCAACGGCGGGAGCAAGATTGGGGTCCCAGCGCAAACCGGCAGTGATCGTGAGGTTCGGACGAATCCGGAATTGATCCTGACCATAGAAACCCGGCTGCCATCCCCTGACCACCGCGATTTCGCCCGCTCCCTGCTCATAGGATTGCATGTAGCCCAGCAACCAGTCGGCGAGTCCGTTGCCGGTATATTGTCCATTGAAGCCGATGATGGGAGTCGTGGGATATTGCGTATTCTCGGCGGCATATTGGTGCTGCAGGTTCATGCCGAAGGAAAGCACGTGCCGACCGATCGTCTTGCTTAAGTTGTCGTACACGCCGTAGGTGGTGCGGACCTCCTGAGAAGGCTCGGTCCAACCGCCGTTAAAGCCTTCGCCTCCGCTGACTGAGAATCCTTCCATATAGCACTGGCCCGGAAGCTCGTTGACATTGATATAGCGCGACCAACACATATTCTGCCCGTTGATGTCCTTCACCGCGGCAGCGTTGTGCGCTGACATCTGTGTCCAGAAAACCGAAACCGTGTTCACCATGGTCGGGCTGATCGTCCAGGTATGGCTCAGAGCTTCGTTGTAGAACTCCATTCTTTCGCCGAACACTTCGGACCAGGGGCTGGGATTGAGCACGGACAGGATGTTGCCGGGAATGTCTTCAGAAGGCTGAATCAAATTATCCACGAAGCTGCGCAGCGAAATTCGCTGGCTGGGTGAGATGTTGAAGTCCAGTCGGGCCGTGCCCTCGTCAAAGTTTTGGATCACGGCAGCGCCAGGATAGAAGACGCCGCCTGGAGTACCCTGTGCGTCTCCCCCGAGCGGAAGGCCGGTCGTCGTGACGGTGACGGCGGCCGGGTTGAAGAGCGCTGGATTTACCTGATTTGGTTTTCCTCCCACGGTTGCGAACGGGCAGCCTACGGGAGTGTTCTTGCCGCCTGGGGGGCAGAGAGTCGTCGGTATGGCGCTGAAGTCTCCGGCGAGCATGGCGGCCGTGGGAGTTTGGGTAAAGTTTGAGGTGGCCGCGCTGTAGGCCCGTGTGCCCTGGTAATTCAGGAAAAAGAAAAGCTTGTCTCTCTTGATGGGACCGCCGACGTAACCTCCGAATTGATTGCGCCGCAGCGGGTCCGTCGAACCGGTAAAGTAGTTGCTGGCGTTCAGGTCCTTGTTGCGCAGGAATTCAAAAGCTCCGCCGTGAAAACTGTTGCTGCCGGACCGGGTTTCGACGCTGACCACGGCGCCAGGCGCGAAACCGTACAACGCGTTAAAATTGTTGGTGATGACGCGGAATTCCTGGGTAGCGTCGGCATTGGGAAACGGTGCGGTCAAGCCCAGGTAGTTGTCCATGTTGGGCACGCCGTCCAGATAGTATTCGGTGCTGCCCTGGCGCCCGCCGTTCGCCGAAGCTCCGGTTTCCGTCGGGAACGAGAATCCAGCTTGGATGCCGGGCTGGCCCCCGCCCGCAAGGACGCTGGTCGTTCCGGGAGCGAGGAATACAAGTGAGGAAGGATCGCGGCCGTTCAAAGGTAGTTGAGTGACGGCGGCTTCGTTGATCGTAGTACCCAGCTCGGGGGTCGTCGTATTGATCAGCTCAGCGTTTTCAAACACTGTCACGGTTTCCTGCACACTGCCAGTCTTCAAAACGACATTCTGAGTGGAGTTGACGTCCACCGACAGTTCAATCCCGGTCTGCAAGTAGCGTTCAAAGCCCCGAGCCTCAACCGTCAGCTTGTAATGGCCGGGAGGCAGCGGCGCTATCAGGTAAATTCCTTCACCGTTCGTGGTCACCGTTTGCGCAAGGCTTGTATCCGCGTTGGTAGCGGTGACGGTAGCTCCGGGCACCAGGGCTCCAGAGTTATCGGTAACCTGCCCGGTGAGGCTGGCGCTCGTGCCCTGGCCGAAGGCCGTCGATCCGCCAAGCAACAGCGCGAGGATCAAAGCGAACTCCAATCGGTTCAACAGAAATCGCATGGCTAAGCCTCCACGGAATTAACCCGTCAACGTCCCACCCGGTGACCCCGCACGCCTATGATCCTGGCAAATCAGTCTGCTTGCGTTAACGTACACGGTAATTTCGCGCATAATCGCTCCTTCCCCCAACCCTTGTCAAGGATTTTCTGATGACTTTCATCAGATTTTACGATATTTGTATCTGGACGATACTGGCCAGGCCTACGGTACAGTGAACGTGGACGCAAACGACGCACAACACTTATGAGCGAATCAGCCAAAATTCGTGACATTGCCAAGGCTTTGGGCGTCTCTATCGGCACGGTGGACCGGGCTTTACACGACCGGCGCGGCGTAAATCCGCTAACCAAGTCCCGCGTGGTTCAGATGGCCAAGACGATGGGGTACCAGCCGAATCCGGCGGCCCGGTTCCTGTCATCGAAACGCCGGCTGCGGATTTCAGTAAACCTCCCCGCGCAAATCGCTTCCTTTTGGGATACGGTCCGGGAGGGAATCGAGGAAGAGGCCCGAACCTTCGCGGCATTCGGCATCGACGTCGAGTTTCGAACGTTCCCGCGTATGGGCTTCGGCGAACAGGCAGCGTTTGATGAGGCTCTTGAATCCGAAGCCAATGGAATTATCATCGCGACCGGCCGGCCGCAGGACCTCCGCCTTTCCATCCTGAAAGCATCCCGAGCGCGCATTCCTGTGGTCTCCGTGGTTACCGATGCTCCCGGTACGGCGCGCCTCGCAGTCGTTTCGATCGATTCGCCGGCCAGCGGCGCCCTGGCGGGCGAGCTGCTCAGCCGTTTGCTGCAGGGAAAAGGAAAGATGGCCGTGATCACCGGCGATCTGGCCATCATGGATCACGCAGAGAAATACAATTCGTTTCGTGGATCCGTGATGGATGCATTTCCTGGGATACAGGTTCTCGAGCCCGTACAGAATCACGAAGACGAAGCGGAAGCTTACGAAACAGGCCGCACCTTGTTGCGGGAACATCCCGATCTGAATGGACTGTATATCAGCACGGCCAATTCTTCGCCGGTGCTGCAAGCGCTGAATGATGTGGGCAGATTAAATGACCACATGACCGTGATTACCACCGATCTGTTTCCGGCGCTGATTCCTCATATCGAATCGGGCGCCGTGGTCGCGACGCTCTATCAGCGGCCAAAAAGCCAAGGACAACTGGCGTTGCGCATGCTGCACGAATTTCTGGTCGGCGGACGATGCCCTGCGCAGCAACTGCGCCTGGCTCCGCACGTGATCATGAAAAGCAACCTCAGCTTTTTCCTGGATCGGTTGTCCATGGAATCAGACGAAATCAACGACCCGAACACACTGAACCCCGCTGCGCCAACGCGGAAACTGCCCAAGGTTTCGAGCTAACATTGTTGCTGCAGTGGGTTCGCCCTTCTGCCACAAGTGAAGGCGGGCTGCGTCGCGTGATTATCGGTGTGCCTGTGAGAGTTGCTTTCGCACGAGAAAAGGCGCCTGGGATGTTCGGTGGCGGAGGGAGCCCTTGCTCGCGCACAAAACGCTCGCGTGTGCTTTGTGCGCGACGGGTCACCTGGGCTGCCGCGCTCTTATTGCCGCTCGCATGGTTCACCCCGGCGCGTTGCCTTGCTGCGGCCTGCAGCGCGCCGGCGGCTCTCGACTCGAAGGTCGAAGCCCATCCCAGCGCGGAAACTTACACCGAACGCGGAATCTGGTTTGACGATCATCACGAGTTTGGCTGCGCTGCGGAAGATTTCCAGAGGGCATTCCAGCTCGATCCCAGCTCCGCGCGCCTCACATATCTGTGGGGCCACAGTTTGTATTCCTCCGGAAACGTTGCGGGCGCAATCGATGCATTGCACCAGTCTCTGCGGCTCGATCCGAAGATGGTCAAGGCGCATCTGCTGCTGGGCGCGGCGCTCGATCAGGCAAATCGCACGATGGACGCCGAAATTGAATGGCGAGCCGCGCTCGCGATCGATTCGAAATCGGCGACAGCACTGGGCGCGCTCAGCAAAGACCTGCTCGCAGAGAAAAATTACAGCGCCGAGATCGCCCTGCTCGGCCCACGCTCTCATGCGGCGCCGTTGCCGCCCGAGCTGACCCTGGATCTGGCAACGGCGTACGGCCAAACAGGAAAACTAGAAGAGGCGGATGAGATTTTACGCAGCGCCTTGCGCGCCCATCCGACTTCTCTGCCGCTCGCCGAAACGCTGGCGGCCACGCTCGTCCTGCAAGCGCGGCGGCAAGAAGCAGCCGGCGTGCTGGAAACGGCGATCAAGAATCACCCGGCGGATTTGAAAGCCCGCGTGCTCTATTTGTGGGTCCTGGTGCAGCAGGATGAAGCCGAGAAAGCGCAACAGCTCGCAAGCAAGCTGCTCGCAGAGGCTCCGCACAACTGGGAAGTTCTCTATTTGAATGGAGTGCTGGAACGGCGCGAGGGCGAGTACCAGGCCGCGCGCGATCATCTGCAACAAGCCGTCGAGTTGAATCCGAGCCACGTCGAATCGCGCCGTAACCTCGGCAGCGTGCTGGCGCAGCTCAAGGATCCGCAAGGAGCGCGCGAGCAATTGCAGAAAGCCATCGACCTGGGAGACCAGGATCCGGCGGTGCGCTTCGAGCTGGCCGCGGTGCTGCGGACACTAGGCGAAACCGAGGAAGCTGAAAACCAGCTGAAGATCTATAAGCAAGAAGCTCAGGAGAAGTCCGACCTGACGCAGGCTTATGCCAAGTCTGACTTTGCCGATCAGAAACTGGCCGCGGGAGACACGCAGCAAGCGATTGCGCTCTACCGCGAAGCTCTGGCGGCAAATCCGCAGGACGCCTCGCTCGCTTACAAGCTCGCGATGGCGCTTGAGAAAACGGGCGACACGGAAAACGAACGGCTAGCCCTGGAGCAGGCGATCCAGATAAACCCGAACCTGGCGGAAGCGCAAAACCAGTTAGGATATTTGGCATCGCGCGCGGGAGACACAGCTTCCGCCGAAGAACATTTTCAGTTGGCGGTGCGCTCGTCTCCGGGCTACGCGAAGGCCTGGGTGAATCTGGCGGCGACTTTGTATCTGGAATCCAAGCTGCCGCAGGCGAACGAAGCGGTCGCGCGCGCCTTGCAGCTGGATCCGGCGAATCCGCAGGCTCAGAAGTTGCTCAGCACCATGAATTCTCCGCAGACACAAAAATAGGTAGCGCGCTAGCCCGACTGGCGCAGTCTAGTTCGGATACTTTTCGCCGTCTCGAACAATCCTTATGAAATGATCGGTAAACTGCGCGTGCATTTCCGGGACCTCGGATTTTGGCATGTGGCAGCTGGTGCAGTTCGCCCTCGCCACGGGACAAACGGCCGGCGTCGCATCGCCTCCAGCCGATTCGCTGCTTCGCACCGCATGGCACGCCAGGCAGTGTTGGTCGTAAGAGCTCGCGACGTGAACCAGAGGCTCGTGCGGATTGTGGCACGCGACGCAGGTCAAGCGAGCATCTCCTTGGGTTCCCCAGCAGCGGCTTTTCTCCAGGCGATAGGGCTGAAAGCGGACATTAATAGGTCCGTAGGCCTCGGTGGATTCAACCACGTCCAGCGTGGTCCGATGGCACGCGCCGCAGAAATCAACGGAATCCACAGGGCCGAGATTTGCGGGATTGACAATGGACTGCAGCGCTTGGTCGCGTTGATCCGCATGGATCGCACGGATGTGCTCCGCACCCGGCCCGTGACATTGTTCACAATGGATTCCCGGCACCGCGCGGGCAGCATCAAATTTAGAATCCGTCGTCGCATACGTGGTGTGGCAGGCAAAACATCGCGCTGCCGCCGAGGTTGAAAGTTGTTCGCCGAGCGCATTTTTAAGATTGCCTGCATCCACCCGCCTGTGTCCGGGGGTTAGGTCCATTCCGTCCAGAGCGGCGAACCGGCTCACTTGGCTTTCGTAGAATGCGCCATCGTGATCGAGGATGTAGGTTTGGCCATGAACGCCCGCGCCGAAGGTCCAGGCGATGCTCGCGAGGATGGATTTTTTGCCGGAGCTGACCTCGAGGCGCGAACCGAGCTCGCCGGAAGAAATCCGATAGAAATAAGGTCCCAGCTGCAAAGTTCCTGGAACGATTTCTGGGGACGGCGCGCGCTGGGCCAGCCGAACCGCCGCCTGGGCCATGGGCGTAGTCAATTGCGACGAAGTTTTCTTGGAATGGCATTCGCCACATGCATTTGCTCCGGCGAAGTCTGTGAAAGGAACTGTACCTTTCGTCGGCCACCAGCGCTGGCTGTTCACTCGATCTCTGGTAGTGCTCGGGGAATCGACAGAGGGCGGCGACTGGCCTGGAACTGCGATCCCTGCAAGCAAAAATGCCGCAAGCGTGGTGATGGCGACGATGGAATGCGACCGCTGGCGACCAGTGGATGATCTTGCGGATTCATGCATTGCTGTGTCTCAGCTAAATAAAAATGAAATTCGACTCAAGAATGTTTCGACCCTATCAGAGCAAAGACGACTGCGGAAAGTTTATTTTGCTTCCAGAGTTCATCGCTTGCGCCTATGGCGTCACCTGCGACACTCGCACGCGCGTCGCGCCATCTCTGTGCACCAGACCGACAGTGCTACACTGGCCGCGATGATTCCCCGGATTCCCGCTTCATGGACCCGGCGCCGCCTGCTGAAAACAATTCCGGCGGCGCTCGCCTCTTCGTTCGTTCCCAAAAGTTGGGCCGCCGGCGGCGGACCCGGCCCCATCAAACCTCAGACTCCGTTCTCCCGCTTCGTGGATGTGGCCGCAAGCGCCGGTCTAACCCAGACGATGTTCTACGGCGAGAGCGCCGGCGCAACCTACGTTACCGAAATCATGGGCGGCGGATGCGCGTTCTTCGACTACGACAACGATGGCTGGATGGACATCTTTATACTCGGCGGACGGCGGCTGGAAAGTGTTCCCCAGGGCGCGAGCAACCGCCTGTACAAAAATAATCGCGATGGCACGTTCAGCGACGTTACAGAAAAAGCAGGCCTTCGCGATGCAGGCTGGGCGGTCGGCGTCTGCGTTGGCGACTACAACAACGACGGGCTGGAGGACCTGTTCGTCACCTACTACGGCCAGAATCGCCTGTACCACAACAACGGCGATGGGACTTTTTCCGACCTGACAGCGAAAGCCGGGCTGCTGCAGACGGGCACCCGCACGCGCTTCGGCTCCGGCTGCACGTTCGTTGATTACAACCGCGACGGCCTGCTGGATCTGTTTGTCGCCAATTACGCGGACATTAACCTTGAGAATGCGCCGAAACCTTCCTTGCAAATGCCCAACTGCCAATACGAAGGTGTGCCCGTGAACTGCGGACCAAGCGGTTTACCTCTGCCTACCCACCTTCTTTATCGCAACAATGGCGACGGAACTTTCACGGAGGTTTCCAAGGAGGCCGGCATCGCAGCGCTGAAAGGTTCTTATGGCCTCACCGCGGCGGCATTTGATGTGGACGACGATGGCTGGCCCGATATTCTTCTCGCCTGCGACTCGACGCCCAGCTTGCTGCTGATGAACAATCACGACGGCACGTTCCGCGAAGAAGGATTACAGCGGGGAGTAGCGCTGAACAGCGAAGGCAAAGAAGTCGCCGGAATGGGCGTAGGTGTGGGCGATTACGATCTGGACGGCCGCCTCGACATCGTGAAGACGCACTTTCAAAAACAAGCTACTGGCCTTTATCACAATTTGGGAAAAGGAGAATTCGAGGACGTGACTGCGCAGGCCGGCCTTTCTACCGAACGCCGCTTCATCAGTTGGGGCACCTGCATGCTCGATCTGGACAATGACGGATTCCCCGACATTTTCTTGGTGACTGGCACGGTTTATCCGGAGCTGGAACCGGTTTACGCGCAGTATCCGCGACGCGGGCCTCGGCTGGTCTTTCGCAATCTGGGAAATGGAAAATTTGCGGAACTAGGCGAAGAGGCAGGCCCGGGAATTTCGGCGCGTCACGTCAGCCGCGGTTGCGCGTTCGGTGATTTTGACAACGATGGCGACCTGGACGCGGTGATCATGAATCAGAACGAGCCACCGTCCCTGCTGCGCAACGACGCTCCCCCGGCAAATCATTGGCTGAAGGTCCGGCTGGAAGGCACGAAAAGCAATCGCAGCGGAATCGGTGGCCGCGTCGTGGTCCGTTATGGCGGCAAGACGCAAGCGCAAGAAGTGATGAGCCAATCCAGCTATGTCTCCGCGAATGATCCGCGGCTGCATTTCGGATTGGGCGCGGAGAAGAGCGCGGACATCGAGGTGCGCTGGCCGCTCGGTGCGACGGACACGTTCAAGGACATCGCCGCGAACCAGCTCGTCACCATTCGCGAAGGATCAGAATCGACAAAGGGAACGATTCGGCTGCAAAGTTTGAGCCGCACATAAAGCTTCACGTCAAGCGTGCATCATTCCGTTTGGGAAACCATTGCGTTTCGCAGGATGAGCAAAACCAGCACCAGCGCCGCTCCCAGCATCCCGAAAGCTCTGAAGTGGAGCACAATGGCCGCTCCGATCCCAGCGCCCAGCACGAAGGCAATCCAGATTCCCAGAAGCAGGGCTATTTTTGGATCGGGAACACTGACAGACGGAGAGACCACTTCCGAAGTGTGTTTTTCAGCTTCCGTAGAAATCAAGCCGGTAATCATCCCTGTAATATATGTCGTGTGGACGCTGATGCCACCGGCGTGACGATAAGCTCCATTTTGCAACCCCAGTGCGAGTGACACGAAAATCACAAACAATCCGGCTCCGTGGACCTCATGGGATGCCACCGTCAAAGAAGCGGCCACGATCAGAATCACTTCGATCCCCATGACGGTAGGAAGCAACGGCCACGACGACCGTGCCTTGAGGGGCTTCGCGAGCAGGGTGCTCAGCAGAACCCCGACCAAAAAAGTGACAATGGCCGAGAGCTGTCCGAGCATAGCCCGCCAATCGTGAGCGGCAACCGCAATCGCCCCCAGCACCAAATTGCCGGTCACATGTCCTGTGAACGTCTTTGCGAGCACGAAGCTGGCTGCGTCGCCATATCCGCCAACAAAGGCAAGCCCAAAGGCGAGCCACAGATCCGTCTGGCGAATATTTGCGGGCACAATTTCCCTCTGCAGGTTGCTCGGCTCGCATCCTTAGATCGGCGGCGGTCCGACGGGGGCCTACGCAAGACGAGCCTGCCGCGTTCGTCTGCGGAATCGCAGCCGATGGTAGACAAGTTTGAATTGCCGCCGCCGGACCAGATTCGCCGCGCTACCTGCTGCGCTCCCGTCCGGCCGTGTTCAGACCAGCCTGATATTCCGCTCGGCCGTCTTGATCACGTCGTCAAACCGCCCTGCCAGCACCTGCTTAGCCAGGCTCAGCGTGTAATTCTTCGCCGTGTGGAACGGCACGTGCGCCGGCAACGAAAGCGCGAACGGATCAACAACGGCATCAACCACAACCGGTCCGTCCTTGTACGCGAGGGCTTCGGTGAGAGCCTCTTTCACGTCGCCCGGTTCCTCCAGACGAATTCCTTTCGCGCCGAACGCCTCGGCCACCCGCGCGAAATTAGGATTCTTGAAATCCACTCCAAAGGGAATAATTCCCGCTTCCTGCTGCTCAATTTTCACGAATCCCAGCGACGCATTGTTCAGAACGATGTGCACCACGCGCGTCTTGCGTTCCACCAGAGTCGGCAGATCGCCCAGCTGCAGCATCGTAAAACCGCCGTCGCCGCAGAGCGCAATCGTCTGTCGTCCCGGGTACGCCAATTGTGCGCCAAAGGCGTTCGGTGCGGCATGGGCCATCGACGCCCAGGAATAGGAGGCGAAGAGCCGGCGATTGGCGCTGCCCTTGATGTGCCGCGCCATCCAGATGCAGGCCGTCCCCGTGTCGGAGAAGAACATGGCGTCGTCGGAAGCAAGCGCGCTTAATGTCGCGGCGAGGTACTCGGGGCGAATCGGCTTGATGCCCGGCCCTTTGTCCACGTAATGGCTCAGCAGCTCGTCGAACTCGCGCGTTTTGGTAAGGTGCTTGTCGAGGAAACTGGAATCGTTTTTTTCCCGCACGTTGGGCAGCAGGGCCGCGACCGTCGCCTGCACGTCTCCGATGAGGCCCAGATCCAGCGCGGTCCTGCGCCCCAGGTGCTTCGGATTCACATCAATTTGGACCTTTTTCACGCTGCCGTTCGGCAGAAACTCCGTAAACGGAAAATCTGTCCCCAGCAGCAGCAGAACTTCGGCACCGTGAATCGCATCGTAGGTTCCGCCGTATCCGAGCAGGCCGGTCATGCCGGTGGCGTAAGGATTATCGTGCTCGAGCCACTGCTTGCCGCGAAAGGAGTAGCCGACCGGAGCTTTCAATTTTTCCGCAAGCGCCAGGACTTCGTTGCGCGCGTACCGGCAGCCTTCGCCGCCGAAGATGGCAACCGTCTTTGCATCATTGATCAAGCGTGCGAGCTTTTCTAGTTCCGCGTCGGCAGGACGCAGGACGGGCTTGGCAGGAATTGCGACGATATGCTTTCCTTCCGGCGCCTCGGATGCTGCGACGTCGCCCGGAAGCGAAATCACCGTGGGACCGCGCTCGCCGATGGCGGTTGTGATGGCGGTGTTGATCACGGCACGCGCCTGCTCGGGATTCACGACCCGGCCGATGTAGAGCGCCGCAGCGTCGAAAAACTTGTAAGGATTCAGCTCCTCAAGGGCTGCGGTATCGATCAGGCTGGTTTCGACATCGCCCGCGATCGCGATGACCGGTGCGCCCTCCTTCCGCGCGTCCATCAGGCCGTTAAATAGGTGCGTCACGCCGGGACCGGCCGTGCCGCACACGGCGACGGGGTTTCCCGTGAAGTAGGCCTCTGCCACTGCGGCGAAGGCTCCGTACTCTTCATTCCGCACATGAACGAACTCAACATTCCCGTTGCGGCGCAGCCCGTCGATGACGGGGTTCAGAGCGTCTCCCACGATTCCGTAACAGCGTTTCACTCCTGCCTTTTCCAGCATTTCCCACAACAAGTCTGCAACGTTTCGCGACATAAAATACCTCCTTTAAGGCAGTACTCCGATGTTATGTACCATATTCGGACCAGCCTGTGCGCAACAGGATTTCGACTTCCCGTTCCCTAGGCCCTCACCGACTGATCCAGAGTATCGCCGGCACCGTGATCGCCAAAGCGAGCGTCGAGATCATGAGCATTGCGGCTGTCTCCGACTGAGCCGCTTTATACCTTGATGCAAAAAGCACCACGACGGTGGCAAGCGGAAAGTTGCAGCACACCAGTGACTCACGCGCGAACAGGCTAACGAGGTGCAACAGATGCAGCAGCGCGAATAGAACCGCCGATTGCACGGTGATTCGCGCAAGTGACCCCGCCAGAACCACGGGCGAAAGCCGAATCGGACGCGCTGCCAGCACCAGCCCCGCAGCAAACACTGCGACGCCGGAGGTGCAGGAACCAATCAATTCGAAGCAGCTGGCGACCAGAGGCGGAAGGTGGATGCCCGGGAGAACAACGCCAATTCCAAGAATCGGCCCCCACAGCAGTGGGGATTGCAAGCCGGCATTCAGGCCCGTCAGAATCGCGCTCGACTTCGCAGCACCCGCCGCTCCTTGCTGATGCGTTGCCGCCGCATCCATTTCCAGAATGACGGCAGGCGGCACGGTTAGGTTGATTGCCAGCGCCACCAGTCCCACGCTCCCGGCGCTGGTAGGGCCCAGGATAGGTCCAAGAACGGCCAGGCCAAATACAGAGTTGCGGATGTCGAAAGCATGAGCGCATAGACGATCGCAGGGGTGCCGTGCAGGGACTTCAGGAATCCTAGAGCGAACCAGGCGACCACGAATAGCCCGGCGTGAGAGAGAATCAACGCGAGTACAAGACGGCCCTGCTGCAGCAGGAGTTGCCTAGGGATGTCCGTCATGCTGACAAACAAAGAAGCCGGCAGCGCGAAGGACAATGCAAGCTTGCTCAAAACCGAAAAGAGCACCTAGCCGAATCATCTGGCGGTGAACCTCCGGATTTGATTTTCGGCGAAGATTGCTGGAAATTGAAAAAGGGCGCAGCGCGTTCCGTTGCTATCGAGGCGAACGAGCCCGGAATGCTCATTCCTTTGCTGCAAGTCTTGCGGGACCTGCTATCTCCAACCACGCCCCTGAGGGCGAGTTGAACTGCAAACTCCACCCGAGCGCTTTACTCGCGTTTTTCGGAAATCGTGAAGTCAACCACCGTCGGCTGGCCGGGCTTCACGTTTACCTTCTTCGTCCAACTCACCGGCGTGCTGTATATCGGGCGCCGCACTTCCACCTGCGCGCCGACGTCCAGAACTTTTGCCTCCGACACAATCTGCCAACCCTCGTGCCAGGCTACGATTTCGTACTCGCCCGGCGGAACGTCCGAGAGCGTAAACGCGCCGCGATCGTCGGTCACCGCGTAATACGGATGCTGCACCACGACTATGTTCGCGTTCATCCACACGTGCCCGGCATTGCATTTCAGTTCCACCACACCCTGCCGCTGCAACGTGACGGGGATGAACTGGTTCTGAAAAGGAAAGGGAATATTGTTTGTGGCGACGCCAAACATCTGCACGGTATGCAGCACTGGATCGCTGCTTTCAATCTTCAGCGAGCCGGACTGTGGCACGAGCATGATGTGTGGAACGTACCGGCAAGTTTTCTGATCCAATTGCTGACGGCTGACCGGCAGATCCATGGGCTTGCCCGTGGTGATGCCGCGGAGGAATACCACGGTGTTGGCCACGCCGTTGCCACTGGGATTAATCAGCAGGCGCTCCAGATCGCGTGTCTTCAGCCCATCGGGATCGCAGATCTCTGGGTTCTTGGTGATGGGCAGCTTGGGAATTTTGGGGATCGGGCCCGTCCAGGTGACCGTGCCGGATATGGCGCCGCCGTGCTGCACCGTGATGGGAGTGTAATCGGATTGCGCGGCCACTGTTCCGGCACAAAATACAACCAACATAGCGATTGGACCGATGGCTGGAAACAGAGAATGCTTCATATTGTCGTACATCGTCACCTCGCTGGCAGCGCCGGCGGATGCTGCAGGCTCAGAACTTGGCAGACCCGCCAGGTGCCGATACCGATCAGGATGAGCCTCAGGATTCGCCTGGAAAAATTTGCGCACACTCAGCAAGCGGAAATCTGGGCTCGCGCCGCAGTATAACATTCGCTTGATAGAACTTTACAAATCGTTATAAATCCCACTCACGGCGTAAGCATTCTTCATGTCCCGTTATAAGCTCCGGACTGGGAAGGCCGGGTTGGTCGGCGCGCCGCTTGACGGCATCTTCGCAACTTTTGCGCGGTTCGTCCGGTTCGTCCTGCGCGACTTTCGCTTCCGGCCGGAGCAGAGTATAAAGTAGTGTAATGTGGCCATCCCAGACCGATAGCCCGGACGCTTTGTCCGCCATGCGCATCCTGATCGTCGATGATGACGTAGAGCTGTGTGAACTCGTCGAGCAATATCTGAAATCCCAAGGCTTCCAGATTGAGGCCGTCCACGACGGCCCGCTGGGCCTTGAGCGCTCTCTTTCTGGCACGTATTCGTTGATCATCCTCGACGTCATGTTGCCAGGCATTCGCGGCTTTGAAGTTCTGCGCCGCGTTCGGGCCAAGTCTGCGGTCCCCATCATTATGCTCACCGCGCATGGTGACGATGTCGACCGCATTGTGGGACTGGAAATCGGCGCTGACGATTATCTCCCGAAACCATTCAATCCTCGCGAGCTCGCCGCGCGGATTCACGCGGTACTGCGCCGAACCGTCGCTGGACCTCCCGCGGATACGCTGGGTCCTGTCTCGATTCTCCTGGACGACATCCGGCTGGATACGCGCGCCCGCGCTGCGCGCCACAAAGCGCGCGACGTGGAGCTCACTTCCGCGGAGTTCGAGCTGCTAGCTCTGTTTTTCAGATCACCGGGACAGGTGATCTCGCGGGACGACTTGGTCAGAGGCGCGCTAGGCCGCGATGCGGAGCCCTCCGATCGCAGCCTGGACGTACACATCAGCAACCTGCGCAAGAAGCTAGGGACTTGTCCGGACGGAGCGGAGCGAATCCGGGCGATTCGCAACGTTGGATACGTTTACGTAGTCTCCGGCGCGGCAGGGTGAGCGTTGGCTTGTGAACGGCAACGAGCGAATCCGAAATGCGTAGCCTCTTCCTAAAGATCTTTCTCTCTTTTTGGCTGGCGATGGTTCTGGTCAGCGCGACTCTGATCGCCTCCGTTATCGCCACCCAATCCCAATTCAAGGCTATGCGCGCGGAAGAATTCGACCGCACGGTCATGCCCCTCGTCGCGGCCCGCGCGGCCGATATCCTGGACGATCACGGCATGGGCGCCCTGGCCGACTTTCTGAATTCTCTACAGAACACCTTGCACTGGCAGGCATATCTGTTTGACGACGAGGGCAAAGAGATTTTGTCGCAGCCGTCGCCACCGGAGGTCGACGCGATTGCTCAATCCGCCTTGCAAACCAACGAAACTGGCTTCGTGACGTCGCACGGCACCCGGTTCGCCGCCACCCGGACCACGGGTTCGACCGGTACACATTACGTGCTGGTGATCGGCACGCATATCGAGTCCGTCGCTGAAGTACTCAGCGCTCCCATTCAGACGCAATTCATTCGCGCTGCAGCGGTCTTCTTCATCGCCGGTTTCGTCTGTTTCTGGCTGACGCGTTATATCACGGCGCCCATTCTGCACCTTCGCGCCGCTACTCATCGCCTGGCCACCGGCCATCTCAGTACGCGCGTCGGCCAGGCCGCCGGAAATCGGCACGACGAGCTCGCCGAACTTAGTCGAGACTTCGATCACATGGCCGAGCAGATCGAATCGCTGATCTCTTCGCAGCGCCGGCTACTCGCGGATATTTCGCACGAACTTCGCTCTCCGCTCGCTCGTTTAACAGTTGCTTTAGGCCTCGCCAGGCTTCACGCCAATTCCGAATCCGCGGGTGCGCTCGATCGCATCGAAGTCGAGGCCGAGCGCCTGAACACTCTAATCGGCAGCCTATTAAGGCTGGCGCGGATCGAAGGCGGCAGCGAAAGTGTGGAGGGCGAGCTGGTCGCGCTTGATCAAGTGGTTCTGGACGTCGCCGCCGACGCTGATTTTGAAGCGCAAGGCCGCAGCCGTCGAGTCCGCGTCACACAGGTAGACGGTTGTGCGGTCCTCGGAAACCGCCAGCTCCTGCGCGGTGCAATTGAGAACGTAATCCGCAACGCGGTCAACTATACGGACGAGGGCACCGAAGTCCAGATAACGCTAAAGAAGTCGCATTCGAATGGAAATGGAATGGCCGTGATTTCCGTTCGCGATCATGGACGCGGCGTCCCCGAGGAGTCGTTGCGCGATATATTCCTGCCCTTTTACCGCGTGGGTGATGCGCGCGACCGCTTCTCCGGCGGATCGGGTCTGGGCCTTTCTATCACCGAGCGAGCCGTTCGCCTGCATGGCGGAAAGGTCAAGGCCGAAAATTGTCCGGACGGCGGATTGCTTGTCGAATTGAGGCTGCCCTCCGCCACACGATACAGCGCTAGGAGTTCTGGTTGAACTGGTCGCGCTTGCTATAGGCCAGGTAAAAGACGCCGGCAGTGATCAGCAGCGGCGGAAACATCAGGATCAGAATGCCCAATTTCAGGGCGTGGATCGAACGTGGGCCGGAAGCTGCCGCACTCTGATAGCACATCGCGCAGCTCTGCGCGTAAAGCGCCGCGGGACTGGCCAGTACGAGCAGCGGGGCAACCGCGCGGGCCAGCATTCCTGCGACTGCTGGTTTCGTTGCATCCATAGCAGTCAAGCCCTCCTGGGAGCGCATCAACTTCAGGAATGATACTTTGCTTCGAGCCAGCGCGCCATAGCTACGCGCCGGCGATTCCTACTGAATCGGCACGCGCATATTCAACATGCGATAGGCGTCTGGCCAGATGTGATTCATCATAAAGAGCACGAAGATCACAGCGGGCACGAGCGTCCAGAACAGTTTCGGCTTTTCGTACTTCAGGTGCATGAAATACAGCAGCGCGATTCCGGCCTCGGCAAAGGCCAACAGCAGCAGCGCCAGCAGCAACTTGTGAGTGGACAAATGCAGAGTCGTCAGAAAAGTTTCGATGCCCACGATGCACAGCAAGCCGACCCAAATGGCGATGTACTCTTTCATTCCCGGCTCATGATTCGTTCCCGTCACGGCAGCGCCTCCCCTTCGTTGCGCAGCTCCGCTTCAGCGGGCCACGTTCATCAAATACAACAGCGGAAACACGAACATCCAGACCAAGTCCACAAAGTGCCAGTACAGGCCGGTCGCTTCGACGTGGCCGGAGTCCAGCCATTCGGTGTTGTAACCGATGGCGATCACGATGAGCGCGATGACGCCGGAAATTACGTGCATCAGGTGCAGGCCGGTGATGCTGAAGAAGGTAGCGCCAAACTGTACGGGCCCGCCCAGCGGATTTTTAGATAGGCTCCAGCCATCCGCGAACAGGTGAAACCATTCGCGCAGGTGCAGCGTGGCAAAAATAATGCCCAGCACGATGGTGGCGGCCAACCATTGCAGACACGCGGATTTGCGGCCCTGTTTTGCCGCAGACACTGCGGCCAGCATCGTCAGGCTGCTCGTCAGCAGCACAAACGTCATGATTAACCCGTTGACCACGCTCGGCGAAAACTGAAATGGGGTGGGCCAGTCAGGAGTTCCGGCTCGCAAGTAGGAATAGCCGAACAGTATCGCGCCGAAGGTGACGGCGTCCGAAATAATAAACAGCCACATCGTCAATTTTTTCGACTGTATGCCGTATGGCGAAGGCTCCAGCGCCGCGGCGTGCCCCGCTCCCAGTGTCATCTCCGATTCACTCACAGCTCCTCCTAAAATTTCCAGCTACATACGGATCGCGAGCAGTAGTAGCAGGTACACCCACAGCAAATCCATGAAGTGCCAGTAGATCGAGAACGCGCTGAGCCCGCTGGTCTCCGCGACGCCGCCGTTGCGAATCAACTTGCGCAGCACATAGAACAGGCCGCCCATTCCGCCCAACAAGTGCACAGCGTGCAATGCGCTGAAAAGGTAGAAGAAAGAAGAACTTGGATTCGTCGCCAGATATAATCCGTGCGCCGCCAGGCTGCGCCACGCGAGGATCTGGCCGAGAACAAAAATCAGGCCCAGCGCCGCGGTGAGATAGAGCCAGTAGATTCCGTTGGCCAGCAGAACTTTGGCGGACCCCGCTGCATGCCGCGCATCGGGAATCACAGCAAAGCGTTGCCGCGACAACTGCAAGGTAACGCTGCTGGCCATCAGAATCAGGGTGTTGAAATAAAGAACGTACGGCAACTGGAAGTGTTGCCAATCCGTGGACGAATCCTGGCGCACAAACATCGCGCTGGTGAATGCCGCGAAGGACATCCCGATGGCCGAAACCGCCACCAACATTCCGGTCTCGGATTTCTGGGAGGGCGATCCCGACTGTGTCGCATGCCCCGGACGTGGAGTAAGTTCCGGTGGTTTGCCAAAACCCTGATCGTCTAACGTGGTATCGGGGCCCGGAGGCAATGTGGTAGTAGCCATCGTTTGTCGCTCTCGTCAGCGCTTAGCTTGCGGCGATCTTTTCAGGCGACGTCTGCATGACGAAGTCCGTGCCGTTGTTCTCGACGCCGTATTCGTTCGGGCCGTTGTATACCACCATGTGGCGGCCGCCAAAATTGTCGAAGGGCGGAGGCGAAGTGGTCGACCATTCCAAGGAGGTCGCTTCCCAGGGATTTTCGGAGGCGACGGGGCCCTTGAAGCGGCTCCAGATCAAATTGAAGAGGAAGATGAACTGAGCCGCGCCGGTCAGCAGCGCCGCGATGGTGATGAATTTGTGCACGGGAATCAGCGGGATCAGATAATCGTCCACGAACGCGGAGTATCTGCGCACATTGCCCGCGAGCCCCAGATAATGCATGGGCATGAAGATGCAGTACACGCCGATGAATGTAAGCCAAAAGTGCAATTTCCCGAGTCCTTCGTTCATCATGCGACCGAACATCTTGGGGAACCAGAAATAGGTTCCGGCAAACACTCCGAACAGCGACGCCACTGCCATCACAAAATGAAAGTGGGCGACCACGAAATAGGTGGCATGCAGGTAAATATCAATGGAGGGCTGCGCCAAAAAGAATCCGCTGATGCCGCCGCTGATGAACACGGAAATAAAGCCCAGGCAAAAAAGCGAAGCCGCCGTGAAGCGCATCTTGGCTCCGTAAACCGAGCCAATCAGCAGCAGAGTCAAGATGGTCATGGGAATGGTAATCACCAAAGTGGGAACCGAAAACAAATTGGCGGAGAACGGACTCATTCCGCTGACAAACATGTGGTGTCCCCACACCATGTAGCTCAAAAACCCGGTAGCGATCATGCAGCCAACGGCTGCGCGCGGGCCAAGCAGCGGCTTCCGCGCGAATACCGGCAGGATGTGGCAGACGATTCCGATCGAAGGCAGAATCGCGATGTAAACCTCCGGGTGGCCAAAGAACCAGAACAGGTGCTGCCACAAAAGGACGGAACCGCCGGAGTGTGGCTGCAGCTTGTCGCTGAGAATCAATCCGGCAGGGATGAAGAAACTGGTTCCCGCGACGCGGTCCAGGATCAGCAGGATGCAAGCGGGAAGCAAAACGGCAAAGGCCAGCAAGCTGATTACCGCGGTTACGAACCAAGCCCACGAGCTTAAAGGCATGCGCGCCAGCGACATTCCCTTGGTGCGCAGGTCCAGCGTGGTGGCGATGAAATTGAGGGCGCCGAGCAAGGAGGCGATGCAAAAGATCGCGATCGAGATCGCCCAAAGCGTTTGACCCAAGGCGAGTCCCGGCCCGGCGTCCCCGCCCACCGCGCTGAGAGGTGCGTAGGCGGTCCAGCCGGAAATCGGCGGGCCGTCGCTGACGAAAAACGCCGCCATCATAACCAAAAACGCGGTAAATGTGACCCAGAACGACATCATGTTGAAACGCGGAAAGGCCATGTCTTCGGCGCCGATTTGAATTGGCAGAAAATAATTTCCAAACGCGGCGAAGGGAGCGTTGGTGAGTACGAAGAAAACCATGATGGTGCCGTGCATGGTCATCAGCGAGAGGTAGTATTCCGGAGTCATTACGCCCTGCGGTGCGCCAACGGCCGAAAGCTTATCCAGGAGCGGAATCGGCCAAGCAGGCCAGCCCAGGTGAATGCGCATGAGCCATGAAAGAACCATACCGATGAAAACGGCGAGCAGCGCCAGCCCATAGTATTGCTTGCCGATCACCTTGTGATCGAGGCTGAAGATGTGCTTGCGAATAAAACCGGTTGGCGCCGCGTGCTGATGCGCGGCGTGCGCTGCGGATGTGTCATGCATATTGGGACCTCAAAGAGAGCAACTTGACCCCTGGCGCGAGAGGCGCGCGCCTCATCGCAATTTTTTGTCCTGCTTACTGCCCTTCTTGGCCCTTTAACCACTGTTCGTAATCGGGTTCCGACATGACCTGCAGGTACGCCTTCATGTTGTAATGTCCCAGCCCGCAAAGCTGGGTGCACACGATTTCAAATTTGCCAGTTTGCGTGGCCGTGAAGTGCACCGGAATTTCTAGGCCCGGAACGAAGTCTTGCTGAATCCGCAGGACCGGAACGTAGAAGGAGTGCCCGACATCCTTGGAGTGCAGAGTGAGCAGGATCGGATGATTCACCGGCACCACGAGCGAACCCACCACCACGTCGTCGCGAGCCGCCACATCGTTTGCGGGATCCAATCCGAAGTAGTTGCCGTTGCCATCGTCAATCTTATCGGGATGGAGCCCGCCAAACTGGCCGTCCGGACCGGCGTAACGGAAATAAAAGGCAAACTGCTCGGCTTGAACGTCAATATGCAAGGAATCCACAGCGGCCGGCGCGATGTTGACCGCAGCCCAAGCTTTCGAGCCGATGAAAGTGAGAGCCAAGATCTCGATACCAACCACAATGATCGCAGCCATGACGACGGGCGTGGAGCCGCCGGGGAATATCTTGATCTTGCGCGCAGGGTTTTTGTCGCTGGCCTGCCACACGAAAAGACCGAGAATCAGCTGGCCCGCCAGGAACAGAAGTCCCGTCTCAATCATCGTTTCGTCAAGTTGATGGTCAATTGCCGCGCCGGTAGTGGATATGTCCTGCGGCATCCACCAGGTGTGCCGCACGAAAAATAACACGGAAATCAGCGCGATCACTACCACCAGCACTGCAAACAATTTGCCCATAATCTATTTGCCTCGGCGCACTACGATCAAAACGAACAAGCCCATCGAGTGTCCGCACCCCTCCCTCAATGCACGGGGTGCGGCTGCCTGAAACATTGGCACGTCCAGCTCAGTATGGTGTTGCGGTGAAAACGAAATTCGCAGTGGCCGCGCCGGTCCCGACCGTAACGTCCTGCGTTTTCGTTCCGTACTGTTCCTGCCATGCCGTTACGGTGTATTTCCCGGGCGGAAGTCCTTTGATATCGAAAGCGCCGTCGTCATCGGTGACCGCGTAGTGAGAAGTTTTCAGCACCACGAAGTAGCCGTGCATCCAGGGATGAATGTTGCACTTTACCGAGATGAATTCGGGCTTGTCCCACTTGGTATCGATCGGAGGCGAACCGGGAGGCTGCGATTTATTCCACTCCTGGTTCACCTTAGCCAGAGGATGGATGTTGTGCGAGGTTTGATCGTCGTTAAAAATTTGAAGCTGCTGGCCTACTTCCATGGGCAGGACGTGCGGCAAATATTCGCAGCCTTTTTGGTCGTAACGCACACCCTGCGAGGGAGTACTGGTGCCTTCGTCGCCAGCTGAAATGTAAACAACCACCCATTTCAAGGTGTTGCCGGGCCCCGTGGTGACGTTTTCCGTGGTGATGGGAGTGGCATGCTGCTTGGCGCACGACGGTTCCTTGGACATATCGATCGGTTTCATTTTCATTGGCGTTCCGGTGTAAGTCACCTTCCCGGTGACGGAACCGGAGCCCGCGGGCGGCGTGGCGAAAACCAGCAGTGCGCTGCTCATCGCTACGGTTAGTCCCAACGCTGCAAAAAATTTCATTCGCATCGAATCAGTCCCTCCTTCTTTTATGAAATTACTGTGCGCCGCCCGCGGAATCCGGACCGATCGGTTTCAGATCCTTTCCGTGAGCTGCTTTGTAACTTTGCCAGAGCGTGAGCTCCTGGTTCGGCAGCGCCACCTGCAAGGTGCGCAGGAAATGCACCAGGTCCCATGCGTCGTTCGGCTGGATCACATCTGCAAAAGAAGGCATCGGCGATCCGTCGAGGCCGGTCATGAAGATCCGGTACAAATCGCGGTTGCTATCGCCGCACATGAATCGGTCTCCGGTGGAGAAATTAAAAGGCTTGATGGGATTGCCCTTGCTATCCGTCAGCGTCGCCGCCGATGGGCCGTCCGCGTGACCCTCCGGCCCATGGCATTTCCAGCATTCCAGCTTCTGGAATAGTTCGCGACCGTGCAGGATGCTTTCGATAGTGATGGGCGTTTCCGGCGGAATGTTCAGCGTGGCCCCGGGCTTTTCCTTGGCCCAGCGCGGTGACCAGGTCTTGATGAAAGCTACCAAGTCGGCGCGCTGTTGCGGATTCAGCGGTCTCCACGAGGGCATGTTGGTGGTGACGAAGCCGCGGGTGATGGCGTTGTAGAGATCCTCGTCGGTGGGTAGGGTGCCGGTGGGCGTCGAGCGGCACTTGAACGTGGCCTCGGTGAAATCGCGCGGCTGCGGATCAATCCATTGCGCGTTCATGCCTTGGCCGTTGCCGTCGGGCCCGTGGCATCCGATGCAGAAGCGCCGGTAGAGATGCTTGCCTGATTCGGCGTGCCCAGTGATTCCGCTAATATTGCTGGTCTCCGTCGCCACGCTGGGCGTGCCAAGCAGAGGATCAGGTGAATTCACATGCGATTGCGCGGTGCTAGTTGTTGCGCCGGCCGTAAGCAGAGTCACTGAGCCCAGCGCGAATGTCACTGCGAATTTTTTGAGTGTCATTGCTGGTCTCTCCCTTAAAAGTCAAAATCAATTCCGAAATAAATGCTGTTGCTCCAGACCGCCGCCGTCGGATCTGCAACGGTACCGCTTCCATCGCCGCTTTCCGGCTCGACTCCGATGGTTCTCACGCGCGAGAATTCTCCGTCCAGCGCTACTCCCCCGCGACTGAACATGATCGGATACCAGCGGTAACCGAAGGTAACTGCGGTGATGTTGCCAAGACTGCCTGGCGTGGTATTGAGGGCCTGTTGCCCAACGTTAATCTGCTCGAAGCGCCCCAAGGCTACGTTCTGTGGGTTGAAGTAGTAGTGCGCTTCCAGGAACCCGCCGTAGAACGTGGGAGCCTGTGCGCCTGCTGGAAGCGTCGAACCTCCCGGCACGCCGAATTGACCCAGATATGGATTATCGTGCCCATACATAAACAACGGCATGAGTTCCAGGTTCTTGTAAGACAAATCGCCCGCAAATCCGATGCGATAGAACGGCTTGTTATTAATGCCCACTAGCTGCGTGCCACCTTCTGTAAGGTAGTTGGTTGGCCGCTGGCCGATGTACGCAAACGCACCGATGCGTTCCTGACCAAAGCCGCTTTCGCCAGGCGCCCCGGGAGCGTTGAAGGCTTGACTGAAGGCCAAGTTCACATCGTACGTTCGGTTGGACGGAGGTGCCCCCGGCACCACGTCGGTCGTGAAGTTGACGCCGCCCTCGTTGCTGCTCAGCACGCTGACGGAATATCGCGTGTAGCTATTCGCCGAGTGGCCTGCCAACTCCACGCCGATCTGATTGTCACCGTAGCCGAAATTGTTGATACTCCCCGGAACGTTGAAGTGATAAATCTGATAAATCCCACCGTTATTCGACAAGAATAAGAATCGTTTTTCTGAAATCAAGTTGTCGAGTTCAAATCTGCCGAACCTCAAGTTCAGCCACGGGCTGCCCTTCAGATTATCGAAGCGAATGAAGGCGGATTCAAAGTGCCAGACCGCGGTCGGGTCCGAAGATGGCAGCAGCACGAAGGAAATATTTTTGTAGATCGTTCCGGCCGACCACAGGTCCATGCCGGAAAGGTCAAAACCAGCCTGCGTCAAGGTGCCGTTTCCTGTATCGAATTGCTGATTCGTGGTGCTCTCACGATGCCAGCTCGGCGTGATGCGGAATGAGATCGGAAAGTAGGAGGGATTCTGCCAAATCGGAGAGTCGCGGTCGTTCATCAATTGATAGCCGTTGTCGCGGAACACCTGTCCGAAGTTATTCAGTTCGGGCCACGCCGTATGACACGCCGAACAAGGCAGGCCATACTTGCGCGCAAACGCCGGGATCGCCATCACCTTGCCCCTGGGCAGCGCGCTCGCTCTGGGCACATCGCACACAGCGATCGCGATGAGTAGAAATGCGCAGGTCAAAATCGTCTTCCATCGCGACCATTTCGGATTCATAGGGTTTGCACACTCTCGAATCTTCTCAGACATACACCCTCCTGTTGCCACTGGCGGGATAGCTTCGATGTGATTCGCTCTTGGCTTGCAAGCGGCGATGGCGTGACTGGCGCAGCTGGCGAGCTGGTGAAATGAAGACGGAGATGAATCTCGTATGCGCGCATGCCAGGAACCCTCGTTCTTCCCCCATTGGCGAGCGCGGCAACGCCGCACAATCGCCAAACGCCCCGGAAAGTACTCCCGCTGAATTGAGAATGCAAGACAAAAATTAACAAAACTTAACACTTTGTTCTTTCCCTCCCTTTTGGTGTATTTTGCCTTCTAGGCTTGAACGGGTTCCGGGCTCCGGTTGAGGGCAACCCAGGTCCGGGGCGGGCCGCGCCAGGACGCAGGGCAGGTTTCGCGTTTTTAGAGCTTTACTGGGCAGAGGGGAAATGGATGAATGGTGAGAACACAGAGAAAGTTGCAATGGTGCGGTTGACGCACGCGGCGAAGACCAGCGCCCGCCACCGCCGGCGGCCGCAAAGGCTCGTTTCGTCAAGGTATCGGCTGATCTGCACCGGTGCCGCTTTGATTGCTCTGGCAGTCCTCTGCTCGCTTGCCGCAAAGCCGTCGGCTGCTGCGGGCCATGACCAGAAATCGGACTTGCCGGAAGGCTTCGCGATTGATCTCAAGGCCTCGGAAGCAGACGTGCTGAAGGCGGTGGGACTGGTGACGCAGGACACGATCCTGCACGGCACGCAAGTCTATTCCCGGGAAGATGAGCTCACCGAAGCGGAGGCGGCGACCGGTTCGACATACTACGGAGCGTGGACCGGACCCGGTCACGCGTTTTATAAGATACGCACGAAGGCGCTTTCGCCGACGCATTTCAAGAACAGCACGGACATTGGAACCATCAGCGTCCGCTACATCGTTCTGGGAGTTGCTCCCAATCGCACCCACTTGCAGATTGACGCGATATTCGTCGAGGACGGATCCAAGAGAGTCCACCCGTCGGACACCACTGTGGAAACCAGTGAATTCGCCGAGATCCAGAGCCACATCGTGCGCATCCAGCGCGAAGAACGTCAAACAGCGGACCTGTTGCAGCGCCGGCAGTTGCAGCTGGCGGCGCAATCCAATGTAAAGGAACGCGACGCGGAGGCAGCGCACCTGAAGGACGCCGAAAGCTCCCTAGAGAGCCTGCAGGTGCGGCTTAGTGAGTTGCAGCACAAAGCCGAACTGCGCATAAGGGCGCAAACCAACTTGAAATCAGCTCCCTTCGAGCATGCAGCGACGCTGCAGTCCGTGCCGGCTAGTTCAGACGTGCTCATCGAGATCATCACGCCTTACTGGTACGGCGTCGAAACCGTGGATGGACATCGCGGATGGCTGCGGCATGATCAGGTGGAACCGATACCGTGAAGAAAACTCTCGGCGCCGCGGCCCATTGTGGAGCTCTGCTGCTGGCCTTCGCATTCATAGCTGCGCTGGCCGGCGCGCAGACTGCTCCCTACGAACGAACGTTTGCCAGGCCAGCTATCGACGTTGAGCGCGTAGTGCGCAACCTGCGCCCGTCCTCGAGCGGCCGCCTGCCGACGGTTGACGGCTTCGTCGAAGCGAGCGACCTGCCGACGAATCGCTACGAGCGCGGCTACTACGAATGCACCTTTCAGGTGGTCGCGACGCCCGCGGGCGGTGCCAGCGTCCATGCCAGCGCCAAGATTACCGCCTGGTACAACGATCCCACGCCGGGGCGTTCCGGCTATCGCGTGCTGGTTTCCAACGGTCACATCGAGAATGACTTCCTGGACCAAATTCAGGAGGCTTTAGGCCCGGCTTCCGTCCCGAAGCCTTCCGGTTCTGCGACGGCTGCCCCTGCGACTAAATCGAATGTCGCTCCAGCGCCGCCGGCGAGCAATGGCGGCTTGCGCCCGCAAGTGCGGCTCGACCCAGCACCTCTCGACGCTCGGGAATCAACGTCAAACAAGAACGCAGTAGCGCGAGACTTTGCGGCCGCGCCCGGACAACCGGAGGAGGCCGCGACACCACCTTTGCCGTCGGGTGAAAGCGTCGAGTCGTTGAAGTTGCGGCGTGCCGCAGTCGAGAAGCGGGCGCAGGAGCTTTCGACTGATATTAAGAATTTTGAAGAAATTCTTCACAATCAGGTGCGGCCCGCTGATCTTGCGACCGTGAAGAAGGCCGGCACGCACGTGCTCTCAAAACCTGCGGAGGGCTCGCCGGTGCTTTTTTCCGCTGATGCCGAAGACGAATTCCAGGTGCTCGAGCTGCAGGGCACGTGGGTGCACGTGCAAATTTCCGGCTCCTCGCGCGGTTGGATTCGCCGGACGCAGCTGGATCTGCCTGCCGAGTATAGGGACAGCGCCGCTGATGCCGGCGACGCGGCGCCTGCCACCGCCAATCTTTTCCATATCAGCAAGGACGAGACGACAACTTTCGGCGGCAAGTGGGCGCCGCTGGCGGGCAGGAAAGTTCACGTGATCTGGCTCGAGCCGGCTTCGCCGAGCGCCACTTCCACGGCCAGAGAGAAACTCACGATGGCCCGAGCGCTCCTAGAAAAAACCTACCGAGAACTGGGATCACCAGCTCCTGCGGTGGATGGCGTCGTAATCGTTTTCGATGCAGCCGACGGCGGACAAATCGCAGCGACGATCGCCGGCATTAAGGGACTCGTAGAGGGATCGCTTTCCCCGGCTGAATTCTGGAGACAATGCTCGCTCGACCCGCCCGAGTCGTTTCAGGATTCCGCAAAGAAATAACATGGGAAGCTCCCGTTCATTACTTATTCCAAAATCCTATATCGCCGGCGACGCCTGGAAACTGCTCTGCAAGAACGCCATGCTACAGCCTTCCCTGTATTGTTCCTGCGAGCCGCGTTCTAGATACTGCGGCTGCAGTGATCTCCGAAAGACAGGTGCCTTATGTCCACTCCAGCCCGTTCCGCGCGACCAAGCTCGCCCGCTTCGAAGCCCGAGCTTGTTCCGGATAGTGAAAAGTCGAGTTTTCTCGATCAGTTTTATGGTTTGGTCTCCGATCGAGCCTATTCGCTGTTTGAAACATCCGGTGGTTTTCATGGTGACGATGTTGCGCACTGGCTTCAGGCCGAAAGAGAACTGGCCGCGTTGCCAGACGTGCAGGAATCCGGAGACGCTTACACGGTGAGCATCCGTGTCCTGGGTATTCCGGCTGACCAGATCAAGGTTTGCGTCACGGATGAAAGGGCCATCGTCTCCGCCAAGAGCAGTTCCTCCCAAGAAAATGCGCTTCAAAGCAACGACAGCTTCCTCGAGGAGCAGCGGTCCTTGTATTACGTGGTTCGCTGGCCGGAACCGATCGATCCCGAAACGTGCGACGCCGAATTCGAGAACGGGAAGCTTACTTTGTCTGCGCGTAAAGTGCGACGCGAGGCGAGCGGAACATCCGAGGATTCTGCTGCGGGCGGCAAGACCTCGGCCACGTCGCGCGGCGGCGCCAGTTAAGCTGGACCGCTTGCACGAACGCATCCCTGGCATCCCGGGCGCATCCCTGCCCGACAGCACCGTTGCATTGGGCGCAACACCGCTGTCAGATCCATCGGGTTTGCCTTGTCGTTTGGCTCCGGGTAAATCAAGTGTGTCTATTGTGATTTTCTCGGCCACTTAAAACTGATCGCGCTGGAACCGCGCTGCGATTTTCACATCGCGAAAGTCGGTGCACTACAAGGAACTCGATTCATGTTTCGCACGCCAGAAGGCCAGAATTTTTCCCAGACCTCATCGCGTTTTCAGCCTTGGGGAGTCGATCGCGCTCGTGAGATTGTGGATACATGCAAATCCCGCTGCACGGAGAATTTACGGTGAGCTTCAAATCATGAGATATGTCTGCATCCACGGGCATTTCTACCAGCCTCCCAGAGAAAATCCTTCGCTGGAGGCTATTGAGCTGCAAGATTCCGCATACCCGTACCACGACTGGAACGAGCGAATCACCTCCGAGTGTTACGCGCCCAATGGCACTTCGCGGTTGCTGGATGATCAGCAGCGCATCGTGAAGCTCGTGAACAATTACGCGCAAATCAGCTTCAATTTCGGGCCAACACTGCTGCTATGGATGGAGCAGAAATCACCGGAAGTCCTGGAATCGATCAAGCAAGCCGACAAAGAAAGTCAGGAGCGGTTCGGCGGCCATGGCTCGGCAATGGCTCAGGTTTACAACCACATGATCATGCCGCTTGCGCATCCCCGGGACAAAGAAACGCAAGTGGTTTGGGGAATTCGCGATTTCATTTATCGTTTTGGTCGCCGTCCCGAGGGTATGTGGCTGCCCGAAACGGCAGTAGACATCCCCACGCTGGAAGCCCTCGCGGCCCAGGGAATCCGCTTCACAATTCTGGCACCGCGGCAGGCAAAGCGCGTTCGTGCGCACTCGGGGCGCAATTGGAAAGATGTTTCCGGCGATCGCATCGATCCCAGCCGCGCCTACCAGATCCGGTTGCCTTCTAAGAAAACGATGGCGCTCTTTTTTTACGATGGGCCGATCTCTCAGGGGGTGGCTTTTGAAGGTCTGCTAAGCGACGGCAAAAGATTTGCGGATCGCCTGCTGAGCGGCTTTTCCGACGAGCGCACCTGGCCGCAGCTCTCGCATATCGCAAC
Source organism: Candidatus Acidiferrales bacterium (assembly GCA_035602855.1). GTDB lineage: Bacteria > Acidobacteriota > Terriglobia > Acidiferrales > UBA7541 > Palsa-295. The sequence continues at coordinate 35,627 of DATNLN010000056.1, forward strand.
GGACGGCGAGAGTTACGGTCACCATCATCATTATGGCGATATGGCGTTGACCTACGCCTTGCATAGTATCGAAAACGGCGGCGGCGCGAAGCTGACCAATTACGGGCAATTCCTGGAGCTGCATCCGCCAGATCACTGGGTTGAAATCTTCGAAAATACTTCCTGGAGCTGCGCGCACGGCGTGGAACGCTGGAAATCGAATTGCGGGTGTAATTCCGGCGCACATGGCGACTGGAACCAGCAGTGGCGCGGCCCTCTGAGATCCGCACTAGATTGGTTGCGCGACACGCTGGCCGAAGCATTCGAAAAAGAAGCCAAATCGCTGCTCGGCGAGCCGTGGGCGGCGCGCAATGATTACGTTGATGTGGTCTTAAACCGCTGCGATGAAAATGTAGCCGCGTTCCTCCAGAAACATGCGACCCATGAGCTCGATGCATCGGAGCGAGCCCGCGCGTTGAAGCTACTCGAACTGCAACGCCACGCAATGCTCATGTACACCAGCTGTGGATGGTTCTTCGATGAGCTTTCCGGTCTGGAAACGGTTCAGGTGTTGCACTACGCAGGCCGGGCGATTCACTTAGCGCGCGAGGCCATGGGACAGGATCTGGAGGCGCCGTTTTGCGACCGTCTACGCGATGCGAAAAGCAATATTCCAGAGCACGGAGACGGCGAGCAAATCTACAAGAAATGGGTCGCTCCGGCGGTCATCACGGCGGACAAAGTCGCAGGCCACTACGCCGTCAGCTCGCTTTTTGAAACATACGGCGAAAAAACGCGTATCTATTGCTACACGGTAGAGCGCGAGGCATATGGCGTCGAGACGGAAGGTCGCCTGCGCCTCGCCGTCGGCCGTGGCCGCATTCGCTCGGAGATTACAACGGAGGAGATTGCGCTCAGCTTTGCCGTTTTGCACCTCGGCGACCACAACATTACGGGCGGCGTCCGCGAGTTTCAGGGCGAACAGTATTTCGGCGAGCTGCGAACCAAATTAAACGACGCGTTCATGAAGGCGGACACTGCCGAAGTTATCCGCATTCTCGATGAACAATTCCATCGCAGCACATTCTCGCTCAGTTCGCTCTTCCGCGATGAACAGAGGCGTATCATCGGCATTATTCTCAATGATACGGTCGCATCTGTTTCGGGCTCGTTCCGAAAGATGTATGAAAGCCAGGCGGCGCTGATTCGGTTCTTGAATTCTCTGGCAGTGCCGGTTCCGGACGCGGTGCGATCGGTTGCTGCCATCGCACTGAATAGCCAGCTCCAGCAGGCGCTGGAAAGGCCCGATATCGATGTTGCCGGCATCAGTGGCCTGTTGCGCGAAACCAGGCTGAATAACGTCCAGCTCGACGCCACGACACTGGAATTCATCATGCGGCGGCGACTGGAAATACAAGCCGCCGCGTTTCACGACCACCCCGAAGATTTGGACTCGCTGAAGCGCCTGCATGTGCTTCTGGATGTTGCGGGCGGCCTGCCCTTTCCCGTGGGAATGTGGACCGCGCAGAACCTCACGTTCCAGCGTCTGACGACGAATCACAATGGCAGCAACGGCAATGCGATGGAGAACCCTGCACACGAGGAATGGGTCCGCGAGCTTGCGGCCGTTCGCGAAAAGCTACATATTCACGGGCCCGAGTGATAGTTCCTCTGGCGTGCGCGCGGCCGGATTTCGCTGGAGAAGGTCGCTTGCAAGTTACACGACAATCGAGTACACAACTTTTGCATGAAAAACGTTACCCTAAGTGCCGATGAGCAACTGATTAAGCAAGCGCGACTGCTGGCTAAATCGCAACACAAGACGCTCAATGCCATGTTCCGCGAATGGCTGGAACAATTTACGGCACGGAGCGGCGGCATACAGGAGTTCGACGCTCTGATGAAGCGACTGAAACACGTACAGGCGGGGCGGCGCTTTAGTCGGGACGAAATGAATGAGCGCTAGCTTCCTTCTCGATACAAACATTTTCGTATATTCGTTCGACGCAAGTTCGCCGAAGCGGCACTGACCATCCTCGCCGGCTACATCTTCAACATCTATAGGTTCCGTATCTTTCTTGACCCCACATTGGGCCTCTTATCCGTACTCGCCGTGACGGTTCTTTGGATTTTAACGTTTGTGAGAAATCGACAGGTGCTCCGCGCGCTTTTTCTTTTCCGAAACGTCGGATCGCGGATCGATTAAGGATCATTCTCGCGTTGTTGACGGCGCGTTTGCGTCTCGCCGCCCAGACTGCACAGAGGAATGACGGCCGCAAGCTCTGCCGCCAGTACGACTATGATCGTTCGGGCCACGGTCTCACCGCAAAGGGTCGCGTTCGATTCATGACATCCAAGGAGTCTGTTCTTTTTCGACACGGCTTATCCTGAATTCATATCGCAACTCAACGCCCTCATGACGGCGACCGCCTGTACGACTTCCAGACCCATTGCAAGGGAACGTGCGGCATCATGCGAAGCGGGATTATAATGCGCGCGGCGCGAACGCCGGATGCGAAGAGGACGATGCCTGGGCTGGATTCACCACATGTAGTCAATATCGAGGACCTGAGGCGGCTGGCGCGGCGGCGGCTGCCCAGAGCGGTGTTCGACTACATCGACGGCGGTGCGGCGGACGAAGTGACGTTGCGGGAAAATTGCCACGCGTTTCAGGAAGTGCTGCTGCGTCCGCGGCATGCGGTGGCTAATGAGAAGTGCGATTTGCGCACGCGCGTAGTGGGACACGATATTTCTTTTCCGGCGATCCTGGCGCCAGTCGGCTACAGCCGACTGATGCATCCTGGCGGAGAAGTGGCTGCGACGCGGGCGGCGGGAGAAAGCGGGACGGGATTCATTCTCTCGACAATCTCGGGCCACAAGATGGAGAAGGTGAAGAAGGCGTCCAGCGGACCGCTGTGGTATCAGCTCTACGTGGTGGGAGGACGCCCGGCAGCGGAGGCGGCGATTGAACGAGCGCGCACGGCGGGATTTTCCGCACTGGTTGTCACGATTGATACGCCGGTTGCGGGGCTGCGCGAGCGCGACGTGCGGAACGGCGTGAAAGAATTGATGGGCGGCTCGCTGCTGGCAAAGGTTCCATTCCTGCCAAATCTTTTGGCGCACCCTGGATGGCTGGCGGCGTTTCTAGCCGACGGCGGCGTGCCGAAGCTGGAAAATATTGTTACAGCCAACGGCGAGGCCATGGCGATGACGGACGTGGCCGCGGCGCTCGCCAGCGCGGTGGTGACCTGGGATGATTTGCGCTGGCTGCGCAAGGCGTGGCGGGCGCCGATCATTGTAAAGGGCGTGCTCACGGGCGATGACGCTCGACGGGCGATTGATGAGGGCGCCGAAGGTGTCGTGGTGTCCAATCACGGCGGGCGCCAGCTGGATGGCGTGGCAGCGACGTTGCGAGCGCTGCCGGAAATTCTGGCGGCGGTGAACGGACAAGCGGAAGTATTAATGGATGGAGGCATCCGCCGCGGCTCCGACATTGTGAAAGCGATTTGCATGGGAGCGCGAGCGGTGCTGGTGGGGCGCGCATACGCGTACGGGCTGGGCGCGGCGGGACAGCCCGGGGTGAGTCGAGCGCTCGAGATCTTGCGGACGGAAATGGAGCGAGCGATGAGGTTGCTGGGTTGCGCTTCGGTGGCGGAACTGAATCCGTCGCTGGTAGAAGTGCCGAAAGGATGGCTGGCAAGACCGCGCGGGTAGTGCTGCGGGCTGTTCTGCGATGCGAGCAGTGATGTTAAGCGATCCATCTGGTCTTTCGCGCACGAGGGCGTTCCGGGAAAGCGACCGCGGAGGATTCGGTACGGCGGCCTCTACCGATTTGGACCCAGTACGTACAAACCCCCGTCAACAAGAATCGTTTGGCCGGTGACTGCAGTGGCGGCAGAAGCGAGGAAAAATACGGCTTCGGCGCACTCGGCGACGGTGGCGAGTCTGGTTAACGGTGTCACGCCCTCTTCGGCTTGAAACGCGGAATCGGAATCAGGACGACCGGCGAATTGCGTGCGAATTAAGCCGGGAGAAATTGCGTTGACACGAATTTCGGGCGCGAGAGCGCGAGCGAGCGATTTGGTCATAGTCAGAACGCCGGCTTTGGCGGCGGCGTAGGCAATCGAACTTCCCACGCCGGTCGAGCCGGCGACCGATGCGACGTTCACGATTGCAGCGCCCGGTTGCTTGCGCAAGAGCGGCACGGCGGCTCGCACACAGTAGAAAACAGATCGCAGATTAACGTCGAACGTCTTGTCCCAGATGTCGTCGGTGAGTTGATCCAGGTTGCGGTGCGGCACGCGCGTGCTCCAGCCGGCGTTATTGACGAGAACATCGAGCCGGCCGAATTCGCGCGCGACTCGCGCGAGCATGGCTTGAACTTCGACATCCTTGGAAACGTCGGCTTGAACCGAAATCGCGACGCCTCCGGCGGAGCGGATCCGCGAGACGAGGTCTTCGGCGGGATCACGCGACGAGCGGTAGTTCACCGCGACCTTGGCGCCGGCGCTCGCGAAGCGCTCCGCGATGGCGCGTCCAATGCCAGTGCCGGCGCCGGTTACGAGCGCCACTGGTCTTTCAAGATTCATTGTCGTCAGTCTCCCCGCTACGGCCGCGATTACTTCTTTTCGATTTCACCGGCAAACTTGGCGGCATCCCGGTACTTCACCGTCTGCAGATGCTCGCAGTACAAGACCAACTCGCCCGGCATCTTGAAAACTTCGTAGGATACTTTGACCATTCCCATGGTGAGGTACTTCGGCCGTTTTTCGAGATTGGTGCGGATGGTGTAAATGGTGTCAGCGATGAATACGGGTTTGATGAAACGCAGCTTATCGTAGCCGTAGCTAAAGGTATGAATATTATTGTGCGCCATCAGGCCCAAGCCGACGCTGAACACCATGGCGCCGGCAACCAGGCGCTTACCGAATATGCCTTCCTGTTTGGCGAAAATTTCGTCGGCGACGTAGGGGTGCATGTCCAGCACGAGCGCGTTGAAGGCCATGCTCTCGCCTTCGGAAATTGTGCGCCGGATGGAGCGGGCGCGCAGACCAACTTCGAAATCCTCGTAGAGCCAGTCTTCCTGATTCCAGATGCGAATGGCGTCGTGCTTGGCGGGATCGGGGTTAGGGTTCGTCACGTTCGTTCCTCTCTTGCATCGCGGTCGAATTTCCTCATGAGCGGGTCGCCGCCTGCGCGAGGCGCTCCGCAAATCGTCGGTTGAGCGAGGCAATCAGTTGCGCGTCGGTCGTCTCGCCTTGTAGACAGCGGTTAATTTCGATGCCGGCGACTTCGAAAAAGCGCACGAAACCGTCGAAGCGAGGCCGGACGTAGGATTTTTCCAGGGTTTCCAGCGTGCCGGAAAAAAAACCGCACGCCGCAGCATCTATTTCCGGATCAAGCCAGGCAGAGAGGCTTGCCGGCTGCCCGCCTTCCTGAACGTACGTGCCGCGCTGGTGCTGCGGGCTTGCCAGCCACTTGGCATAGGCCACGGCCTCGTCGCGATGAGGACTCTGCTTGCTGACAGCCACGCCCGTGCCACCCAGTTGCGTGCCGGCACAGCCGATTGGGCCGGCCGCGGGACCGCGAGTGAACTGCAAACGCACGGAATTATCGCGGCGGGAATAGTTGGAATAGCCATAGGCCCACGGGCAATACACGACGTCCGATTCAGCAACCATGTGGTCATACATCTGGATCGGATTCCATCCGGTGGATTGAGGATGGGAGATCGCGATCAGCGCGTGCAGGCGATCGAGAGCTTCGCGCGCAATGGCGTGCTCCACAAATGGATCGGCATTTTCGGAGATAGGATGGCCCAGATTGGCGGTCAGCGTGAAGAACAGACTGATCGCATCTATGGGACAAGCCGCAACGGCTATGAATTTGCCATTCGCGCGCGCCTTTTGTCCCAGTTGCAAAACCTCGTCGAATGTTTTGGGGGGCTTGGAAGAGAGCTGTTGCAGAAGCTCGGGGCGATGCGACGCGACCTGAGTTGCCGCATCCACTGGCAAGGCCCAGAGTCCGCCGGCATAGCGGTAGGATTCCTCGGAAGGGCCGGCAGAATCACGCGCTAGACTGGAGCTTTCAGCGGCGCTGAGAAACGGGTTCAGGTCAACCAGGACATCGTGGGCGGCGGCGAATCCGACGAACGGATGATCCATGATGATCAAATCGTAGCGGTCTAGATATTGTTCGATCGGAGCTTCGCCGAAATCGCGCAGGGTGCGGCGATCCCAACGGATATTGATTCCCGGATGGGAATTCTGATACTCGGGCGCGCCTTTTAGCAGCGGCGCGTAGCCACGCGGATGGTCCCAGGTGAGACCTTTTAGAGTCACTTCCACATTTTCCTCATGAGCGAGCGTTCTGGCTTCGGCATCAGGCTTTGTCGGGCGCCGGTCTCATTTGCGCGACCAGAATGTGTTCGCAATACAGGACGACTTCGCCGCGCTGGTTCAGTACCTCGCACCCTTCGATCACGCGACCGAACCCCGGGCGCTTGGCGTCTGGCTGCTTTTCTTTGATCGTGACGCGCGTGTGAATCGTGTCACCGATGAAAACGGGCTTCGGAAAACGCACACGGTCGTATCCGTACGTGAAAGCAGCGGGGTTGATCTGGCCGGCGGTGAGGCCAATGCCGATGGCAAAGGTCATGGTGCCGTGCGCGATGCGTTGGCCGAAGGGAGTTTCGCGTGCGAATTCGGCGTCCACGTGATGTGGAAAGTAGTCTCCCGTATGGCCGGCATGGATCACTACATCGGCTTCCGTAATCGTGCGGCCGGAAGTGGTTCGCTGCGCGCCGACTGCGTAATCCTCGAAGTATTCTGTTTTCGTCATGGCTCAACCTCCGATGCCGGTGAGCTGGGCTTTGCGGCCGCCGATTGCGATGGATAGCGCACGGCTCGCTGCCTGGAGCGCTGCTTTCACTTGCGAGGGGGCAATGCGGTCTCCGATGCGCGGCAGAAAGGGCACGGAGAGAGCTGCAATCGCTTCTTGATGCTGATTTAGAACTGGGTAGCCGATATTCACGACGCCTTCAACCTGGTAGCTCGGCATTTCTTCGTAACCGCGCGCGCGAATGCGCGCCAGGTGTTCCTGCAGATCCGCAGGAAGTGGGCGGTCGGTGCGCTTTCGCCACGCTGCGAGAGAGCGTGCGCGCATTGCATCGCTCTGAAACGCGAGGATGAGGTGGCCGGAAGCGGTGTCGAGGAGATCAATTCTGGCGCCGAGCTTCAGAGCGAAGCCCGCGTTGCCGGGGGCATCTACCTGGGTGATGACCACGACTTCACCGTTGCTGGGCATTGCGAGATGACAGGATTGGCGCGTTTGGTGCGCTACCTCTTCCATAAGCGGGCGCGCCTTGGCGACGAATCGCTGCAGCGGATGGTGCCGGTGCGCGAGTTCAAAGAGTTTCAGGGTGAGTTGAAAATGCTCGTCGGGCAGCACCTGGGAAATGTAGCCGCGCTCAGCCAGGCAAACGAGCATGCGGAAAATTTCACCGACCGTGCGACCGAGGCGGCGAGCTACCTGGCTGGTAGTGAGCCCGTCCGGCTCGGAAGCAAAAAGCTCCAGGATGTCCAAGCCTTTGTCGAGTGCCGGAGCCGTGTAGCGGGCACTCGGAGCGCGCGCTGGGGATTGGGCCCTGCGGTTGCGTCGTGTGGCTGGCATAGGACTGAGCGGCAGTGTACACGATAATTTCTCTAATGAAAATATCATTTCATATGTGCAATACTCAATAAAGCGGCCACGCAACACTTGGGGTTTCGCCAATGACAACCATTCGATCCGCGACGGATTCCATGAACGATCGGCCCCTGCAGGGCCTGCTGGTCCTGGACTTCAGTCAGTTTCTCTCCGGGCCGCTGGCTACTTTGCGGCTCGCGGATCTGGGCGCGCGAGTGATCAAGATCGAACGACCCGGACAAGGCGATCTGGGGCGGACGCTCTATTTGAGCGACACCGACATCAACGGTGAAAACACGCTGTTCCATGCCATCAATCGGAACAAGGAGAGTTTAGCTGCGGACCTGAAGAATCCCCGCGACATTGAAAAGCTGCGCCGCTTGATTGCCCGCGCCGACGTGATGGTTCAGAATTTTCGGCCCGGTGTGATCGAACGGCTGAAGCTGGACTATGAAACGGTGGCGCAAACGAATCCGCGCATCGTTTACGGATCGGTCAGCGGTTACGGCGAGGCCGGGGCATGGCGCGATCGCCCCGGCCAGGACCTGCTGGCACAGGCGCGATCGGGGATTATGTGGTTGAGCGGCGATGAAGGCGACCCGCCAACTCCCTTCTCGCTGGCGATTGCCGACATGCTGACGGGACACAATCTCTGCCAGGGAATTCTCGCGTGCCTGGTGCGGCGCGGAATTACGGGACGAGGCGGGCTTGTGGAGGTCAGCTTGCTGGAATCGTTGATGGACTTTCAGTTCGAAGTTCTCACCACCTATATGAATGATGGGAGGCGGGCGCCGCGGCGGGGCGCGTTTCGCAACGCGCACAGCTATCTCGCGGCGCCGTACGGAGTGTACGATACGAAAAATGGGCATCTGGCCCTGGCCATGACGCATCTGCCGACGCTCGGAACGCTGCTGGGAATTCCAGAACTCACGCAAATCAAGAATTCCGCGGAAGGATTCCTGCGGCGAGATGAAATCAAGCGCCTGATCGCGGAGCGGCTGCGCGCGGAATCAACCGAGCATTGGCTGGGAATTTTGGATGCCGCGGATATCTGGTGCTCCGAGGTGCTGGGCTGGCCGAAACTACTCGCGAGCGAGGCGTTCCAGCAGCTCGACATGCTGCAAACGCTGGCGAACGGAAAGGGCCTGGAAATTCTTACGACGCGCTGCCCGTTTCGTTTGGACGGGAAGGTACTGAAGAGCGCGAAGCTTGCGCCAAAAGTGGGCGAGCATAGCGAGCTGATCAGCGAAGAGTTTTCTCTTTAGTCCGCTAGAATCTTCCGAATTGCTGGAACGCTTCTAGCGGATGCATGCCCTGCAGGATTGATTTGCGCACGAGATTCTCGGTTTCAACGACTGCTTCGGCTTTGGACACGACGTCTGCGGCAATGGATTGGGGAATAACCAGCACGCCGTCGCGGTCACCGAGAATGTAATCACCGGGCGCGATGTGGACGCGGCCGATAACGATGGGGACATTGTGAGCAACGAGCCTCCAGCGCCCAACAATATCCACGGGAGTCTTATAGCGAGCAAATACCGGAAAGCCAAGTTTCAGGATGTAGTCTGTGTCGCGAGCGCCTCCGTCAATCACCGCGCCGCGCGCGCCGCGGTATTGCGCTGTCTCGGTGGAAAGTTCGCCGAGATGAGCCGCGAGATTGTCATTGGGCTGGTTCACAAGTACATCGTCAGGCTTCACGTCGCCCAACATCTTTAGGAACGGAACAAAAATCACTTCCGGATCTTCGCTGTCGGTGGGCTCGCCGAGGATCGTCAAGGCCTTACCCACCACTACGTGGCCAGGATGAAGTGACTGGATTTCGTGCGGCAGCACCTGATCGTGGAATCCCATTTCGTCCAGGATGTCGCTGACGGCACCGGTGTAGGGGATCTGGGAGAGTCTTGCCACAAGCCCGGCTGTTTTCTGCTCGCTCATAGGAGTTAGTGACCTTTCGCGGCTCGCGCCGGCTGCGTTCCGTTGAGCCGATAGATGCGGAGCGCGTTATCGTGGAAAAGTTTTCTTTGGTTCGCTTCGCCGGCGGCGTTCGTGAGAGATAACAGCGTCGCGACCCACCGCTGGTAGCTGGCAGTGAGGTTGCACACTGGCCAGTCACTTCCAAACATCACGCGGTCCCAGCCAAACGATGCGATCACGTGATCCACGAACGGGCGAAGATCTTCGTCCTGCCAGCTGGCAGGGTTCGCGTACGCGACGAGGCCGGAGATTTTGCAGGAAACGTTGGGAAGTCTGGAAAGTTCGCTGATGTGCGCGCGCCACGGGTCGAGGGCTTGGCCCTTCACGTCCGGAACTCCGCAGTGATCGAGTACGAACGCAACTTCCGGGCAGCGCGATGCCAGGTTGAGGGCGACCGGAAGCTGGCGCGCGAGCACGCACAGATCAAAAGAAAGACCATAGGTTGCAAGCCGCGCCACGTTTTCCACAAACATCTTTCCCTGGCCGAGTTCGTCGGGATGGGTATGCAGGATTCGTCGAATGCCTTTCAGTTGCGGATGCCCGGAAACTTTGTCGAGATATGCCTGGAAACCATCGGATTCGGGCCGGCCGGAGGCCACAACACCTGCGATGTGATTGCCTCGGTCATTCGCAAGGCGCAGGACGTGCAAAGCTTCGTCCAGAATCTGGGCTTCAACTACATCGCACTCGACAAACACGGTTTGGGCGATTTCCAGTCCGCCAGTGGCATCGGAATAATCACCGAGGCGAAACGAGCGGTCGAGGACCGGCAACGGTTCGAGCCAGGCATACTGAAACAGGTCCTTGTCCCAGAGGTGTTGGTGGGTATCAACGATTTTCATGGGTCCTTCGAGGCGCCCGGCCAGACGCGGCTGAATCTATCGAAATGCGCGCAGCGCGTCAACAAAGTCCGCGCACTTCGTTGAAGTTTCTGGGATTTCAATCCTCAAAATACGGCGAATTCCGCGCAGCGATCCGAGCAACGATCTAATCCATGTGAAATACTTCCTCCATTTCGGCCCACCACTCTCCCTGTTTACGCGTAGGCAACGGCTGCTGCATCGGCATCATCACGGCCCACCATTCTTGGGTCCTGGGATCGGCGGCCATTTTGGCCATGTCCGCCTGATAGTCGGTGCCATGATATTCAAAATATCCAAACAGAAAATCGTCTTTCAGGTAGATGGAATAGTTTCGAATGTTGCATTCTCGAATCCTATTGAGAATGTCGGGCCATACGGCCGCGTGGTAGCGCTTGTACTCGGCGATCGCTTCGGGCTTTACACGGATGACGGAGCCATAGCGCTTCATGAGAGTCGATCCTTTCCGGCGGCGAAATTCTCTCTACTGGGAATCGCCGGGATTGTGAGTTGTGAGATTGTTTGCCTGCGTCTTGTTCTCCATAAGGATGCTCCGGCTGATCGAGTCATGCAGTGATCTCTGCGGGGCGCACCGCACGCCGTTCCGCCATTGATTTGTATTCCGCGAACACGATTTGCAGAGTGCGGAGATTGTCGCGCCCGCTGGTTTCCGGCTCGGAATTATCCTCGACCGCACACATCAGGGACGCCATGGGGCCGACGAAGGCATCGGGGATCCACATACTGTCCAGCCGCGCGGAAAACCAATAATCGGGGTTGCGCTTGGACATGAACTCAAGCGTGTCGGGACGCCCCGAAGGATAGTTGTACATCAAGCCTATGGTGCCCTTGATTACACCTTCGGTTCCTTCGATCCTGAAAATCGCGTAGGGATCGTCCGTCCAGGTCGAATGGCAGACGTCAATCAGCACCTGAAGACCGGAATCGTACTCCCAGGTGGTGAGAGTTTTCGTTTCCGCGGAAGTTTTTTCGCCGGGAGCCCGGCTGCCGCTGGTAAACACGAAGGCCGGCTCGCCCAGCAGATAACGCAGCGAATCGATGTAATGAATGCTGTGGAACATCACTTCGAGGCGCTTGCCTGAATAGATCCAGGGCCACAAGCTCCAGTCGGTCTTGCAGTGAACCTGAATCGCGGCGTAGAAAGCTGCGCCCACCCAGCCATCATCCATCAGTAATCGCGCGCAGCGAATGCCGGCGTCCCAGCGCATCTGCTGGTTTACGGCAATTTTGACGTTGGCCTTTTGCGCCAGCTCGACGCAGCGAACTGCTTTGCCGTACTCATCGGCAAAGGGCTTCTGGCAGAGCAAATGTTTCCTCGCGGCGGTAACCTGCTCGACGATTCCGAGCTGGAGGTCCGGGTAGACTGCCACATCTACAATCCGAACATCCGGGTCGGCAAGCAATTCGTCGGTGCTCGGATAAACTTTCGCAATTCCATGCTCGCGCGCCGTTTTCTCAGCCTGGGCGCGGTTCCTGTCGGTCACGCCTATGACTTTGAAGCCGGCCTTTTTGTAAGCCGGAAGATGGGCGTAATTAACAATTCCACCGCTGCCGATGATTGCGATGCCCTCGCCGAGATTGCGCGGCAGTTTCGGTTTGTAGTCGAGATGCGGAAATGCATCAGTCATTTCAATCACCTCTTGCAAAAGAATTCCATTCGCTGCCGCGAATCATGCCGATGGATCAATTGAGCCCAGAGGGCGTGTGCACGGCCCCGGGTGCGAAATGGCGTCATGGCGCCTGTTGCGCGCGGGTTTTCTGGATCGCAGCCAGAGCTTGCTTGGCATCGCCGTCATTCGGATTCAAGCTGAGCGCGATTCCCAGCTCCTTTTCCGCTTCTTCCAATTTCCCGGTGCGGAAGTACATCCATCCCAGGTTCTTGTGCAGATGCCCGGCCTCGGGGCACGCGCCGCAGAGTTGCACGGCTTCCTGCATCTGGGCGAAGGCTTGCGGCCAGTTTTGCGCGCTCGAGGCCGCGAGCGCAAAATTTCCGAGTTGTTGCACGCGGTCGGAGATCTGCTGATCCTTCTGCAGTTGGTCGTAGCGATCCTGATACTTCTGCGCTTCAGAATCACCAGCCTTTTTCAAAGCGCGCGCCAGGTTGTAGAGAGCTTGCGAATAGTTCGGGTCCGCCTGCAGAGCCAATTTCCAATGGGCTACCGCCTCGCTCGGGTTTCCCTGATGCTCGAGATTCTGGCCCAGGAGGAATTGCGCGTCCGGATTTTCCGGTTGAAGCGCCAGCAGCTTTTCAAAGAGCTCGCTGGAACGAGCCAGATCGTTATCCTGCTTCGCGGCGAGGGCGAGGAAATAAAGCGCCGGCGCATAGTTGGGATCAAGGTGTACGGCTAGCTCAAGCTCCTTACGCGCGTCTTCATACTTGGCGGTTTCGAAATAGAAGCGGCCCAAGTTGTAGTGAGCGGCGGCGGATTGCGGCGCGAGGACCGAGGCCTGCTGAAATTCCTTGAACCCGCCGGCGCGGTCATACTGATCCACCAGCGCAATACCCAGGTTCAGATGCGCGTCCGCCGAGTCGGGCTGGAGGGCGACGACCTTGCGGAAGCTTTCAACAGCTTCGGCACCTCGCCCGGTCTTTCCCTGGATCATGCCGAGCGCCGTGTAAGCTGCCGGATCGCCGGGGTCAATCTGGATGGCCGCGCGCAATTGCTGTTCGCCGCGCGCGACCTGGCCGTGCTGGGCGAGCAGCAGGCCCAAATTTACGAAGGCTTTGATGTATTTCGGATCGCTATCAATCGCCTGCTGGTAGAGCGTTGCCGCCTCCTGATCCTGGCCCTGACGGCTATAAAGGACGCCGAGATTGTTCTGCGCCTCCGCATAATGCGGATCGCCGGCGATGGCTTTCTTGAATTCCCGTTCGGCTTCGGACGTGCGATTCGCCTGCAGCGCCAACACACCCAGCTGATTGTGAGCCACGGCGAGGTCCGGGTCGAGCTGGACCGATTTTTCTAGTTCTTGCTGTTCCGCGGCGCGATCGCCGAGTTTATCGAGCGCGAGTGACAAGTTGTAGTGCAGCTGCGGGTTTTTGGGATCAGCCCGCAGGGCTTCGCGGTAGCCGTCCGCTGCTGCACGAGCGTTCCCTGCGGCCAGGAGCTGATTCGCCTGCGCGTTGAACCTACCCGCCGCGGCATCCGGATCACCGCGCGAAACAAGGCCAGCATATTGCGCATGTTCTTTCTGTGCGAGTTCCCCCTGCCCGGTTTTCGCAAGTAACCGAGCCAACTGATCGTGGACGTCGGGCGCGGAAGGCCGCACCCTTTCCGCCACCTGCAATTCGCGAACGGCGCGTTCGGTCTGACCGGCTCCGGCGAGCGCCAACCCGAGTTGGTAGCGGACTTCGTAACTCTCGGGAGCAAGCCGCGCGGCCTTTTGCAGCATTGCGATCGCAGAGTCCGTTTGCCGGAGACCCTGATACGCCAAGCCCGCTGCGTAATAGCCTTGAAAATCGCGCGGCTCATGCTCGGTGTATTCCCGCAGTGGTCCCAGCGCATCGGAAAACTCTTGCTGCGAGATCAGCGCACGACCGAGGGCAAGTCGGGCTTCGTCCTTGCCGGGATCGAGCCGCAAGGCTGCGTGAAACTCAGTGATCGCCCCTTCCAGATTTGCCGGTTGCGCCTCGGCATAGACTGTTCCGAGGCCTACATGCGCCTCGACGGAATCCGGGTGAGTTGCCGCGAGTTGTTGCAACGTCCGCTCGGCTTTGGCGGCGTCCCCCGCTTGTGAGTACGCAAGCCCCAGTGCGACTGTGACCGGTACGAGTTGCTCGGCAGGAGGAGTCTGCGCGAGCGCCTTTTCCAGCAAGGCGACGGCTGCTGTTGGGTTCCCTTGCGCGATCAGCACCTGTGCGCGGCTGATGACCGCGCCGGGGAAATTTGGATCAATGTTGAGCACGGCGTCGAATTCCGCAGCGGCCGGCGCGAGTTTCTTTTCGTTGTAGAGCAATGTGCCCAGCGCGAAATGCGAACTCGCCGAATCCGGCTTTGCGGCGATGGCGGCATGGAGTTCGGTGGCGGCGCGGACGGGATCGCGAATGGTTAGGAGCGCGAGCGCCAGGTTGTAATGCGCTTCCCAGTTCTGGCGATCCATTTCGACGGATAACTGAAATGCTGGGATGGCACATTTGACTTGCCCTGCCGCCGCATAGAGCGCGCCCAGGGTATTGTATGCGCCGGCGGTAGGATGATCTTTCACCGTTTCGAGCAAGGTCGCGATCTGCTCGGAAGCATGCGCGGGCATCAGGCAGGGTTTCGGCAACACGCTTGGAGCCGCCGAGCGATGTGGCGCGGAGGCTTGGCCGGCTGGTGCTGGCGATTGAGCGACGCAGGGCCGCGCCGCTGCGTGCGCGGCCGCGAAGCCGAGCGCCAAGATTCCCACCCGCGCCATTAGAACGCGCGATCTTCCGCCGCGGAACATTCCAGCTCGCCTGGAGCGTACCGTGCTACGCCCGATTTTTTCACAAGTATATTCCGCGCGGTCTCGCCATGCTACCGGAACCGGTACACGCGACGACGAGAACGCGTGAATATGCGTGCTGGCACGGATTCCGCGGT
Organism: Candidatus Acidiferrales bacterium; assembly: GCA_035602855.1. Taxonomy (GTDB): domain Bacteria; phylum Acidobacteriota; class Terriglobia; order Acidiferrales; family UBA7541; genus Palsa-295. The sequence continues at coordinate 50,712 of DATNLN010000056.1, forward strand.
CTGTCCGTAAGGCGATGTTGCGACCAGCGCCCGAGCGCCGGGAGCGACGCCGCAGGGGGGTGGGGGGTTCCTTGACGCACGTTCGGTTCGCCGTCCGCGACGCGCAAGCTGCGACTGCCACTCCCGGACCTTCGCGCGGGCACCCGATCGGCGCCCGCGTGGGGGTATCTCGCAAGAGCTAGAAGTAAAATTTTACGCCGTACTGCAATTGCCTGGCGGCGACGTTTCGAGTGGATGAGATCGTGTTGAAATTCTTATCCTGAATATTTTGGTCCGGAAACCCCCAAGTCGGATGATTGAATGAGTTGAACGTCTCGAAGCGGAACTCGACGCGGTAACGCTCCTTGATGGGGAATTGCTTGAATAGCGAAAAGTCTAAGTTCTTGAAACTATCGCCGCGAAGCGCATCGCGGCCCAGATCGCCGAACGAACCGAGCGCCGTGGGTGGAGTCGAGAAGGCGTCGGGATTCAGCCACTCGGCGGGTCCTTTGTTGGGAGCGTAGAACGGCTGGCCGCTCACGACATTTAACCGGTCGTAGTAGCCGTTGCAGCATCCAAAGTTTTGCGTAAGCGCGGGGTCGCCGCCGACGCCCACGTCGAACGGTGCTCCCGACGTAAGCGTAAGGATTCCATTGAGGGCCCAACCTCCCAGGACATAGTTCAAGGCTTTGTTACCCGAGGAGAACTGCTGCCCGTTTCCGAAGGGGATCTGATAGGTCCAGGACGCGACAAAAATCTGCGGCAGGTCAATTGCGGAAGGTCCCTCGTTGGCGTTGACATCGTAGGGATTCTCGATGCCGCAACCTTCGACGCCGTACCAGCCGGTGCAGCCGATGTCCACGCTCTTCGACCAGGTGTAGGAAATCAGGTACGTGAGGCCCTTGTACTGCTTGCCGTTCAGCGAGACCTGCAAAGCATTGTAGTGGCTTCTGCCGCCGCTGTAGTCCCAAGCGGTTGGAGTGATGAAAGAGAACGGCTTTTCGCCCGTGGCGGGATTCACGGTGTTGGCGTATGGACCGAGATCGAGTCGCCCGCCGTGGGAGCCGACGTAGTTCGCCGTCAGCACGGTATGGGTTCCGAGTTCCTGCTGCACGCCCAAGTTCCACTGATCCGCGTAAGGCCGCTTCAAGTAAGGATCTGCAAACCAGGTCGACTGGTTAAACGGGGTGGGGCCTGTGACCGGAGGTGTGGTTCCCTGGCTGAGCGGGTCTTCTGCGAAAACATTCGGCACACCCGTTATCGGGTTGGTGTTGCTTGCGCCCAGCTGGTCTAAGCTGGGCCAGGTGCCTTCGAAGTTTTGAGCGGTCTGAGTGATGGCAGCCCAGTTGTCGTAAAACCTGCCGTACCCGGCACGGAGTACCGTTTTTTCGCTCAGCTGAAACGCCAGACCGATGCGCGGCTGGAAGTTGGTCAAATCGTTGTGATAGATGCCTCCGTTGCTGACCGGGGTGATGGAAACGTTTGCCGGAAGCACTCCACCGGGAATACACGGAGCGCCTACGGTCGGGGGATCGCAAGCCGGAGCGTTGCGTTCGATATAGTAAATCCCGTGCCTGGCATCCAAGTCGCCTACAAAATTGTTTGCTAAGCCATTGCTGCCGTAAATCGGCATCAGCGTCAGGTCATAACGCAGACCCAGGTTCACAGTCAGCTTGCTGGTGGCTTTCCACTGATCCATGAAATAGGCGCCATCGACCCAGCCGCCGTGTTCTGACTCGACAACATTGCGGCGGGTGGCATTGTTGGGGAGGCCGAGCAAGAAGGAGGCGAGCGCGTCTCCCGTAGCCAGACCGATTTGGGTATTGGTGTTCGCCGCCGAAGTGTTGGCGGCCGCAAAGACGACGCCGGAGTTTAGATACACAGCGTTGGCGTTGTTGCTCGCGAAGTCCACACCCATCTTGAACGTGTGACGTTGATAGATCTTCGTGTAAGCTCCGCCACCTTCCCAGATGTCGGACGCCTTGGTGTAGTCAAACTGCGCGGCATTGTGAGCGCTGGCGTTTGAATTGCCGATGTAGCCCAGGATGGCGACCTCCGGGACCATTTCGGCACCGCCTCTGAAATTACTGGCATAGTTTGGATTGAAAATCGTCGCTCCGAAACTGGGAGGCGCACCCGAGGGGTTCGAGTTTTGATTGATGCTGAGAACGACACGCCCAAACCTGGCTTCAATCAAACTGCTGCTGGAGAAAGCATGGCTGTATCCGACACCGAGATTGAAACCATCGGTCTTTTGCGAATGCGGGAGGCCGACGAATCCTCCCGAATCCGTGACAGGTTGCCAGAATCCGACGTAGCGCGCCCAGAGGTTGTCGCGCTCAGTGAACTGGTGATCGATGCGCAGTGTCCCGGTGTCCTGGCGGACGTTCGAAGGAGTCGTGTCCACGCCGTTGAACTGCGCGTTACCAGTCAGGTTAGGAGCGGGGAAGATCTTTTGCGCGTAGGTGACCATGTTGGGATCGATCAGCGCCGCGGGGATCATATTGCAGGGCGTGCCGGATGCCTGGGTTTTGTTCGGCAGCAGCGGAGAGGGGGCGCCGCCCGTGCACAGAAAGGGAAAGTTGGTGAAACCAGAAGGGCTCGAGGCATCTGGGACAACGCTATACGGATTGTAAATCTGGTTGGCGACCGAGGAAAGGTCACCGCCCAGTTCACTGGTCACGTTGGGAGTGGTGTAGAGAGCGCTCGCCGATTGTGTATAGCGGTATCCCTCGTAAGCGGTGTAGAAAAAAGTCTTGGGTACGGATGAGCTGTGCCCGGGAATGGCTACCGGGCCTCCCCCTGCACCGCCAAACTGGTTTTGGGTAAATTGATAAGGAGTACCGGGCTGGTGAAATGTTGGCAAGGAGTCTGAGCCGGCACCTCGGTAGAATTCCCAGGCCGAGCCGTGATATTGCTGGGTTCCTGATTTGGTGACGACATTGATGATTCCGCCTAAGGCGCCGCCGAAGGAAGCGTCATCGTTATGGGATTGAACCTTGAACTCCTGGACGTCATCAAGAATCGGCGCGACGGCGTAGGTGCTGCCGAATGATCCCTGATTATTCACGCCATCAAGGAGGAAAAAATCGCTGCGGTTGGTCTGCCCGTTAATCGAAGGGTAGCTGAATGACCCTACCGGGTTCGACCACACACCCCCCAGACTGCCATTTTGCGAGACGTTGATCGTGCTTACTCCCGGCGTCAGATCCAGCAGCTGAGTGAAGTTCCTGCCGTTCAGCGGGAGGTTGTTTACCTCTTGCCTGACGATAGCAACGCCCAATTCGGAAGTGGATGTCTCGAGGGCCACCGTGGTCGCCTGCACCGTCACTGTTTGCTGCACGGTGCCGGGATCGAGCGTGTAGTCAATGGTCGAAGTCTGATTCACATCAACGGTGACATCTGAGCGCTCGGACGTCTTGAATCCGTCCTTGCTGACGGTGAGATCATATTCGCCCGGCTGAATGTTCGTAAGCGCGTAGAAACCGGCGCTATTCGTGGCCGCGTTGCGATCCAGGTTCGTCCCCCGATTATGCAGGATGACGGTCGCGTCCGGGATCACTCCGCCGCTGGAGTCGCGCACCGTCCCATTGATCGCGCCGCCAGCCTGGGCGCGGGCAGTGCCCGGTAACAGCAGGGGCAGACCAGCGAAGAGCAAAACGAGCGAACCCAAGGAGCAAAGATTCGAAAACCGGGACTTCCTCTTAGATGTCATCATCGCTTCTCCCAGCCGCAGTTGAGCAAGACCGAACCACCGCAATTGCTCCCGTGAGTTTGGAGAGGGTCAACAAATGCAAGGTCAGGTCGGGAAATCCCCATCCCACGCCAAACGGACGCCCCCCAATGTTCACGTCTGATAGCAACAAATCTGAATGGTGTCAATCAAAAACTTTTATTCTTTCGAACGGCGTTTCAACATATGATACGGACGTATGCGCCGTTTCCCGTCATGACAGCGTTCGACTAGGAAATTGCCTCGCAGATATTGCATCCGAGCGGCGCGCGTTTCATAGTTTGGAACCGCATGTCAGTCTGTTATAGTGTGCCATCGTGTCGGTACAATACATATCGGGGGTCAATACGCCGTGGCGGTAGGAGTGATTTCCAAGGTATTTCGCATTCTGGAAGCGATTGAGGCTGCACCTTCGGGGCTGGGCCTCAAGTCCATCTGCGATGTCACTCGCCTGAACAAAAGCACGGCGCATCGGTTTCTGAAGCACCTGGAGCGGGAGGGATATCTGATTCGCGCCGAGGGCGGTAAATATTTGATCGGACCCAAGCTCTCGCAAATGGGCGCGCGCGCCGACCACCGCGCCACGTTGCAGGCTGTCTCGCGACCGATCCTTTCCGAATTATGGAAATCAACTCGTGAAACGGTGAATCTGGCGACGCTGGATCAAGGCAACGTCTTGTACATCGAGGTGCTCGAGAGCCCGCACGAATTCCGGCTCTCTTCGCGCGTGGGAAGCCGGCGTTCGCTGCACGCGACTGCCTTGGGGAAAGCGCTGGCGGCTTTCCTGGACGAAAAACATCGGGAACGAATCCTCAGTGGATTGAATTTTCAGGCGCTCACGCCGAATACGATTATGAATCTGGTGCAATTCCGCCAGGAACTCGAAAAAGTCCGCCGGCAGGGATATGCGGTTGACGACGAGGAAGTAACGCTCGGCGCACGCTGCGTCAGCGCGCCAATTCTAGGATCGGACGGTGAGGCGATTGGCGCCATCAGCGTCTCGGGGCCGGTCACGCGAGTAGGACGGGAACAGGTGGGAGCCCTATCCGCGGCGGTAGTGACCGCAGCCAAGGCGATTTCCAGCGCGATGGGATTTCACCAGGAAGAGCCCGCGATCGAAATGCAGCGGAAGATTCATTCGGTGCGTCTCTGAATCGCCGCGATCCTGGAAGCTACTCTCGTCGGCAGATAAGCTAGGATCGCTCACGGAGCGTTCGTGGTTGGAACCTTTGCTTCGGAATCCTGCAGAAGTTTTCGCAAGACCGCATCCTGCGGAAAAACTTGCACCGCTTGCTGCAACAGCGCGGTGGCTTCTGAATTTTTATGCAACGAGAGATAGCTCGATCCTAAGAGTCTGTAAAGCAAGGCATCGTAGGGCATCTGTTTAATGGCGCGCTCCAGCACGTCCACAGCTTCCTGATAGCGTCCCTGTTGGACCAAGAGACTGGACAATTGTTCGTAGGATGACGGCGAGGTGGCGCCGTGTTTCAGGGCGCTATCCAGATATCGGATTGCCGCTCCCTCGTCCTTCTGCTCGATCGAAAGCGCCCCCAGGGCCTCCAGCACGTCCGCGCTCGTGGACTCCGTCGCCTCCAGCTTTTTCGCGAGCGCGAAGTATCGTCCGCGATATGGAGGATTCGGAGTCATTAACTGGCTGTACGCCTGCAAGAGCACCAGCGGCGACACAGGCTCCTGGCGCTTGCCGGGGATCGCGCTGAGGTCAACCAAATCGGGCATTTGCGGCGTGGTCATGTGAAACGCTGCGTCGGGGTACGGCTCCTCGGCTTGCGCGACGATTCGATGGTTCGTCAGAACCGCATGCGCAATCACTGCTACGTCGCGTTTAGGCATGTGGCATCCGGCACAGTCGTCGGAAGGAGTCCTGCGCTGGCGGATTGCGAGCGGGAGCGCGCAACTCTTTTCAGTGTGGCAAGCGAGGCATTTCTCGCGGTAATAGGCGGGAGCGTCCTGCGCAGCAGGTTCTAGGTGGGGATCGTGGCAGGTAATACAACTCAAGTGTCCGCCGCTGCTGCGATAGCATTTGCTCAACGTCATCGAAAAGTAGTGTTCCAGAAGATCGGTCTGCGGCGAATCGCGCTGCGGCGGGACCATGAAAATCCCGAGCGTGTCATCAAGCGGAGTTCCAGGCTTGAAGTCGCGATAATCTTTTCCAGGTTTCAGAACGATCGCATCGCCCGTCTGGTGGCAGGACATGCAAATGTTATTGGCGAGCCACGGTTCGAGCTTTGCCGGGTTCACGATGGAATGCGTGTTGCCTTCGGCGCTCGAATCACCTTCACGCATTTCGCGCACATGCGCTTCTCCCGGCCCGTGACAGTTCTCACAGCCAATCGCCAATTCCTGGAATGGCGGATCGAGAAATCTGCCGTTTCCGCCCAACACCGCCTGCGGGCGCCCGCTGTGGCACGCAATGCAGCCGGGAAGAATCGGACGATCGAAACCATAGTCGCCAAACTCATAGCCAGGCGAGAGGGCCCACGCCTGAGTTTTTGAATAGAAGGAAAGCGGCGCCTCAAAAATAAATTCGCCGCGCTGGATGAGGGCGCCGAAACCGTTGGCGCCCGAGCCGATGATCCATTCCACCGGATGCGTTTCTCGAAACACCTCTTTACCGTCGTTGCCGATTTCATATTCGCTTTGTAACAGCTTTCCATCTTCGTCGCGAACATCAAAGTGGCGATGGATGCGCTCGTCAACAACGGATGCGGCCGTCGGAATCTTTTCAAGCAGTGCAGGTGTGATCTCGGACATCGAGCGTCCCATGTCCGTTCGCGAGTATCTGCTCGCGATCGGAGCGTGACACTGTGCGCAGACCTTCGAGCCCACATAGCCAGTCGTACTTGGCGCGCTTGCTGAAACGGCGGTCAGCGAAAGTAGTGCGCCAGCTTTATCCGGCTCGCGCGCGGAATTCTCGCGGCTCCAGGATAACGATGCCGCTGCCAGCAAGAAAACCATTACAGGGAGACAAACAGCCGAACAAGCGCCGCGGTTGAGCTGACTGAAAATTGGCGCGTGCCGCTTCGCTAGCCGGGTGTGCACGTTAGTCCGCGGCTTTCCAGCCGGAGATTTGTTGTCTCACCCATTGCGCCGTTTTTTCGGAATGGCAAAGGAGGCATGCATTGGGGCTTTCGGACTGCCCGAATCGCTCGGTCATATCCGGATTCGGAATATCGTCAATCTGGTGGGTTCGCGCGCGGAACAAGAGCGCGTCCATGATGCGCGGCATGTGGCAGGAAATGCACTGGCTTCCTTCGGAACCGAGAGAATGATGCGAATGCGCGCCGAGCTTGGATGTGTCCTGGAATTGCGTGTGGCATCCGGTGCACATCTGGTTGGGATCATCGCGAAACTTCAAAGCCGTGAGGTTTGCTGATTCATCGTGGGAATGCGGATTGTGGCAGGTTCCACAGCTCACCTGCCCTTTTTGAAAGCATTGCGAGCGCTCCAGCGCTTCGACGATGAAGGTCGTCTGGCGGAATCGGCCGTCCTTGTAGAAGCCTTTCCTTGAAAATTCGCTGAATGGAATCATCGGATTGCGCATAAAGAACCTGCCGGTTGAGGAGTAGTTCAACTCGCCCTGTGGCCCCGGCGTGCGAATTGCCGACTGCATATGGCACTGCGAGCAGATCGCCACAAAATCCCGGTTGCTGATTTTCCGGAACTCCACCGGCGGATCCAGTGCCTCCTTTTTATAGTCATCGCCGTTGTCCATGGCAGCTACGTGCCGGGAGGACGGGCCATGGCACATTTCGCAATCAATTCCCGGCTCGCGAAACTCCAGATTCTCGGCCGCGAAGGTTCCGCCCTTAACGTTGCGCAATTGGCTGGTGTGGCAAACCGCGCAGACTTCCAGATAACTGGTCGCCTCATCGAGTTTTTGCCAGGACTGCAAATCGGCGCGCGCGCTTCCGGGCGAGTCAATCAGCTTCCAGAAATTGAGCCACTGCTTCTCGCGGGCATTGTATTGGATGGGGAGCACATGAATCTGGCCGTTCGGCAATTTTGTGGCGTAGGCTTGCTGCCACTTCGAACCGATGGTGTAGTCGACCGGGTAGGTGTGCCACTGGCCGTCGGACTGCAAGATATCAAAATAGTGTTTGCCGTCTCTGATTTGCATGCGGGCAAACGGCGAACGATTCGCGCCGCGCACGACTTTCAGCTTCCCGTCTTTATACTCCGCGTCGTCCCCGCGATAAAATTCATTGTTCTGGGTGAAATCACCGATCACGTTCTCTGGCGCATAGGGGCGCAGCATCCTGGACATTCCTGAATGAGACCAGTTCCGATAGAATCCGCCGTGGCAAGTGCGGCAGGAATCCGAGCCAGCGTACCCCGGCATCTCCTGTGCCATAGTGGATTTCTCGGGTGGCAACTGCTGCGATTCCGGGGGATTCGAGCGCGCGGATTGTTGAACGAAAGTTTCGAAATCCCCTTTGGAATTTGCGGGGAGCGTCTTATAAATCGCGCGCAAATGCTCGGCCGCCTTGGGCGCGAGTTCGCCTTTGTGCTGGTACACCTGGGCAAAAGCACTCGCGGCCGCGGGAAAATCACCCGAAGACAGCCGCACCAAGCCGAGAACGTAGAGGATCTCCCAATCGTCCGGATTCAAACTCCGCGCTTGAGAAAGAGCCTGCTGAGATTCCCTTAATAGCGTGGTTCTTTTCTCGCCCGCAGGCGCGTCCACCGCTTCTTGCAGCAACGCCCTGCCCAAAGCGAAATTGGCGGATGCTTGCAGGCGGCGTTTCGTCGCCGGCCACTGGTTCTCGGGAATCGTTGCCGGCCGGCCAAACCTATCGAGATAATCCAGCGCAGCTCGCGCACTCGCAATCGCCTCATCGTTCCGATGCTCGCGCGCCGCAACGTCCGCAACGGCCACGAGCAACTGTGGATTCTCCGGCAAATAGGTGAGGGACTTTTTCGCAAAGTCGAGCCCGGCGGAATATTCGTGCTGATCAAAGCTGCTGTCGGCGGCAACTTCGTAGGCCTGCGCAAGAAAGGCAGATTGCGGGAAGTCTTGCAGGAACAATTTGGCTGCCTGTAACATTTCCGCCGGATTCCGGTGCTGGTAGAGGCGGAGAAACGCTGCCTTCTCGGCGGGATCAGCAATCTGGTCTGCCACCGTGGAGGGATTGCGGTTTGTGGTGGTGACAACCGTATCAATGTCTTGCGCGGCCAAGGGCGCACCCACACTCAGCAGCATCCCGAAAAGAATCGCCGGCACAAATCGATTGCGCATTGCCTGCATCCTGGACCCAAGGCCTGGCACTCGCAAGAAGATTTCCTCACATGCCGGAATCGTTGCCCGAAAATCCTCGCTTCACAGAGTTTTCGTGGTGCACTTTTCGATAAAATCCCAATCCCAATCCACGCCGATACCAGCGGATTCGGGCGGATGGGCGTACCCCTCGGCATCGATGTCAAGCGGCGTCTTCATCGCGAAGTCCATGTACGACGGCGGGTAGAGCACTTCGAAGAATTCGCAATTCGAAATCGCGGCGCAACAGTGGAGATTGACGATCTCGAGCGGATGATAAATCGTGGTGTGCAGTTCGCAACGCACGCCAAACGATTCGGCCAGATGCGCTGTCTTCATCACCGGCGTCACGCCACCTTTCCAGGAAACGTCGGTGCGCACGATGTCGACCACGCCGCTGGCGATACATTCCGCCGTCGCGTAGTGCGAGCCGGCCAGAACTTCCGTCCCGCAGATAGGAATGTCGAGCTTGTCGGTCAACTTGCGCAGGCCGCTGAAATCCACATCGAATAGCGGCTCTTCGAACCAGTAGTAATTCAGCCGCTCCAGCTCGCGGCCCACCCGCAGAGCTTCCTGATGGGAGTAGGCGGCCACCGGATCAGCCATCAGCTTGAAATCCGGGCCGACGGCTTCGCGGCATGCGCGATACGCTTCCAAATCAAACGCCAGCTTGCCCGGCGGATGAAGTTTATAGGCGTGCCACCCGCGACTTTTCACTTCGACCGCTTGCTTGGCGTAATCCTCCGGAGCGGAGAGCACAAAGGAACTAGCGTAAATCGGAACCTTGTCGCGGCAGGCGCCCAGCAGCTTGTAAAGCGGCATCCCCGCCTTCTTCGCGGCAATGTCGTAGAGGCAGATGTCAAAGGGACCGTACGAATAAATCGGAACGTGATTCCACCAGCGATCGTAGGTGCGAAAATCCTGCCAGTGCTTTTCGCGCAGCAGCGGGTCCTTGCCCAGGAAAAAGGGTTTGAGCGCCGAGGCGGCGATGGCGCCGGCCATGTCCGCACCGCGGCCGGCAAAACCGAACGAACATCCTTCGATCCCTTCGTCCGTCCTCATGGTAATCACCAGGAAATCGAAAGTGGACTTGCCGCCCGAGCGCATTTCTGAATCTGACATCGCCGCGCGAGTGTTCTGGCAAACGCGAACCTCGATAGAAGTTATGCGCATTGGCGGACCGTGCTCTTGCGAGTTGTCATCGGATTTCCTGGACGAGCTCTTGTGTGAAACGCACGGCCAATCTAACGAAAGGCCGCAGGATCGTCAATGAACTCGGAATTTCAAGTTATGAAACGACGTCGGGCGCGCGAGTATTTACCTTGACGTGCACATCCGCATGCCTCATTTTGTGCGCGCTTCCTCTTTCCAGATGCCCGTCGAGCGCTCGGGGAGGTCTCGTGTCTGAACAGCTGCTGGTGGGAATCGGACTGGTGATTGTCGCTGGACTTCTGAACGGCAGTTTCGCCGCGCCGATGAAGCGCATGGCGGCCTGGCGCTGGGAAAATAGCTGGCTGATTTTTGCGACAACGGGCCTGATCATTTTTCCGTGGATCATTACGCTGTTGACGGTGCCGCATATTGGCGGCGTTTATTCTGGAGCGTCCGCTGCGACACTGTGGAAAGTGGTGCTGTTCGGTATTGCGTGGGGGGTAGGCGCGACACTTTTCGGAATCGGAATCAGCCGCGTGGGCATGGCGCTCGGGTTTGCGATCATACTTGGAATTACGGCGTCTTTTGGTTCTCTATTTCCTCTCGCAGTGTTGCATCCCGAGGAACTTCATAGCCGGCGCGGGGATGCGCTCCTGCTCGGAACAGCGATCATGCTGGGCGGCTTGCTGCTGCTCGCGCTCGCGGGCCGACGCCGCGAACGCGACGCGGGGGCGGGCGGGACGGTGGGATCGGGCTTTTTCCTGGGCCTGGTGATCTGCGTTTTTTCGGGACTTTTTTCTTCGATGCTCAACTTCAGCTTCGTTTTCGGCGACGAGATTCGCGTGCGTGCTCTGGCGGCTGGAGCGAGTAATTCGATGGCGGCGAATCCCATATGGTCTTTGACGGTTACGGGCGGTTTTCTTTCGAATCTCATTTACTGCGTGTACCTGCTCAATAAGAATAAGACTTGGGGCGTTTACCGCGAGGGAAACCCGGCCACCTACTGGCTGCTCGGGGGACTCATGGGCCTTCTTTGGTATGGAGGAACGGTAACGTATGGTATGGGCGCGGCTTCGCTGGGCAAGCTGGGCGGAATTGTGGGCTGGCCTGTATTCATGACGCTGGACATCATCGTCGGAATTTTCTGGGGCGCGGTTAGCGGCGAATGGAAGCAGGCGAGCCGTCAGGCGGTCGCGTACTGCTGGGCCGGAGTCGGCGTCCTGGTGCTGGCAATCGTGCTGATTTCAATCGGCAATGCGTCCTGAAGGATTCAGTTCGATCCGTTGCCGGCACTCTTGATTGCGACGGCGCTTACTCCGTGCGTGAGCCTCGTATCCACTCCGCTGCCCTCCCTCGCGACGTAATATTGATTGGCCGGTAGATCGCGCAATGTTTCGACGAGCCCGCTCGGCCAGCGGATCACAATCTTGTCTGCCTTCGCCGCGTGGCCCAGTCCGAAATGCAATCGCAAATCGCTTTGGGAAATATAGCCGTCGCCGCTGCGAACTTCCTGTTCACGCTTGTCCGCGCCTTGCTCGAGCGTCACCGCTGCTCCCAGCGCGGCACGATTCGACTTCACGCCGATCAGTTGCAGGCTGATGAAATTGCCGACGGGCGCCGTGTTGTAGTAAAGCGATGGCGGCTCGTTCATGTTGTTCACCATCGCTTCCTCGCGCCCGTTGTTGAACAGATCGCCTAGCGCCATGCCTCGGCCGGAATGCATTTCGCTGAGCACCGCGCCGGCCTTCGCCGTAATATCGGCGAATTTTCCGTTGTGCAGATTGTAGTAAGCCACTTTGGGTTCGCGGTAGCTGGTGCCCAGCCCCTTGCCGTCAACTTCGGGATAGACGTGTCCGTTCGCAATCAGAATTCCCGGCCAGCCGCTGTTGTCAAAATCGAAAAACTGCACTCCCCAGCCCAGCAGGCGCGTGATCTTGGCCAGGCCGGCAGATTGCGTAACGTCGTCGAACAGATTGTTGCCGCGATTCAGATAGAGTGTGGAAGTATCGTCGCTGAAATTGGTTTTGACGATGTCCTGCATACCGGAATGCGTGAAGTCGTCCGCGGATACGCCCATGCTTCCTTGCAACGTGCCGTCTTCGTTGTAAGCCACTCCGGCGGCTTTGGCCATTTCCGTGAAGGTTCCATCGCGATTGTTGTGATAGAGCAGGCTGGGTGTCGAGTCGCAGGCTACGTAGATGTCCGGCCAGCCATCATGGTCGAAATCCGAGGTGAGCGATGTAAAGCCATAGCAGCCCGACGTCGTCGTGATTCCTGATTTCCCCGAGACGTCGCTGAAAGTTCCATCGCCGTTGTTGTGGTAGAGCGCGTTGACCGGAATCTTCAGGCCGCGCGGCCCGCACATCACGTTCAAGCCCTTCCACTGGCACCATTGTCCCTCGCCGGGGCGGGGCACCGAATCGTAGGAGAAGTCCACGTAACGCGTGACAAACAGGTCAATTTTTCCGTCGCGGTCATAATCCAGGAAACTGCAGCCGCTGTTCCACTCGTCGCGCGCGGTCTTGAGTCCGGCTTTTTCCGTCACGTCGGTAAATGTGCCGTCGCCATTGTTGTGATACAGAACGTTCTGGCCCCAGAACGTCACGAACAGGTCCAACTTGCCATCGTTATCAAAATCACCCACACAGCCACCCTGGCCCCAGCCCGCGCGCTCGAGGCCAGCTTTTTCGGTGACGTCGGTAAACGTCCCGTCGTGGTTGTTGTGATACAGATGCCCGGTCGGTTCCTTGCCTTTCGGGAAACCTTCGACGGTCGAGCCATTTGCAAGGAAAATATCGGGCCAGCCGTCGTTGTCGTAGTCGAAAATAATGCTGCCGTTTCCGGTTGTCTCAATGATGAATTCCTTGTGGGTATCGCTACCGTAGAAATTCTTCATGGTGATACGAGCGCGTTGCGCGATCTCTTCAAATTGCACCACGCCGGGTTGTACCGCTGCCGGAGCGGGCGACTGACTGGATTGAGAGGAGCCTCCCGCGCCGGGGCCAGCGAGATTGCCGACTAAAATCGCCGCAGCAAGCAGCAGCCGGAGTGGTATTTGATTCATAGGGGCCCTGTGGAGTTTGGAAACATTTGCGGCGATCGAAAGCTCAGAGAAGCGCCGGGTTGCAGCGTCGGAATCTTCATTCCTGGTGGGCCACGATCTTTTGTTGCGATTCGCCGAGGCCTTCGATCCCCAAGGCCACAATGTCGCCGGGCTTCAGGTAAACCGGCGGTTTCATTCCCAGCGCCACTCCCGGCGGGGTCCCGGTGCTGATCACATCACCGGGAAGCAGGGTCATGAATTGGCTCACGTAGGCCACCAGATCGGCAACGCCGAAGACCATTTGCGCCGTATTGCTTTTTTGCCGCGTCACGCCGTTTACCTTTAGCCACAGGTCCAGGTGTCCCGGGTCGGGAATTTCATCACGCGTCGAAAGAAAAGGTCCCAGCGGCGCAAATGTGTCCGCGCTCTTGCCTTTCACCCATTGGCCGCCGCGCTCGAGTTGGAAAGCCCGCTCGGAATAATCATTGTGCAGCACGTAGCCGGCGACATGATCGGGAGCGTCGCGCTGCGCGACATAGCGAGCTTCCTTGCCGATGACGAACGCGAGTTCGACTTCCCAATCGAGTTTTGTCGAGCCTTTCGGTATCACCACGTTGTCGTTCGGACCGGACAACGAGCTCGTTGCCTTGAAAAAAATCACCGGTTCCCTGGGGACTTCCTGCCCGGTTTCTGCCGCGTGATCCTTGTAATTCAAGCCGATGCAAACAATCTTGCTTGGACGGCAGACGCACGCACCGAGCCGCACCGATGAGCCCACGCGGGGCAAATTTCTTGTATTCTTTTCCGCCCACTGCCGCAATCTTGCGAGTCCGTCGCTTGCAAAAAACTCTTCGTCATAGTCCGTCACCGCGGCGGAGACATCCGCACAAGTTCCGTCCTGCAGAAGAAGGCCGGGCTTTTCTTTGCCGCGATCGCCGAACCGGATAAGTTTCATGGAGTTGGGCAGCGCATCATGCGCGTCGGGAAGTCCTTAGGGTGCGGTTTTATGAGCGGGCTGCGCCCGCAAATTCCATCTCCATGAACGCGGACGAATCGAGTCGCGCAGAGATGGCCTTCGCGCTGGCGATCACCGCTTTGGCAAGAAAAGGAATCCTGTCGCGGCCGATGCGCGTCACCGGCCCTGCCACGCTGATCGCCGCGGCCACTTTTCCTTGCTCCACTACGATGGGAGCGCTGATGCAGCGCGCGCCCAGAATGGCTTCTTCGTCGTCCAGCCCATAGCCGCGCTGGCGGATACTTTCCAGTTCGCGTCTCAGCCGCAACGGTTGCGTGATCGTGTGCGGAGTCAACCGTTCAAACTTCAGCGATCCGATGACGTGCTCCTTTTCTTCCTGCGGCAAAAACGCAGCCAGCGCTTTTCCCATCGCGGTGCAATAAATCGGACGCCAGGTCCCCACGGGCGATGCCATCCGAAACGGGTGCGGACTTTGCAGGACGTCCAGATAGAAAACGTCCTGCCCGTCCAGCGTTCCCAGGTTGACGGTTTCGCCGGTTACTTTCCACAAATCCTGCAGCACAGGGCGGCTGATCTTTCGCAGCGACGTTTGATAGCTGATCCCAGAGCCCAACCGCACCAGCCTTGGGCCAAGCAGGTAAGAGCCCGCATCGTCGCGGAAAAGGTAGCCCTCGAATTCCAAATGAGCGAGGAATCGGTATGCGGTGCTTTTGTTGATGCCAGTTCGCAGCGCAACATCCTTGAGCGGCAGACCCTCGGGCGCCGCGCTCAGAGCTTCGAACACTCGCAAGACTTTGGTGACGACTCCCACGGGAGCTGATTTCGCTTGGCGTGCACGGATCATGCGGTCCCCCCCACGTAAAAACTTGTGCAGCTTACGCTGGAAACGGATGCTCTTTCCAGGCCACCCTTCTTGCCAGCACTATATACCCGAGATTTTGCGATGTGAAAAGTGAATTTTTTATCTTGAATATTCCTGAAGCGCTTGCTATATCGCTTGGCGCGACCGTGCAACGCATCGCGGCAATTAGCGGCGCTTTCAGGTACTTTGGAACGGCTATGTCAGGCAGCAGCAAACACGATGGCGTGCTGCAACTAACGCCCGCAGACAATGTTCTGGTGGCGCTAAAGGACTTGCGCAAGGGCGAGCAGCTCACGTTCTCGGGTGCCGCCTACACGCTGGCAACCGACGTGCTGGCCAAACACAAGTTCGCGACGGTGCCGCTCCAGCCAGGCGGCGATGTCATCATGTACGGCGTGCTTGTCGGTAAGGCCATGCGGCCCATCCGGCAAGGTGAAGTCTTAACGCCACTCAATCTTCATCACCAGGCTGCGCCCTTCCACGAAAAAACCACCGAGTATTCCTGGACGCCCCCCGCCACCTCGCGGTGGCGAAACACAAAGTTTCTGGGATATCACCGCGCGGACGGTCAAGTGGGGACGCGGAATTATTGGCTCGTGGTTCCGCTGGTGTTCTGCGAAAACCGGAATATCGCCGTCCTGAAGCAGGCGTTTGAAGAAGAGTTAGGGTTTGCTGCGCCGCAAATCTACCGTCAGCAGGTGGCGGAATTCGTGCGCCTGTATCAAGCGGGCCGGTCGAGTGAAATCGCAGGCCACGGCGCTGTGGGTGCGGATGCTCCTGCGCCGCCTCCGCCAGTGTTCGAGAATGTTGACGGGATCAAGTTTCTGATGCATGAAGGCGGTTGCGGCGGAACGCGCGAGGATTCCGATAATCTTTGTGCTCTGATTGCCGGATACATCCACCACCCCAACATAGCGGGCGCCACCGTTCTGAGCCTCGGCTGTCAGCATTCGCAGGTTGCAATACTCCTGGAACAGATCAAGAAGCGCGACGCAAAGTTCTCGAAGCCTCTTCTGGTATTCGAGCAGCAACACAGCGGGTCGGAACTGGCGATGATGTCGGAAGCAATTCGCAAGACCTTTGTCCAGCTGATGGAGATGAGCGAAAGCTGCAGACGCGCGCCGGCGCCGCTTTCGCGATTATGCGTCGGACTGAAGTGCGGCGGCTCCGACGGGTTTTCCGGCATTTCCGCGAATCCTGCGATCGGTCACGTTTCTGATATTGTCGCCGCGCTCGGCGGCCGCACCATCTTGTCGGAATTTCCCGAGCTTTGCGGCGTCGAACAGGAACTGATCGAGCGCAGCACCCGCAAGGAAGTTGGCGATCGCTTCATCCAACTGATGCGCGATTACGCCGCCAGAGCAAAAGCGGTTCGCTCCGGGTTCGACATGAATCCCTCGCCCGGAAACATCCGCGACGGGCTCGTTACCGATGCCATGAAATCGGCCGGCGCCGCAAAAAAAGGCGGAACATCCCCCGTCACTGCCGTGCTGGATTATCCCGAGTATTCAACGGAACCGGGACTGAATCTGCAATGCACTCCGGGGAATGACGTGGAGTGCGTCACCGCGCAGGTGGGCGCCGGAGCGAACGTGGTGCTTTTTACCACCGGACTGGGTACGCCCACCGGAAACCCGGTTGCGCCGGTTGTAAAGATCTCGACCAATTCGGCGCTCGCGCGGCGCATGGCGGATATCGTGGATTTTGACACGGGACCGATCATCGACGGAGACGTGACGATCGAGCAGATGGGGGAAGCAATTCTGGAGAAGGTGATCGCGGTAGCCAGCGGCCAGGTCCGGACCAAAGCAGAGGCACTGGGCCAAAACGACTTCATTCCCTGGAAACGAGGAGTCTCTCTCTGATCAATCCCGTCAAGAATTCGAATGGGTTTCGCCTGGATGGCAAAACGGTCATCGTTACGGGCGGCGCAAGCGGCATCGGCAGAGCCATCGCCCACCTTTTTGCGACGAACGGAGCGCGCGTGTGCGTGCTGGATATTCATTCCAAAGAGGCGCGGGAGACCGTGCAGGAGATTCTCGACGGCGGCGGTGAAGCTTCTGCTCATGAATGCGATGTCACGAACCAGGAGGAAGTGCGGGCGGTATTTCAAGAACTTGCGCAGCGCGGCGGAATCGACACCTTGGTGAACAATGCGGGGATCTCTCATGTTGGCAAACTGGAATCCACGACGGAGCGCGACTTCGATCGAGTTTTTCAGGTGAACGTAAAAGGCATTTATCACTGCATGCTCGCCGCCGTCGCCCACATGAAAGCGAACGGCGGCGGCGTAATTCTCAACATGGCTTCGATTGCGGGTTCCTCGGGTCTCGCGGACCGCTTTGCTTATTCGACGAGCAAGGGCGCGGTGATTGCCATGACTTATTCCGTCGCCAGGGATTACCTTGCCTGCAACATCCGCTGCAATTGCATCTCGCCCGCTCGAGTCCATACGCCGTTTGTAGATGGCTACCTGCGGCAGCACTATCCCGGCCGTGAGGAAGAAATGTTCGGCAAATTGGCCCATTCGCAGCCTATCGGCCGCATGGCCGAACCGGACGAGGTCGCAGCCCTTGCGCTCTATCTTTGTTCCGACGCGGCTGCTTTCGTAACGGGTGTGGACTTTCCTTTCGATGGCGGATTCTTCAACCTTCGTGGATAGCAGTTCTGGTTCGCCTAAGCTGGTGCGGGAGTAGTGCATGGATCTACAGCTACAAGACAAAGTCGTGGTCGTTACCGGCGGTGCGAAGGGCATCGGCGCGGCGATCACTAAAGCCTCGGTGCGCGAAGGCGCGATCCCGGTGATCGTAGATCGCGACCAGCAAGCCTGCGACAAACTTTTTCGCGAATTGCAACTCGATCGCGGCCGCGGCCTCCGCGTCGTCGCGGATCTCGAACCTGCGGAGAATTGCGCGCAAGCCGTCGCGGAGACAATGCGCGCATTCGGCCGAATTGACGCGCTCATCAACAACGCAGGCGTGAACGACGGCGTCGGCCTGGAGCTGGGTAGTCCAGAAAAATTTGTCGGCTCGCTGAAACTCAATCTCTTGCATTACTACAATATGACGCACTTCGCCCTTCCTTATTTGAAACTCACGCGTGGATCGGTCGTCAGCATCAGTTCCAAAACCGCGGTGACGGGACAGGGAAATACTTCGGGGTACGTGGCGGCGAAGGGCGCGATCCTGGCGCTGACGCGAGAGTGGGCGGTGGAACTTCTGCCCCATGGCATCCGCGTCAACGCCGTGGTTCCTGCCGAGGTCATGACGCCCCTCTACCAGCAGTGGCTTGGCAAATTTCCTGACCCTGAGGCGAAGCTCAAAACCATCACGGCCAGAATTCCGTTTGAAAAAAGAATGACGACACCGGATGAGATTGCTGCGATGGTTGTGTTCCTGATCTCCGCGCAGGCTTCGCATATCACCGGACAACACATGTATGTGGACGGCGGTTATGTGCACCTCGACCGAGCGTTGGCGTAACGGAGACGCATGGGAAATCATTCTGCGCCACTTACCGAGCGGAAGTATGTGGTTCCTTTCGTGCTGGTCACGAGCCTTTTTTTCCTTTGGGCGCTCGGGGTCAACCTCAACGACATTCTGATTCCGCATTTAAAGAAGACTTTCAACCTCAGCGATTTCCAGTCGTCGCTGATTCAGACTGCTTTTTTTGGCGGATATTTCCTGGCGGCGCTCCCGGCGGGATGGCTGATGGAGCGCATCGGCTATCGAAAAGGCATTCTGGTTGGCCTGGGAACGTGCGCTGTTGGTGCGATCCTGTTCGTCCCCGCCGCTTCGATTCGGACTTACGGATTTTTCCTGTTCGCGCTGTTTGTGATGGCCTGCGGCCAGGGCATTCTGGAAGTCGCCGCCAATCCTTACGTCACGATTCTGGGTCCTCCAGAATCATCGGAACGCCGCCTGAATCTGGCACAGTCTTTTAACGCCGTGGGCGCCTGGGTAACTCCGTTCATCGGCAGGGCTTTCATTCTTTCGGGGATCGAGTACTCCGCCGCCAAGCTTGCTGCGATGACTCCGGAGCAATGGCAGATTTATTCAGCTTCGGAAGCGAACCGGGTCAGGGGCACCTATCTTGTAATTGCAGGAATCTTTCTGTTCGTCGCGGCGCTGATCTATTTTGCTCATCTGCCGGAAGTGCGCGAATCGAGCGGCGAAGTGTTGCCGGCGCCAGAGGCCGCGCCCAAGACCCACAAGGGTATTTGGCATTACAAACACCTGATTCGCGGCGTCGTCACCGAATTCTTTTACGTGGGCGCGCAGGTAGGAGTCACCAGCTTCGTGATTCGCTTCACGCAGCACGCGCTGCCCGGCACTCCGGAAAAAACCGCCGCGGACTACCTCAAGTGGCACTTATTTGGCTTCATGATCGGCCGCTTCGCCGGTTCCGCAATCATGAAGCGAGTTGCGCCTCCCAAGTTGCTCGGCCTTTTCTCATCCGCCGCCGCCCTGTGCACCCTCGTCGCGATTTTTGCCATCGGAATCGCGCCCGTGTGGGCCGTCGTGCTGCTGGGTTTCTTCGATTCCATCATGTTCCCGACGATTTTTGCGCTGAGCATCAAGAACCTCGGCGCCTACACCAAGCTCGGCTCTTCTCTTCTGGTAATGTCCATCATCGGAGGCGCGATTGTTCCCGCCTTCATGGGCTATATTTCGGACCGTAGCTCAATCCAGGCGGCCTTTGCGGTTCCCCTGTTCTGTTACGCCATCGTGATTTATTTCTCTTTCGTCGGTTATAAACCGACGCTGGCATCGGCAGAGGAATAAGCGAGCGAGTCCATGAGCGAACGTGCGAAGTTCCTGGTAACGGGCGGCTTGGGCTTCATTGGCCAATCGGTCGTCCGCAATCTCCTGCAGCGCGGCATTCCAAGCGTCGCCGCCGATCGAGCCGCCGACGCCGAAGCCCTCGCGAGCCTGCGCACCGTGGCCGGCCGTACCGGCGCCACCTTCGATTCCGTTCTCATGGACGTGAGCGACTTCCGCGATGTGATGGCCGTCTTTCACCAGCATCCTGATATCACCCATAGCATCCACCTGGCCTATGTGATGGGGCCCTTGGTTGATGAAAATACTTCGCTTTCGACGCGCGTCAACATTCTAGGGATGACCCATATGTTTGAAGCGGCGGTGCACCATAAACTTTCCCGCCTGCTCTTCACGAGCAGTGAAACCGTAGCAGGTCCGTCGCAACAGGCGTACGGCGACCGGCCCGTGACCGAAGCCGATTTTTGTGACCCGGCTTCTCACGCGTTCACCTACGCGGTGATGAAGCTTCTGAACGAACACATGGCCCGGCGCTATGTTGAGCGGTATCAAGCGAACATCGCGTGCACTCGGCCGCCTGTCGTTTTCGGTCACGGCCGCAAGCGCAGCGCCGTCATGTGGGCCGAACATTTCGCTTCCAAGCCCGCCATCGGCGAACCCGTCACGCTGCCGTTTGGGTCGCAAACGCGCGACACCTGGATCTACAAACACGACTGCGCGGAGCAACTGGTGAGGCTCGCCCTGAAGCCCAAGCTCGCCCACTTCGTCTACAATAATGGCGGTCACTGCGTCAGGGCCGCCCAACTCGCGGCGATTGTCAAAAAGTGGATTCCCGACGCGCAGATCGCTTTTACGGAAGGCTCCGGCACGCCTTTGATTGATCGTCAAGACGGTACTCGTTTGATTCGTGAGATTGATTTTGCACCTGGTCCCCTGGAGGAAGGCGTGAGAGCGCACATTAATGAGGCTCGATTCACTGCGGGCTTGCCGGCTGTCTAGCACACTGGCTAACGACCGATGCCCCCATACCTCAGCACCGTCGTAGGCAGCTACCCACGAAATTCGAGCGTGGAAGATACGATGAAGAAACCCTCGCTCAGCCGCGCGGAAACCGACGAACTGATCCAATGGGCGGCGCGCGATCAGGCGGACCTTGGACTTGACGTCATCACCGATGGCGAGGGGTACCGCGAAAATATGTATTATTTTTATCAGAAGCGGCTCGAGGGAATCACGTTCGAAGGAATGGTGAAGCAATCCTTCGGCACCGCGGGATTCGGAATCGAATGCGCGCGGGTGATCGGCGAAATCAAGAATTCGCGCTTCGAACTGGCGCGTAACTGGAAGCTCGCGCGCGACGCGGCTCCTTCCCGCTGCCGCGTTAAGCAGACTGTGACCGGCCCGCATGTACTTACCCGCTTCACCGTGAACGAGCGCCCGGATCTCTATCCCGACGAGCAAAGTCTGTGCCGCGCTTACGCACAGGTATTGGCGGCGGAGCTGCGCGAGGTGATTGCCGCAGGATGCGACAATATTCAGATCGATGAACCGATGTGGACCGAGTCGCCCGAAGACAGTTTGTGGGCCGCGGAAATACTAAACGAACTGATCGATTCGCTGCCGCGAGTCAGGTTCGGGCTGCACGTCTGCGGTGGCAACCCCCGGCGAAAGCGGGTTTATTTCACGAAGTATACCGACATCGTGCCAGCTTTCCGCGCCGTCAAGATTGATGAAGTCTCTCTCGAGTACTGCACACTCGGCTACGACTTGATGGAGCTGTGGACGCAGTGGCCCTTCCAAGGCGATTTGGCGCTCGGCGTGATTGATCAGCGCAGCGATGCGATCGAAACCCCAGAAATCATCCGCGAGCGTCTGAAGCCTGCGCTCGTATATTTCTCGCCCGATCGCCTCCTGCTTACCAGCGAGTGCGGATTTGGACATGTGCCGCTCGAGATCACGCGCAACAAACTTCGCATTCTCACCGAGACCTGCCAAGAACTCAGAAAACCATAGGCATACTACCTTTAAGCATGGATGCCCTTGAAATCGTGGCCTCCCGTCTCAACTGTAGCTGAGAGCGGGCGGGCTCGCACTTCTAACCCTTCGGTTAAAAGCCGATGAGGTTAAAAATCTAACTGCGTTTCCCAGCGTCGCTTATACTGTACGCGAAGCCATTCTTGCCTTTCTCGCTGCCCTCGATACCACACGCAAGTTTTGCTGGTACCAACCTACGTATGTCATTGCTGCTCGCCCCTAGAAAGGACGATAAGCGATCGTTTGCAGTCAAAAGTGGAAAATCAGATCGCTGGCCACCGTCAGTTGATTTTGCCTTCGGCCGTTATCGTAGGCTTTCTGATCCCACGCGCGCTCGAAACGCAATTCCGGACGCAACTGTACGGTGGTTCCAATCCAATGACACCACATGATCGTGTTCTCCGAATACTTGGTGGCGTAGCCGGTGCGCTGGCCTTTCTTGTCATCGAGAAAGTCGCTGCGAACTGACACGAAGTCATGCGCGGAGAGTTCCTTCTGCAGGAAATTGACCGCGGCGTATTCAGGAGCCGTGCAACGCTGTTCTCCGGGCAAGCAGTATGCGGGATTCGCACCGGTTTCGGGCTTGATCGTTCCTCCGATCGCAGGCACGTCGCGCTCATACATGTACCAGGTCTCGGTCGCCATGTGCACCGTCTTCGAGAACTTGTGATACCAGGTCGCGTCGTATTGCTGCAGATTGTTGTAGGCGTATTTGCCGTCATTGATGCCATTGGCACACAGGTAGAAATTGTCATTCACGGATTTGGTCGTATAGCTCAGGCAAGCCGTGCCGGAGGGCTTGGCACCGGACGCCCAGGGGGCAACATCGTGGCCAGCGGTCACTCCTAGCTGCACCAGAAACTGGTCGTTCAGCTTCACCGTCGCGATCAATCCCGTGTCAGTAAAGGGGTCAATTGCATAGAGCACTGAGTGGCTGAAGATGTAATTGTTCGGAGCCAGCTGGGCCTCGATTCCGGGGACGGAGATGAAGCGCCCGAACCTCAGATTCATGCCTTGCGCGACCTGTGGAATGTACACATCGACATATTCAAGCGTCGGATCAAAGCCATATTCATGATGACCGTTCAGCCATCGGCTGCTCAGGTAGCCTTTGGCGACGGTGAAGCGATAATCCGTGCCATAGAGGGCCGTCAGATGGTAGCCCCAGTCGACGTGATTTTGTTGTACGGAATCGGGCAGGCGCTCGACGTAGAGGACGAATTGATTCAGCTCAAAACGATTCGAGTAGACATCGTTCGCCTCGGGCGCATTGCTGTTCGTAGAGGTGCTGAAATTTAGTGTGGGATCGAGCCATCCATAGAGCTTCGTGCGGCTGCGGGACTGGTTGATGGCGGTCATCAGTGGATAACTGTTGGTGTCCGGCTCGCCAATCACTGGCGAACCCCCGTACGACCAGTCTGAATTTGGAAATGGCGGAGAATCCAGCGGTGACGGGAGGCCGCGGCGCGCCGGGGCAGGCGCGGAAGAAGCAGTCCCGGGTGACCAGTCCTGGCGGTAATACTCCGCCCAGCGTGTGAAGAAGTTCTTTCCCTCGGCAGCGCTCTGCGCCGGGGCATCGGCCAGAGGCCTGGGGTCGCTAGTGGACTGTTGCGCCCGACAGCCACCGATCGATACGAAGATGACCGCTGCAAATGAAAGCGAGAATCTGCCAAGGCTCGAATAATTGTTTGGGCGCATGAGAGGTTAGCCCGGATTTCTGGTACTAAATTGAAAAAGGCTGTTGCTTCATGGCATAACTCTTTTGTCTAAAGGGAAATCGTGCCAAGAAGGAGCAACAGCCTTATGAGCACAGAGTGTACCCAGTTTGTCTTCGGATTTCATCCCCAAAGCGACGCGAGATTCGGGCAGAGTTTGACGGTGGAGCGAGCTAGTTCGTCGGGACGGAACCGGCTGGAGCGCCCGAGACATTCTCTCTCAGAACGTCCTTCGCCGCTTTCAGGAGATCAGCGCCTGCGTTGTTTTTTGATACATAACCGTGGGCACCAGAGCGTTTCACTTCGGCGGCCGTTTGCTCCGAATCGTGGATGGTGAAAACCAGGATCTTTGTGTTGGGGGAGCCGCGCAAGATTTGGCGCACGGCAGCCAGGCCGTTTAGCACCGGCATATTGATGTCGAGAATGACAAGGTCGGGACGAAGGCCGCGAGCCTTGTCGATAGCGTCCTGCCCGTCGACGGCCTCGCCGCATATCACCCACTCGCTCTCGGTTTCGAACATCGCGCGGATGCCTCGACGCAGCAACTCGTGATCATCAGCAATCAGGATTTTCTTCCGCAGGTCGTCCGGCTTGCGGAAGTTGGGATCGGTGACATGATCCAGCAGCGGAGGCGCCGACTCGATGGGCGCAGGAGTCGGGGTCGCCGAAACGGGAATCGTTGCGGTGACCACGGTCCCTTTGCCGGCGCGAGAAGTAATCTCGAGTTTTCCCGCTAACTGGCGCATCCGCTCCTGCATTCCCTGGATACCAACTCCGATCGGCGCCACCGCTCCCGTTGCGGAGTTGAAGACGCCCGGGCTTATGCCCTTTCCGAAATCTTTTACTACTACTTCAACCGTTTTCCCCGGCGTCAGCTTGAGGTGGACGGAGGCGGTGCGGCTGCCAGAATAACGGTGAACGTTGTTGAGGCTTTCTTGGATGATTCGAAACAGCGGCACTTCGACGTCAGGCGACAACCGCAAGAAATCAGAAGCAACGTCCACTTCTACCGCGATGCCGGTCCTTTTTTGAAAACCTTCGGCGTACCATTTCACGGCGGAAGATAGCCCGAGCTCGTCGAGCAAAGGCGGATGCAACAGATAGGACAAAGTGCGAACATCTTCTGCGACCTGTTGGTTCAGCTTCACGCACTCGGAAACCAAGTCCTCAGAGTTCGCGTTCGACTGTTGGCGAGTCAGCAATTGCGACAGGGTGATCGACTG
Organism: Candidatus Acidiferrales bacterium; assembly: GCA_035602855.1. GTDB lineage: Bacteria > Acidobacteriota > Terriglobia > Acidiferrales > UBA7541 > Palsa-295. The sequence goes on from DATNLN010000056.1 coordinate 75,485, forward strand.
CAAGGCTAGCTTTTGACCCGTGATATCGTGCAAGTCGCGCGCGATGTGACGCCGCTCTTCATCCTGAAGTTTCAGCAATCGAGCGGAAAGTTGTCGCAGGGATTCTTCGTTCGAACGCAACGCTTCATTCGCTTCGACCAGTTCGGTCAATTCGGTCGCAACCACGCAAAGATTCCCCTGCTCGGAATCGCTGATCGGAGCCAGAGACAGCCGGACGATTCGAGAGCGTCCTTCCGCTTCGTTGAGCGTCACTTCGCCCTGTGTGCTCGCTCGGGAACCCTGAGCGATCAGGTTTTCGAGCGTGCCTCGATCGGAAGTCGGGACATGGCTCTGCAGAGGAGTACCGATGAAATTGGCGGAGCGGAGCCTCAGAATCGCGCCAAAACGAGTGTTGGCGTAAAGAATCCTGCCGGAGTGATCAAGCGTTGCTACTCCGTCATTGATGGTCTCTACCAGGACCCGGTATGCGTGGTCCGAGTCCTGCAAGGTCAGGACCTGCTCGCCGTGGGCGCCTTCAATCACGAGGGCGTCGATCTTGCCGCGGCGAATGGCGAGGACTATCTCCTGCGAGTCCTCGATATGCGTTTCACGTTCGTTGCTCGAACGTCGAGCGGTTTTTTTGGCTTTCCGGCGCGTCTTCGAATTGGCCCGTTTGGTCAGATCGGGATTCTCCGTTCTGCCGCAATATTTAGAAATAGGGAATATCCTGTATGCGTTTCGCGCCTCCCGGACTTCAACGGAGCGCGCAGCCGGGCAAGAAGTTGGGCGTCAGGCGCTCAGGGCCTGGTCGGTCCGACGATTTGGAGCCCTACCAGGACACGCTCGGTATCAGACAGGTCTCCGATAATCTTACGAATCGGAACGGGCAGATTTCGGACCAGGGTAGGGATAGCGACGATCTGATGGTCTCGTGCGAGCGCCGGATTCTTTATAAGGTCAATAACCTCTATGTGATACGGGGCGTCTGCGTGCTCGTCGCAGATCTTCTTCAGGTTCGATATTGCGGCGAGAGATTTTGGGGTTTGTCCCGCGACATACAGTCGCAAGTCGATGGCTGATTTAGAGGATCTCCTGGACTTAGTAGCCTTCGATTTAGATTTAGCTGCCATTGTGCTCGTGCCTCATTTCCCAGTAAGAGTGACCAGTTTACCGGGATCCGCGGCTTTCGGCCATCCGTTCGCGATCTAGTTTCAATTCCGCTTCGCGCTGCTGCTCTTCGAGTCCTGCCGCCGTAGCTTCTCGCTCAACGTCTGCTAGTTCGGCCTGCAAGGACTCGACCTGCGCCTGCAGCTCCAAGCGCTTCCGATTGATTTGGTGTTGCCTGGTCTGCGCTGCTTGCTGCCGCAGCACGGAGTCGGTTTTTTCTTTCGCCTCTTGGGCCACGCGCGAAGATCCTGTCAACACGCCGCCAGCGCCTATGTACGCCGGGACGAGTCGGATGCCATGATCGGTCATCACGAACTCGCGAAGTTGGTTGGAGTGCGCCATGCCGCGGGACTTTAAAACATATAGACAGCGATTGCGTTCGCCATTCAGCTCTATGTCTCTAAGCAAGATCCAGGTGTCGGTGAGCGAGGAAATGCCGATGTTTGTTCCCTCCAGTGTACTGCCACCACCTGTGAGGCTGACAAAAACCGCAGTGATTCCTGCGTTTTTCATGGTGTCTATCAAACGCAAGAGCATCGAGTAAACTTCCTTTTCGGTGCTGCTGCTGATCAAATTCGTAATCGGATCCAAGATCACGGCCTGAGGCTTCACTTCTTCGATCAACT